>JAEWYE010000073.1 GCA_023458755.1 Bacillota bacterium | reverse complement strand
TGTGGTTGGAACCTTTCTGAAACCATCTGGTGGTAGGAGTGATTAACCAATCCACAGCATCCTTTACAGTGTAGCACAGCCCTTGGAGAGGGGCTTTAATAACTACTACTCTATAATACAAGGAGTAATTAAAAATGGAAATAAAATCTCGCGGCGTAGACCCTGTCGCTGTAAAAAAAATTGATGAGCTTGCAGCGAATCAAGGAATTTCCCGAAGCACTTTTGTTGCCAACCTCATTCAAAATTATGCCGCTTTGGAGGAATTCAAAGACTTTGAAGAAAGGTATCAGTCCTTTATTCAAAAGTGCATGACCGTAATTGATAACAATACAAAAGTCATGCAGGACATTTTAAATGTCGTGGGTGATCAGGAATGAAACATCGAAAAGAATTTTTGTTAGACGAATCCATAATCGATTATTTGAAAGCGTACAAAGATGAAAATCATTCGAGTTCTTTAGCTGCTGCTCTTACCGCAGTCATCGAAGAACACAAACACCGCAATGATGTTTC
This sequence comes from Bacillota bacterium, assembly GCA_023458755.1. GTDB lineage: Bacteria > Bacillota > Clostridia > Oscillospirales > Acutalibacteraceae > JAEWYE01. Next base: position 116,267 of record JAEWYE010000073.1, on the reverse strand, counting down.
CGCTACAAAAGTTTTGGTGGATGCACTGGCCAAGCAAGTTGCGGAAGAACTCAAGGATACGCTTACCAGAATCCGGCTCGGTTCGAACAATGCCGATCGTAACAGTGAAGTCATCTTATTGCTGTTAAATTCATTGCTCTCGTATTCCGGTTATAAGTCGTTGATTGATAAAGACACGGAGCAGCTCCTAAAGGCAAGACAAATCGTAAAAGATAGAATTTCAAATTATCGGCAACGGAGAATTGATAAAGAGAAGACGGAAACATCACCGCCAATTTTTACAGATGATGATTTCTCATAGTAGCGAGGTTATATTGAATGGCAAACGATAAAATTGTCGGCGTTATTTTAAAAAGCCGGTTTGTTTTTTCCAGTAAAAAGTTTGACAGTTATATTAATTACATTGATCGTGATGAAGCCGTTCGAAACAGTGCGTTCAAATCCTATTCCGCTTATGTGGATGATTATATGGACAATCCAGAAAAGCAAAATCAGAAACTCGGATTTAATGTAAAATCCGAACGCACCTCTGCCCTATTTACTGAAACCAAGGACAGGCTGAATCCGGGAGAAAAGGAAGTTCTAAAAAAACAGTTCCGGAAAGCTCAAGCTGCGGATAGCCCCATGTGGCAGAACGTACTCAGTTTTGATAACCGTTTCTTAGAGCAGCATGGTATTTACAATAGCAAAACAAGAATGCTGGATGAATATAAAATAAGGGATATTACCCGGCTTGCTATGAAGGAAATGTTAAAGAATGAAGGAATGGAGGCCTCCGCTGTTTGGAGTGCCTCCATTCACTATAACACGGATAATATTCATGTTCATATTGCGGTCGTGGAACCGACACCGACGAGGGAAAAGAAAGATTATACGGTTACAAATAAAAATGGTGACAAAGAAACGGTCAATCAGTTCAAGGGCGGGTTGAAACCAGGCACATTACTTAAAATGAAATCTAAAGTTGTAAACAACATTGTTGATCGTTCGGAACAGTTAAAAGAAATAAATGATATCATTCGAAAAAACATCGTTTCTGACAAGCGCGGTAATTTATCTTACCAAGACAGAATGCTGAAAGGTGCGTTCTTGAATCTTTATTTCAAGCTGCCCCGGGATGAACGGCTTTGGTTTTATAACATGAATGCGCTGCATGACATTCGTCCCGCTATTGATGACTTTACCAAAATGTATATTAACCTGTACCATAAAGAAGATTTTCAGAAATTGCAACAAAAGCTGCAGGATGAACAAGAGTTTTTGAGAACCGCTTACGGCGAGGGTTCTCAAAAAATGTACGAACATTACGCCGAGAACAAACTCAATGATCTTTATACCAGGATGGGTAATACCGTACTTACCGAGTTACGGCAATATGACAAGCTGTTGCGTTCTGAACTCTCCATTCCGAAAAGCTCCGCAAGCGCAAAACAAAAACTGCGGGATAAATATTCTCATACCCAGCGGCGATCAGATGCCGTATATCAATTAAAAAAGTCCCTCAAAAAGGATTTTAACTCTGTAAAAAATCAAAGGGAACATGAAAAGCTGCAGCAAGATATTCAGCAGGCCGAGCAGGAAAATGAATTGTAGGGCGGTGATAAATTGAAAAGAAAAATAATCAAAAGAATTTTTATTATCCTGGGATCGTTACTTACTTCCTTCCCCTTCTTGTTAATGGTTGCAGCGGCCGTTCTAATATCTGCAGTCATGAGCGCCATAGCCGGCAGCAATCAAAATAATAATATTAGCGGTACTGGACAGTTGTCCGATAATGTATTGAAATATGAATCGCTCGTAAGCGGATACTGTGAACAATATCAAATAAAGGATTATACCATGCTGGTGTTGGCCGTCATGCAGCAGGAATCCGGAGGGAATGGAACTGATCCGATGCAGTGCTCCGAGTGTCCGTATAATATGAATTACCCACAGAAGCCGGGAGCGATAACCAAACCGGAATATTCGGTTCAGGTCGGTGTCCAATACATTGCAAGCTGTCTGAAAGCAGCAATGTGTAAATCTCCAGATGACATTCAGGGAATCAGTCTTGCGCTGCAGGGGTACAATTTCGGCGGCGGTTACATATCGTGGGCTTCGGCCAAGGGTGGTTATTCAAAACAAAACGCTATTGATTTTTCAAAAATGAAAGCGCAGCAATTAGGTTGGACAGGCTATGGTGACACCGATTATGTAGAACATGTTCTGCAATATTACATATCTGGGCAGAACAGCGGCACCGGAACATTTGGATATCCCATTTCAAGAAACTATACAATTACATCGTCCTTTGGATACCGAAGCGATCCGACTACCGGCGAATATAAATTACACGCAGGCGTTGATTTTGCCGCAGCTTACGGTACACCAATCCAAGCGTGTGATAACGGCACCGTAATATATGCTCAATTCGGCTCAGCTCCGTATGGCGGTTACGGTAACCTGGTTATCGTTCGACACTCCCCCGCCTTAATTTCCATGTATGCTCACTGCAGCACAATTCGGGTAAAAGTTGGGCAAACAGTAAAAAAAGGGCAGGTTGTAGCGGATGTCGGCAGCACCGGAGACTCCACCGGAAACCATTGTCATTTTGAAATACGTGTAAGCGATAAGGCTGTTGATCCCATGACCTATTTAAGCAAGGATCCTCAAAAACTAGCAAAGAAGTGATATGATTGCAGTTTCTTTATGAAAAAGACCTTAAAAACAAATTTTGGGAGTTCTATAAAAACCGAAAGTCTATTGTAAAATACCAATTTGAATCCGATGCACGTGACGGCGGGATCGATCTTCTGACAATCGAAAAATACCAGGATGAATATCAGATCTGTGCATTTGAATTCAAGCTGTCGGATATAAAAAAGGCTCTTGCACAAGCGGAAGCGAACTTACCGTTTGTAAGCAAGAGTTTTATTGTAATCCCGGCCGAGAAGGAGCAGCTTATTCAGGATAAATATTTATCCTATCTCAAAGAAAAACACTATATCGGCGTGATTGGAGTTGAGCAAGGCGGCCGCTGGAAAATAATTTACCAACCGCTGCAGCAACGAAAGGTTCTAATGAATCAGCAAATACTTAAATTTGTGATGAAAGGATATTAATTTAAAGGAGAAAAGCTAGATGGAAGCCAACGGTGAAAGCCATTTTGGCCTATATAAAGCACAGAGAATGGCGGATGGTGAATATGTAATAGGTGCATTATTACACAATCCTAATGGATTCACCTATATTGCAACACTTGAAGCAATGGAAAACATGTGCGTCAATGAATTAGATAGTGGAAAAACAACTAACTTGGTGCTTACAAGAGTTACGCTAAAATCAGTAGAAAAATTATAAGAGTATTAATAACAAAGGTAACCCTTGATCTAAATAGTTAATTTTTGAGGAGGTTCGATATGAAACTGATTATCGCAGAAAAGCCAGAACTCGGCCGCGCGATCGCCCAGGCCTTACAACTGAACAGCCAGGAGCATAACGGTGTAATCTCAAATGGAGAATACACCGTTATTTGGGCTTTTGGCCATTTAATGAACCTTAAGCAGCCAGAACAGTATGATGAAAAGTATGCAAACTGGAATGTGAATGATTTGCCTATTTTCTTTGACCATTGGCAGCTCGTCCCCAGCGAAGGGAAACAAAGCCGGCTGCAGCAAATTAAAGCCCTGATTCCGAAGGCTGATGAAATTATCCACGCCGGTGATCCGGATGATGAAGGACAATTCCTAATTGATGAAATTTTGGAATACAGCCATAACACAAAGCCAGTTTACCGCGTCCTTATAAATGACAACACACCAGCGGAAATACAAAAGAGTTTTCGGCAGCTGCAGCCGAATAACCAATTTACGGCTATTGGAAAGGCTGCTTATGCCAGGGCTGTTTCCGATCTGATTGTTGGCATCAATTATAGCCGGTTTTTTTCTCTTTCCTTAAATGTGAAAGGTTTGTCTGTCGGCCGCGTTCAAACACCAACACTTGGCCTGGTAGTTAACCGGGATTATCAGATAGAACATCATGTCCAACAGAATTATTACGAGCTGTCAGCGAGCCTCCAGGCAGAGCAAGAAAAACTTGAATTAGCCTTCAAGCCTTCTGCAGAGTTGATTGGTGACGAAAAGTATATCACGAACAAAGCCGTATTGGAAAAAGTTCAAGCAACCTTACCGGCGTCTGGCTCCGGTACAGTTACAAAGAAAAAAGCGCTTTCAAAGCCGCCTCTCCCCTTTAACCTGGTTAAACTGCAGGCCTACATGAACCAAAAATACAACATTTCGGTAAGCAAAACGCTGGAAATCACTCAACTTTTAAGGGATAAATACAAAGCCATTACATATAACCGAAGCGACTGCCAATACCTGAAAGAAGAACATTTTTCAGAAGCTCCTCGTGTGGTCAGTAAGATACTTGATAAGCTGCAGCTGAACATGCCGGTGGATTACAATATTAAATCGGATTGCTTCAACGATGAAAACGTAACGGCGCATCATGCAATTATTCCGACAGACAGCGATTTTGACATTAACAGCCTCGATGGTGATATTCGTTTGGTGTATATGGAAATTGCGAAACGTTATTTAATTCAGTTTCTATCTCCTGTGGAGCTGCTGATTACTCACATGGCTGAACCAGTGCCAGGTGGAACTTTGGAAGCGGAATCAACCGAAATATTGAACGAAGGATTCTCCAAATACTACAAAACTGAGGAAAAGAAGAAAAGCAATCTCAGTAACCTGGCTGCCGGCACATACACCTGTAACTTACTGGATAGTCAAATAATTGAAAAACAGACCGCCCCACCAAAGCGGTACACGCAGGCGACGCTGATCACGGATATGACCAGTATTTCAAAGTATGTGGATGATCCAAAAATCAAACAGATTTTGAAAGACAAGGATAAAGGCAAAAAAGGCGAAAACGGGAGCATCGGCACCCCGGCCACTCGTGACAAAATCATAGAAACGCTGATTAAGCGAGGCTATATCCAGGACAACGGAAAATATTTGATTTCCACGCAGCTTGGCCGCGAGTTTTACAACCTGCTTCCGGATGATATAAAAAAAGCAGACATGACAGCCTTGTGGTGGACGATCCAGGAGGATATCAAGTCCGGTCAAGCCACGGCCGAGGATATGGCACAATCCGTGTTGCAGGCATTCATGGTTCACCTGCAGACAGACTATTCATCAGCTCACGTAAACCGACAGCAAGCAGAACGTGAAGAAATCGGCAAATGTCCTTTATGCGGTAAACCAGTTTATGAGAATAAAAATGCGTTCAGCTGCAGCGGATATAAAGAAGGTTGTAAATTCGCCTTGTGGAAGGATAACAAATACTTTACGGTTAGAGGCAAAACAATCACAAAATCAAACGCCAAAGGTCTGCTATCGCCAAAGCATCGGTGCCTAGTCACCGGCATGAAGAAAAAAGACGGTTCTGGTACCTATGACGCCTATTTCGATATGACAATCAAAAACGGTTATCCAAACTTTGAAATGGAATTCGCAAATAAAAAAGATTCAAAAAAATAATAGCAAACCCGTGGTAGAACATAACTGATCTGCCACGGGTCTATTTTATAAGGAGGGCTGAAAATGAGATTCTTTAAGATGGCAAACCAAATTTTTGATTATCAGCTCTCCCCCAACGGGTTTAAAGTATATTGCCTGCTAATCAGCCGAAAGAATTGCTTGAATGCGATTTGTATCAGCTGTCAGACAATAGCAGAATCCTGCGGAATCGATACAAAGACGGTCTGCAGGACAATAAAGGAACTGGTATCGAATAAGCTTATTGATAAAGATCATCGCTTCAACATCCGAGGATATGCAAAGAATAAATACGTAATAAAACCTTTACCGGGTGGATGGTTTAAGATTGAATATCCTATTCTGAATGCAAAAATGACAGCGTCAGATTTCATGGTATATGCTTTTATCCGGAAGTGCATGGATGCTAAGAAGCAGGAAGCTTTTCCAAGTCTTTCGTCTATCGCACAAAACACAGGGATCAGTCGCAGCCGTGTTGCTGTTGCCGTCCGGAATCTTCGGGAACATACCTACCTAAACCGTGTAAAACGTCGCTACCGCCAGACTAAGGCCTACCGGCAAAACCGTTACCTACTATTTAAACTGCAGCGAAAAAAGAAAGAAGCGCGTTCGAGCAAACGCACTTCTTTCGCAAAGCTAATCATAAAGAAAAGCTACTTCCTAATTCACATAATAGAACGGATGGTGAAAAATGTCAAATTATTTTTTAAATCTAGGGGTAGTCCAGAAATTCCATAACAGTGTTTAGACCCACAAAGGTACACAGTTAAGAAAGAATAATATTTATACTCTTAGTTTAAACTAAGCTTGGAAAGTACATAGTAATCTTAATTCACCGTTTAGTAAATTGCCGCCCCTATAAGCAAGAAAGCCGCTTTTTTTCTTTTATTTGTGTTCACAACTAGCAGATCTGGCTCGCCCATCAGCATCGAAAATGATTTATTTGAAAATTTTGCAAAACTATTGACATATTTGAAAGAGATGAGTAGAATAATAATACAGGGTATGAATAATACCTTGACCCAATGAAAATATTGTTCGCTCACCGGCTGCGGCTGATAAATGTCCGGCTCGAAAATATTGTTCGCTCACCGGCTGCGACTAATAAATGTCCGGCTCGAAAATTTTAGCCCTATCTTTAATTAAGATAGGGCTTCTTATTTTGTTTGGAGGAAATAATTATGAAATATGAACCTGGTTACGTATATCATATAAGCGATTCATTTTTTGAAAAGGTTAATGATAATAAATTGATGGCCAATAAAGAAAATGGTAATTTCCGTCCTACATTCTTTTGTGTTAAGGATGAAAAAACTTCCTTGCTTTGGATGGTTCCTATGAGTAGTAAAGTTGAAAAGTATCAAGCAATTTACAATAAGCAAGTCGAGAAATACGGAAAATGTATTACCATTGTACTTGGTGAATTCGATGATAAGAAAGCTGCTTTTCTATTGCAAAATATGTTCCCAATTTCGGAAAACTATTTAGATCATATCCATACCAAAAATGGAAACCCGGTACCTGTAAATTCTGCTATTCAAAAAATTCTTAACAGTAATATGAAGCAAATTAAACACCTACTAGATAAGAATATTAAAATAGTATTTCCAGATGTAAAACGAATTGAGAAAATTATGCTTGATGACTTAGAAAAGCAAGGAGAGCAATCTAATTCTAGCCATGAGCAAGTCGATTGTGTGAATGTAAAAGAAAAGACGCCGTTTAATGATATTCTTATCGAACTACATAAAAATCAACAAACAAAGCAAAGTGCCAAAATAAAGAATCAAGATCCAGAACGGTAAGTCGGACAAAATGTCCGACTTGTTTTTTACCAATATATCCCGATATTAAAAGAGAGAACTATTTTAGTCCTCTCTTTTTTTGTTTGGAAGTGTTAATTTGGCAAAAAATTCTATTCTACCCAGAGCACCACCACTATCCACCTTATCAAAAATTCATTTTATAGAGGTGTAACATAATGGTATCAATTAGACAATGGTTTAATCAATTCAGTGAACATAGAACTAGGACAAAACTTCGGAATACACCTAATGCAGCCCATGTACCCGAAGATATACTTTTCAAAGATTCTTTCACGTCATTTCTAAAAAGTTTAGATGGAGCCACTCGTTCTAGAAGCTATGCCAATGATCTGGCGATAGCCACACACATACTTGAAGGCCTTGGGGATTATCGTATGTCAGAAATTAATAAGGTCATCATAAAGCAGTTCATAAATGGCTTCACCAAAAGAACCTATACGACAGGAAAAGGGAAAAAGCAAAAAACACAATATTATAGCCAGAGTACTATAAACAAGGTATATAATTTGCTGCACTGTTTTATACGAGAAGCTGCCAGTGAGGACGGAAATAACCTGTTGAAAATTGATTACATGCAGAATATTAAAAAACCTCGTTCGAATCGTCCTCAAAAAGACGACATTAAGCCTTTATCTGATGAGGAAATTAAAATGCTTTCTAACATTGTAAGTGAAAATCAAATGATAGACGTTTGGCTACATTTAATGCTCTATACCGGGATGCGCCCCAGCGAGCCACTTGCTCTTAAATTTACTGATATTCACTATGAAGATAAAACAATTGATATTTTTCGGACTTTAAGTCATGAAGAGTTTCTTGATCCAGTTACTCAAAAACGAATCAAGCCAAATAAACCTATAATTACCGATCTAAAAAATGAACGAAACGATGGAAAAATTAATTATCAGCGAAGAACAATTAAAGTCGGAAATAAACTTTTAGATATTTTGAAAGAATGGGAAAAAGCGGTCAACTCGGATACCTATCTGAGAAAGGCTAAAGAAAAATATCATACAGAGGATTTTTTGTTTTGTGGTTCGCGCGGCCAATTATGGCTGTATGAGGACTATAAGCAGGTGTATGAGCGGATTCTAAGGAAAAATGGTCTTAGTGTCTCAAAATATAACCCGTACCGATTTCGGCATAATTGCTGCACAAGATTATTGCGCTTAGGGGTTAACCTAAAAGCTGTACAGCTTATTATGGGTGATAATACTTCCGATATGGTCATGAAAGTATATGCAAATCTAGATAACACAGACGTTTTAAAGGGTAGCCAAACCTATGCAGATGCGATGGATGAAACCCTTGATATCTTGCCAAATGATAAATAACACATTTTCTTTAAGTCGGACATTTTGTCCGACTTGTTTTATACCCTTTAGCCAACTCTTACTGTCTAAAATATTAGATATATGGGAATTTCTACTTGTTTTTGTAGAATTAAGTGGTAAAATGGTAATATAATTATTATCACTGTTCAGTTACATATATAGCAATATAAAGGAAATGGGGTAGTTGTCGTGAAAGGGAAAGTGAAAAGATTTAGCGATTACCACGGCTATGGTTTTATTGCAGGAAATGATGGACAAGATTATTTTGTTTACTATACCAGTATAATAGGCGAAGGATATCGGACATTATCACAAGGGGATATAGTAATCTTTGAACCATTTGAAACTTCAAAAGGCCTCTTGGCCCACGATGTAGAAGTTGCAAATGATAAATCTATAGAAATTGGCACACCATTATCTATTAAAAAAAATCCCTTTACACCACAGGATCCAGTTACTGATCCTGATAAGTTTGCTGGCAGAAAAGAACCATTCCAAAATGCAGTTGACGCTTTATATAATAATAAAAACATTTTAATAACCGGGGAACGAGGTATTGGCAAAAGTTCTGTTGCCTATCAGTTACTTTATCTAACAAATGGTGAAAAAGCCTTACTGGATAAACTAAATATAGACTTAGGAGATTACGAGTTTTCTTATATGACTGGTGATTTCAGATGTATGACTGAGCATTCAATTAATGATATAGTTAAGGGGCTAATTAATTCTCTCAAAAGATTTGCTGAATTATCAGAAAAAAAACAAGGACGTACTGCTTCTTTTGATTTAAATTTAAAATTCATTAAGTATACCTCTCAAACTTCTTATGAAGATCTAACTCCATCTGATTTAACAGATTTATTTACTTCTGAAGTAGAATCCATCTTTAGAGAATTAGATGAATATTATACAGGTATATGTTTTTTAATTGATGAAATTGATACAATTGACCCCAAAATAGATATTGCTTCATTTTTAAAAGCTGTTGTTGAAAAATTTAGGGCTGATGGATTTGCATCAATATGTTTTATAGTAAGTGGAGTTACTGGAACAATTACCAAAATGATTTCTCAACATCCTTCTGCATCTAGACTCTTTGAAGTATTGGAATTAAAACCTATGCAAGATGAAGAAATGGTTGAAATAATAAATAGTGCATTAGTAAATACCGATGTTGCAATTACCCATGATGCAACAACTAGAATAATTAACTTATCAAATTGTTTTCCTCAACCTGTTCAATTATTGGGTTATCACTCCTTTAAGTATGATACAAATAACGAAATTAATTTGATTGATGTAAACCATGCTCGTGATTTTATAGTTCAAAATATAAGGAAGCAGGAGTTTGACAATAGAATACAGGTGATCGGCAGCGGTGTTATTAAAGATATTCTCAAGGTTATGGCACAGGCAAAGGAAGATGCAGTCGATTTATCTTATATTTCTGAAAGAATTGCATCATCTTCGTTAGATCAAATCACAGGTAATATGAGTTATCTGCTGGAAAAAAGTTATGTTGTTAATATAGGAAAAACCAAGTATAAATTTCGCGAACCGTTGTTTAAAACATATTTGCGATGGACTTTTGACCTAGTTTGATAAACGTCCATCGGTATCTAAAAAGTAATAATAATCCTTAACCCTTGACTTAATTGTCAGGGGTTATTTTTGTTCCTCTGCTCTTTTTCTCCTGAATTTACCGTTGACTTTTCTCATAAATCGGGGTATTCTATTAGAACAGACGTTCTAATATTGAGGTGAGAAAAGTGGAGCGTGTCATATTGCATAGCGACTGCAATTCCTATTACGCAAGCGTTGAATGTCTGCATCATCCTGAAATACGAGATAAGCCGGTTGCGGTTGGCGGTGATGTAGAGCAAAGGCATGGTATCATACTTGCAAAGAATCAGCTTGCAAAACGGTATAATATCAAAACAGGCGAAGCATTATGGCAGGCAAAACAAAAATGTCCGGACTTAGTAATTATGCCGCCCAATTATAACCTTTATATGCGCTTTTCAAAGATGGCTCGGCAAATCTATTTGGACTATACCGATCAGGTGGAACCATTCGGTTTGGATGAGGCGTGGTTAGATGTAACGGGCAGCACTATAAAAGGCAATGGCTTATCAATTGCAAAAGAAATCAGTGACCGCATTAAGTTTGAACTGGGTATTACCGTTTCTATAGGCGTATCGTTTAATAAGATTTTTGCAAAGCTAGGTTCTGACTATAAAAAGCCGGATGCCATTACTGTAATATCAAAGGAAAACTACAAAGAAATTGCTTGGCCACTTCCTGTGAGTGACTTACTCTATGTCGGGCGATCCACACACCGCCGACTGTTATCGTTTGGCATCCATTCGATCGGTGAATTAGCGGATACGTCGATTAACACGCTGCGTTCCAACTTTGGCAAATGGGGCGATGTTTTATACTCTTTTTCAAATGGTTTGGATACTTCTCCCGTAGCTCAATTCAATAACCAACCAACTATAAAGTCGATTGGAAACTCCACAACCACACCGCGTGATTTGGAAAACAATGAAGACGTTAAAATTATTTTATTTGTTCTGGCAGATAGTGTTGCGCGCCGCCTGCGTGAGCAGGGATTTAAGGCACGCATTGTGTGCATCAGTGTGCGAGATAATGAGTTATCCTGTTTTACCCGCCAGCATGCTATGAAACAGTATACCAACATTACCACAGAGATTGCGCAGCAAGGGATGGAACTCTTTAAAAGTAATTATCGCTGGTATAAGCCGATCCGAAGTATTGGTATCAGCGTAACAGACCTTGTCAGTGATACAATATGTACGCAAACAGATTTGTTTTCAAACGAGAGCAACCGAGAGCGCAAAGAACGGCTGGATTCCACAACCGACTGGCTGAAAAAGCGGTTTGGCACGTCCAGTATCCAGCCTGCTGTATTATTGACTGACCGGCAGTTATCCGGATTTGACCCGAAACGTGACCACACTATTCATCCAGTCGGATATTTTTAACGAGGGGGGTATTCCGATGTCATGCAAAAAATACGTGGATATGATTGTCCGTTATACTCCGGAAGGTAAGATTACACCTCTTGCGGTTTGGTGGGCGGACGGAATCCTGTTTGAAATTGATAAAGTGCTGGACGTCCGGCCGGCAGCGTCACTCAAAGCAGGCGGAGCAGGTATCCGGTACACTTGCCGGATTCAAGGGCGTGAAAAATACGTATGGTTGGAAGAAAACAGATGGTTTGTCGAGGCGAAAGTTGACACACTAAATACAGAAAGCGCGGGGTGATTTTATGTGCGGCAGATATGTGTTATTCAGCGATGCGGAGGCGCAGGATATACGGGACATTATCGACGAAGTAAACCGGAAGGTAAACGGAGAAGTTAAAACCGGTGAAATCTTCCCTACCAATTTTGCACCGATATTAACCCAGCATGAAGTGAAGCCGGAACTAGAGCTGCTTAAATGGGGTTATCCGGGATTCAAAGGAAAAGCAGTAATCATTAATGCCCGTTCAGAAACGGTGGAAGAAAAGTCGATGTTTCGTAACAGTATCATATCAAAGCGGTGTATTATCCCCTCTACCGGTTTTTTTGAATGGTCACACGATAGGAAGAAACAAAAGTATCTGTTTCAACTACCGGAAACGAAGTCTTTATATATGGCTGGTTTATACAGTGAATTCAATGGACAACGTTGCTTTGTGGTATTAACCACAGAGGCAAACCAATCAATGTCAGTCATCCACAATCGAATGCCAGTTGTTCTTACAAAGCCAGAAATGACTTTATGGCTAACGAATACAGAAGCTGCGGTCAATATTCTGCATTCCGGACGACCTATGCTGCAGAAGGTTCTGGTTTAATATATTTCCTAAGGAGCCAGCGAAAACCGGCTCCTATTTTGTCTGAAATATTCGATATATGGTAAATTTTACTTGCTTTTGCAGAACCAAGTGGTAGAATGAGAATATGGTAATAAATGTACCTAACTAAATGATGTTAAAGAGTTTATGACTATTAATTAACCTCTAACGGTAAAAGGTAGGTAATTTGAAGTGGCAAAAATCGAAACGCTGACTGCCTATAAATGCAAATTCAGCTATTTGCAACGCAACAATCCGTTAATTGAAGAACAACGCAAAGCAATAAAAGCTGGCGAATCACCACAGTATGAATTTTCAGATTTTCTCAATGATTATACTAAAATTACAAGCAAGTTGGCAATTGGTGAAAATACCGACAGAGCTATTTTGCTTCCTTATGAAAAGTTATCGATTCAAAAAATGAGTGACAATGTAACCAGGTGGCATTTGCTTCCTTGTTCTGGTAAACAAGGCACGCCAGTTACAGTCATGAAAACATCTACATTAAAAGAATACAACTTTGGATCTGACAGTGCAGCTCTTTATGATCACCACATTTTTATATATAAAAACGACAATTCAATCATTGCCATTTTTCACAGACAAAATGGTTCAGGCTGTAAAAGTGTGTTTTTAGAAACCGCAAATAGAGTATTAAAGCCAAAAGGGTTAAAGCTTGAAATGGACTTATACATACCCATATCGGATTCAATATCAAATGCAACCCCCACTAAAATTACTTTACAGTATACACGAACAATCTCATCAAGTGATATTGCCGATAACTATAAGGGCAAAAAAAAGCAAAATCAAGTGGTACGTGATCTTGGATTGAATCTAGAAGTAACAGATAATAACAAAATACTCAAGATTTTTCGCAATATGCAATTGGGTCAGATTGAACAAACAGCAGCTTTTGCTCAAATTAAAGCTGCATGCCTAAATGCTGATGAATATAATGATGCAGAGATTCAACTTCGCATTGGAAAAAGTAGGAAGACCATAAAGTGGAATGAATATGAACATTTATTTGGAAGTTACGATATTTCAGAAACTCTTCACGCATCTTATAAAAAGCCTGAAGACTTTATTCCTGCCTTAACTAAACTAGCTGATGACTATTATAATACAATAATTGAATCGGAGGATTCCAAACATGCCAATTAAGTATATTTGGTCAACCATAGCGTTTACTATAATCTTCTTTATGCTGTTTGGAAACAAAAAGGTTCGTATTTTCTCCGTATTTATCAGACAGCTGCAAGTTTTCAAGAACGCAAAAACAGACAAACTTTCACCTTGGGATTTTGCATGCTTTCTATTTATGCCAATTGGACTTGCTGCCATTATTACTTTCGGGTTTAAAGCTGTTATTGATGATAAACTCGCTGCAATACTTACGACTGTTTTTTCTCTCGTATTTACCATACTATTCGGATTTGCGGCGATTTTAATTGGAAAAATAAATAGTAATAATTCTATTGAGAAACAGGTTGTTGGAGAAACCTTTATTTCAATTGTTTCCGCTACATTGTTATCTTTACTATCTGCTGTCCTTTCAATTATAATTACGAGAATTCATTGTGCAGTTGTTTTATTAATTTTATCCCTAATTGTCTATACAGCATCATTCATGATTATTATGTTGTTGCTATTAATAACAAAGAGGACATTTATAGTATATTGCGACTCAACAGATAAAAAAGATTAAGAAAGCAACTTGATCTGCGAAAGTAAAATAATAACACGCCCACGGGTAACCTTTGAGCTACTGCGTTCTTCGTAACAGAAAAACGCAGATTCAATGGCCACATAATTTGAGATATAAGCAAAACCAAACAAGTTGGACAAAATGTCCGACTTGTTTACCTATCAAGGGTAATACATACGCATCAAGTTATGCCTCTTTTTTGAGGTTTTCTTCAAACGCAAGCATATGATCAATAAGCTCAGAAATTTTATCTACTTTATCTAACTTCATTTTTTTATTTTTTACCTCCAATAAATTAAATGTGCATGCTTCTGTAAGTTTGCTTATCGTTTCATCTAAAATGCTGTTGACTCTTTTAGTTAGAAGATCATTATTGTCATAACTTTCCTTACAGTTTGCTTTGTTTGGATTTATTGCACAATACCATCCACGTCTTGCGTTTCGGTAGTTGTCTCTTTCAGTGTCTACTAAAGTCTTAAGAGCGCCGGTGATCATTGCATCAGTAAAAATGTGCCCATTGGGCGTTCTTCGAATATAACTATTAATTTCTTTACGGTTGTGTTCTCTGTAATCGCCTAACAATTTTTTTACATAGAATCGGATTTCATCAGCATTTGAAGAAAAACTTAGTTCAGGCATTTTAATACTCCTTATAAAAGAATTTCCAGAATATTATTATCCTAATCTTAAACATTATGCACTAAAACTGTAATTAATTAATTGATTGAGTGCATTTAATAGGCGTTTTTTCAAGGAGAGAATATGAAGAATAACATTGATTTTCAAAAAGAACCTACTTTTGATAATATGAAAAAAAGTATCGAAGATGCAGGCGGACTATTTTATCAATATAGACCTTGCCGACGCGATGAATCTACAATTTATGACATTGAAAACATAAAACATGGAGTTGTATATGCTCAAACTCCTCTAAATATGAATGATCCTTTTGATTCCGTAATTGGCTATTCCCCTGATAAAATTTACGAGAATTGTATTTCTTTATTAGTAGACGCATTAACATTTCCAGATGAAAATCTAAAAGTAATCATTACACAATTACTTAAGTACAAAGCTGTCGGAAAATTGGCGGAATTAGTTATTCTTGTTAATGATCTAAAAAAATATCTATATTCAAAACAAAAGACTATGCATCAAAGTAAAATCCCCATTTCTATTTTTATCAGTCAAAACTTATCAACACTTTATACAAAATGCCCCAAGCACATTAAAAACATCTTTACTAAAGAAGAGTTTAATACTTTCTTATTAATTGTAGGCACAATGGAAAAGATCGATATAACTGAAAAAAGTCTAATAGACATGCTTAACTTAAATGACACATTAGAGGAACTTTATGATAGAGCGGTGGAAATTAGGGATACAATATATGTCCCAACATTTAAATCATTCCTGTCAAAAATGACAATTTCTTGTTTTAGTGCAAGTGGTTGGGATAATCAGTTAATGTGGTCACATTATGCAAATTCCTATTCTGGAATATGCATTGAGTACGATTTTGCCAATATTGAAGATTTTATAGGCTTTATTTATCCAGTTGAATATACCACTAACAGGCCAACTTTATCGCTACAGAATTTAGGCTTTAAAAAGTTTAATTTAACTTCAAAAGAAATTATTGAATATTGCGATGTGGATATGAACGCCATTTTATCTTACTTATTAGTAAAGACCACTTGTTGGAAATACGAAAAGGAATGGCGTATTATAAATGTTGGTGAGCCAAATACTCCTTTGTTTGTCAAATTGCCTTTTATTAAATCAATAACTTTTGGTATAAACATTGATCCAATTTGTAAGCATTATTTATGGGATGTGTGTAAAGAAAAAGAAATTGATTGCTATGATATTTCTCTTAATTCGGAAAATTTTGAACTAAGTAGAAACCTACTCGCTGAAGATGACTTTGTATTCGATTTGGATGCTGAAATTGAATATATAAATATACTTTGCCAGCAAATTGAAGATTCATCATCAAAGATTGAAAAAGCAAGTAAGCCTTTCAATGAACCTTCAGAAAATGTAATTGACGATTTTTCTTGTATAAGACCTATGCTTGCAAATACTATTGACTTTATATCATATGGGTATTATTTAAAAATATCTTTAAATCGCATTTCTGATAATACTGACGAGGAGTTATCATCGCTTGAAATGCCAGAAGGAATTTTAGGACTTGTATCGCAAGTAAATACATTTATTTCACAAGCTAAAGAGTCTGTTGGTTCGCTGCAAGAAGTCGCTCCTAATTTGCATATGCGTGGACAAATTAATAATTATGATTATCCTGTGATTCAAAAGCAACTATTTGACATTTATGAATTGATTGAGAAGTATGAAAAGATAAATTGGAATCCTATATATATCAGATAAAATTCAATTGGCTTGCTTTCTGAGTTACACATTATGTTTATAGCAATCGCTTATAAACTAAAACAAGTCGGACAAAATGTCCGACTTGTTCTCATTTGCGTATAAAAGGCTTTGGCTGCGCCTACAAGCCCATAATCAATCTAAACAGCATAATTTTTAACGTAATAATTAAAACTTGTTTAGCCGTGTTATAGTCTCAAAACGTGATATGGTAATTACAGGCAAATTTTTATTGCAATTCTGAATTGTCCGTGCTATACTTTAAGAGTGGGGACATACAATAACCCCACCAATGATTAGCTGTAAGAAATCTCGCAAACTTCTTACACTAATTGAAACAGTAAAAGGGTTACGTTTCAAAAGCTAAACACCAGCGGGGTTGGTTTTCTGTGTTGCTACAATGGTAACATGGTTAACATACACTTGTCAAGGGCTTGAACGTAACGTTGCTGCACAACTGCGTTCAGGCTCTTGTTTTTTGCCTTCCGACAAAAGACGAGAGCGTGGGCGTAAACCCACAGAAAATTGAATGCCAAAACCGGTATAGGGATGATACTACCTGATAGCCAGTGTGCCACGACCTCAATAAATTGGTACTTTATTGAGCAAGCATGCCTGCCTTGCACAGCAAGGGGAGCAAAACGTATTCGTGTGAGAGTAGCCGAATACAGGAAATGCCAAACCCGGTTATTGATGACACCTTTGTATATAAGGGTGATGACGTGATCAAGCTTCGTCACCCTTTTATATAAACTTAAGTTTAATATTGCAGTAAGCCCATATTTCTATGAGCTTACTGGAACACTAAACAGCTTGGTGCGCCCGGAGGGATTCGAACCCGCGACCTTTTGATTCGTAGTCAAACACTCTATCCAGCTGAGCTACGAGCGCATATGAAGTTTTAAGTTGTCCTAAAATTAAGGTGCCCTAGTATAATATCATACATACAACGAAAAAGCAAGGATAAATTACAAAAAACTTAAAAATCATGGAATTATGCGGGGCAGGTGAAACCCACCCGCACATATTCTGATTACTGATTTTCCAATTTTAAAACCGCACAGTCGAGTGCAGGCAGCTGCAAATCGCCCTGCTGCGGTACCTGCCCGTAAACGGCGGTAGAATCCCGCCATTCACTGGGGATTGCCACAAATTTTTGTTCGTTTGAAGCGTTTACCGCAACCAACAGCATTTGCTTTTCGTCACTGCGTATATACGCCATGCAGCCGTCTCCGGCAGTTAGAGGCGTAAAGGTTCCTTCTTTCAGCGCGGAGCATTCCGCGCGCAAACTGCCTAACCCACGGTACCAGGAAAGCAGGCGCTGGTCTTCGTTTCCCCACGGATAA
This sequence comes from Bacillota bacterium, assembly GCA_023458755.1. GTDB lineage: Bacteria > Bacillota > Clostridia > Oscillospirales > Acutalibacteraceae > JAEWYE01. Next base: position 98,239 of record JAEWYE010000073.1, on the reverse strand, counting down.
CAGCCGCGGTTAAACGGATCGCGATAACCCTCCATTCCTGCCTCGTCCCCATAATAAATGCAAGGCACGCCCGGCAAGGTAAACTGCATCAGTGCTGCCAAACGCAACCGCCGTATTCCCAGTTCCCGTGCTTCTTCGCTTAATTTCGCCGTACTCTGCCAATGCCTGCTGTGGCTGCCCAGCGGTTCCCCTGCCAGTATAGTGAGGGCGCGCTCCGTATCGTGTGTGCCGATGTGATTCATGAGCAGGCGTATTACCTGAGGAGGATAATTCTCCAATACATTCAGGATGATTTCCATCATATCCGCGGGATTCGCTCCGGTAAGAAAGCCCAAAACCGCGCTGCGGAACGGATAATTCATCACGCTGTCAAGCTGACTGCCAAGCAGATACTTTCTGCGATAGCCGTAAGCCATCTTGTTGGACGCGTCTTCCCACACCTCACCCAAAATGAGTGCGTTCGGGTCTTTTTCCTTCGCGGAAACGCGGAGTTTATCCAAAAATTCATCGGGCAGCTCGTCGGCAACATCCAAACGCCAGCCGCTCGAACCGTCCCCAACCCATTTTTGAATGATTCCGTCTTTGCCGTTGATATATTGATTATACTGTGGATTGGTTTCGTTCACGTTGGGCAGCGTGATGAAATTCCACCAGCAGTCATACTCGTCGGGCCATCTGCGGAACGTGTACCAGGGATAATAGGGGGAGTTCTGCGAACGGTAGGCACCCGTATTTTCCCCGTACCTGCCCTGCCGGTTGAAGTAGACGCTGTCACTGCCCGTATGGCTGAATACGCCGTCGAGCAGCACGTGAATGCCAAGAGCCTTCGCCTGCGCACACAAGTCACGGAAATCCTGCTCGCTGCCTAAAAGCGGGTCAACTTTGGAATAGTCCGCGGTATCGTACCGGTGATTGGAGTGCGATTCAAAAATAGGGTTGATATAGATACAGGTCACGCCCAGAGATTTCAGGTAACCAAGTTTTTGTGCGATTCCCTTTAAGTCGCCGCCAAAATAATCGGTGTTAGTAATCACACCCCGCTCGTTCGGCTGCCAGTCGGGCTGTTCTCCCCATACGGTATGGAGCTTGCGGTCCTGCGGCACGTTTTGTTTCGGTTCACCGGAATCAAAAAAGCGGTCCGGAAAAATCTGATACATGACCCCGCCGGCAAGCCAGTCGGGCGTTTGAAAATTGCGGTCGTAAACCGTAAGCTGCCACAATCCGCCATCGCCTAAAACACCGTCCCCCTGGGTAGAACGCGAAAGCGTCAGTGCGCCGCGCCAAGTAGAAAGCTGAAAACGGTAAAAGTACAGTCCTGGCGTTTGCGGTGTAAAATCACATTCCCACCATTCAGCATTATCTCCGTTCATCCCGCACCAGAACATCGAGAAACGAATTGTTTTTTGGACTGTGTCATCAAGAAGGAGTAAAGTCGCGGCGGAACAGCGCAGGTCACGCGGCAGCGAAATTTTAAAATGAATATTTGTACCGTCCGCAACCGCTCCCGTAGGATTGCGGTAAATTGTATTGCGAGAATAAAACATAAGGTCGCTCCCAGTTATTTTGACTTTTTAAAAAGGGCCTTTTTCGCAGCGGGTGCAGCTTCTTTTTCCGGTTTGTCTTCCTGCGCACGATGCGGCACGGGAGAAGCGTCCCAAATGTTCTCGGCATATTCGCGAATGGCACGGTCTGCCGCAAAGCATCCTGCTTTCGCGGTATTGACAAGCCCCATCCGGTTCCAAAGCTTCGTGTCGGCATACAATTTTTCCGCTTTTTGCTGTGCCTTGGCATAGGAATCAAAATCTGCCAGAACCATGTAAGGGTCGACCTTTACCAAAGAATCCCCGATATCGTTAAATTTCACGCCGCCGAATCCGCTGTTCAATTCTTCAATCGCTTTGCGGATAACCGGATTGTTGTCAAAAAACACATGCGGATTGTAGCCGCTGTGCCTTAAATTGTTTACTTCCGGCGTTGTCATGCCGAACAGAAGGATATTGTCGTCGCCCACCGCGTCGTGAATCTCCACATTTGCTCCGTCCAGCGTGCCGAGCGTAATGGCAGAGTTTATCATAAATTTCATATTACTGGTACCGGAAGCCTCCGTACCCGCCAAAGAAATCTGCTCGCTGATGTCTGCCGCCGGTGTGGCAAGTTCCGCCAGAGTAACCCGGTAATCCTCCAAATAAACGACCTTCAGCTTTTTGTTTACCCGCTCATCGTGATTGATGGTATCACCCAAATTGACGATAAAGCGAATCATCTGCTTTGCGAAATAGTATCCCGGAGCGGATTTTGCGCCGAAAATATACGTATGCGGAGTAAAGTCCGCATTCGGATTTGCGCGCAGCCACTGATAAACTGAAAGAATGTGCAGCGCGTTCATATGCTGACGCTTGTATTCATGCATACGCTTTACCTGCACATCAAATATGGAATCCGGGTCAAGCTCAATATCGTTATTCTTTTTCACATATTCCGCCAAGCGGATTTTATTATTGCGCTTAATGGCCGCCATTTTCTCAAGCACAGCGGAATCGTTCTGATAGTTCATCAGTTTTTCCAGTTCGGCGGCGTTATGCACAAAACCGCTGCCGGTCAATTCTGTAATTAAGGCGGCAAGTTCGGGGTTCGCCTGATTGAGCCAGCGGCGGTGCGCAATGCCGTTTGTCACGTTATGGAACTTTTGCGGCATTTCGGTGTAAAAATCATGGAACACCGAATCTTTTAAAATATCGCTGTGAAGCTGTGAAACGCCGTTCACCGAATGCGAACTTAAAACAGCTAAGTTTGCCATTTTTACATAGCCATCGTTCAGCGGTGCCATACGGCCGATTTTGTAGCCATCCACGCCTTTTTCATGCAACTTTGCGCAGAAACGCTTGTTGATTTCTTCAATAATCTGATAGATGCGCGGAAGGCGCATTTTGAACAAATCCACGCCCCAGCACTCCAGCGCTTCTGCCATAACGGTATGATTGGTGTAGGCGATGGTTCTGGTTACAATGCTCCACGCGTCGTCCCATCCATAACCGCATTCATCCAGCATCACGCGCATCATTTCGGGGATTGCGAGAACCGGATGGGTATCGTTTAAGTGGATTGCGATTTTATCCGGCAGGTCGTCCAGCGTACTGTGTGAAAACAGATGGCGGCGGATAATATCCTGTATGGTGGCGGAAACCAAAAAGTACTGCTGCATTAGGCGCAGACTTTTGCCCTCCAAATGATTGTCTTCCGGATAAAGAACCTTCGTAATAATCTCTGCCATAGCATTCTGCTCCATGGCGCGCATATAATCGCCGCTGTTAAACAGTTTCATGTCGAATTCAGCGGAAACCGCCTTCCATATGCGCAGCATGCTGACACCCTTGCCGTCCATACCGGAAACAAAAATGTCATACGGCTCCGCAATTACTTTTTTGTAGTCCTTATGGTTCACTACATGATACTGGTTGTTCCAGTAATCTTCAATATGACCGTCAAAATGCACTTCCACGGATTTCTCCGGCGCCTTCTGCATCCAAACTTCTCCGCCCGGCAGCCAGAAATCCGGCAGCTCGGTCTGCCAACCGTCTACCAGCTTCTGACGGAAAATGCCGTATTCATACCGCAGGGAATAGCCCATGGCCGGGTATTGTTGCGTGGCGAGCCCGTCTAAAAAGCAGGCGGCAAGCCTGCCCAGTCCGCCGTTTCCAAGTCCCGCGTCCGGCTCCTGCTCATAAAGAGAATCCAGTTTCACGTTCATTCCCGCAAGTGCTTCACGAAAATCGTCCTCTATTTCTAAATTAAAAAGGTTATTTTTTAAAGAACGGCCTAAAAGGAATTCCATGCAAAGATAATAAATTTGCTTTGTCCCTGCCTTTTCCGCTTTTTCCACAAATTCATTGCGGCCTTTGGTCAGCATATCCCGTACAATTAAAACGACTGCTTTATAATATTGTTCATTTGTGGCATTTAACAGGCTTACTCCAAAATTATGAGAAAGCTTTTGTTCGATTTCTTCCTGAATCTTTTTTACCGGCTGTTTATAGTTCATGAAAATAACCTCCATAATGAAAGAAGCTAAGTAACTTTTATGTTTATTATATACCAATATTTTACCATTTACAAGCATAATCCATTCCTAGGAAATTTTTTAGAATTGTGTGTGTTTTATCAGTATAATCGGCAATTTTCACACATTTTACATTTATTTCCCGTCACTTTTATTAGTAGTGCTTTATTGGTTGTTTTTTGTGCAATATCACTAATTTTAAAAAAGTCCCAGCACCGTTTCCATTCTTTCGCGGGCATTGCGCACAAATTTATAACAGAGAAAAAGCAGGATGCAAATCTTGTTTGCGAAAAACCGTTCCGAGCTTATTATAGAATATTTATTGAAAGAATATGTAGTTACAAGTTACTCAAGAAAGAAAAACTTTCCTAAAAATAGTCCCCGAAATGCTTTCCAAATGATAAGGAATCGTTTATAATAGAATTATCTATAATAGTGTGCCTGTTACCGAGGCTGTGAAAGGAAATGACTCCATGAGTAAAAATCGAGTAAAGCTGAATATTTGCGACACCGAGTGTGTTGTGGCTTCTGACGATGAAGAGGCCTATGTTCGCTCCATTGGTAACGAGGTTGAAAAGGCGATCCATTCCATTACCGAAAAGAATGAACGCGTTTCCCTTACCATGGCGGCGCTGATTACAGCCTTAAGTTATTGCGACGACGCGCACAAAGCCGCTTCCGGCGCGGACAACCTGCGCTCTCAAATAAAAGATTATCTGGAAGACTCCTCCCGTTCCAGAATGGAGGCCGAGGAAGCACGCCGTGAGATTGAGCGTATGAAACGTGAAATTCAAACCCTGCGTGCCCGCCTGTCGGACAAGGATGCTCCAGACGCTGCTGCCAACGACAGCGGCACCTCGAAGCCGGATCCCGCACAAAGCCGTCCGATTGCACCGAGCGCTCCGCTTCAGCGCCCGCAGTCCGTGCAGAATATGCAGACAGGCAGTTATACGCGCCCGCAGAATTCCGATAAAATTGAGCCGGAAATAGACGGCTTTATCAGTTTTTTTGAAAAGAAAGAGAACGAATGAAAGCTCCGATTGAAGTTTTAGCCCCCGCCGGTTCCCCCGAAACCCTACTGGCCGCTGTGCGCGCCGGAGCAAATGCCGTTTATCTGGGTGGCAGCGCATTCAGTGCCCGCGCAAACGCTCAGAATTTTGACAACGACGCATTAAAGGCCGCAGTGGAATATTGCCACGCCCGCGGCGTTAAGGTATACTTAGCCGTAAATACGCTGCTGCTGCAAAACGAGCTGCAGCAGGCACTTACCTTTATCCAATACGCCTGTACCCTGCCGGTAGACGCTGTTCTTGTGCAGGATACCGGCTTGCTTTCTCTTGTCCGCAAATGCGCGCCCAATTTGCGCCTGCACGCTTCCACGCAAATGTCCATTCATACCCCCGTGGGTGCGGCGGCGCTGTATGAAGCCGGCATTCGGCGTGTGGTGCTTTCGCGCGAGCTTTCCCTAACCGAGATCAAGGAAATTTCTGCCGCAGCTCCCGTCGAGCTGGAGGTTTTTGTGCACGGCGCTTTGTGCATGTCGGTATCGGGGCAATGTTATTTCAGTTCTGTTTTGGGTTCCCGAAGCGGCAACCGCGGACTTTGCGCGCAGCCGTGCCGTCTGCCGTTTTCCGCGCAGGGCGGCACCGGTCACGATTTGAGTTTAAAGGATTTGTCCATGATTACCCGTATCGGCGATTTGGCGGACTGCGGGGTTATTTCGGCAAAAATTGAAGGCCGGATGAAACGCCCCGAATATGTTGCCGCCGCAACGGCGGCTTGCCGGAAAGCGGCGGACGGAGAGCCTGTCCCCGCTGCCTTAATGGACAACCTAAGCGCCGTATTTTCCCGCTCCGGCTTTACGACCGGTTATTTGGACGCACAGCGCGGGCGCGAAATGTTTGGCACGCGTACCAAAGAAGATGTGGTTGGCGCGACGAATGCCGTATTCGCTGAATTAAAAGAGCTGTACCGAGAAGAACGCCAATCGGTTCCGATTGAGTTTTATATTGAAATCGTCAAGGGCGAGCCGCTCACGCTCGCGGTAAAAGACCGCGAAGGCCACGCCGCAACCGCTTCGGGTGACGTTCCCCAGCAGGCAATCAACCGTGCAATTGATGAAGGCCGCTGTGCGGAACAGCTTCATAAAACAGGCGGTACGCCTTTTATTTGTGATAAAATCGATTATGAAATTGAGGACGGGCTTTCCGTTCCCATTTCTGCCATAAACAAACTGCGCCGTGAAGTACTCGAAAATCTGGAGCAGCAGCGAAGCCATAAGCCGCCTGTTGCATTTACCATGTGCGAAATTCCGCAGCCCGGCACACACCACGCGAAACCCATGCGCTTTCGTGCGCGTTTTGCCGACGCACAGCAGGTTCCCATGCTTGCCAAAGAGTGTGAACTGATTTATCTTCCCTTAAATACCGACGAGAAACAACTAAAAAAGTTGAAAGAAAACGGCATGCGCGTCGCACTGGAAATTCCGCGCGGCATGTTCGGCAGGGAAAAACAGATAAAAGCGGCTTTAAAAAGCGCAGCTTTAGCGGGAATAAAAGACGTTTGGGTGGGCAATTTGGGTGCTGCCGCCGTTGCGAAAGAGCTGGGCATGACCATTCACGGTGGTTTTTCGCTGAACATTACCAACACAGCCGCACTCCAGTGGTATTCGGATTTTGGCCTGACCGATACGGAGCTTTCCTTTGAACTGACACTGGAACAAGCCGCCGCCATCGGCGAAACCATGCCGCGCGGTCTTTTGCTTTACGGGCATCTGCCGCTCATGCTTTGCCGGAACTGTCCGGCTGCAAACTCCGCGCGAGGCTGCCTGAACTGCAAAACAGCGCCGGTTTTAACTGACCGCAGAGGCATTCGTTTCCCGATTCAGTGCTCGGGCGGCTGCAGTGAAATTTTAAACTCCGTTCCGCTTGCTTTTTCCGACCGATTAAACGAGGTGAAAAATCAGGATTTTGGAGTTTTACACTTCACTGTTGAAAACTCTGTTGAAAGTGAGGAAATCCTGCGTTCCTACCTTTCCGCATCCAAGCCAGTCGGGGACTACACGCGCGGTCTTTATTACCGCGGTGTTGAATAATGTCGAAACCGGTTGTTAAGATTGTGAAGAATGCAAGTCTACTGCAAAAAAGTCTTTCTAACTCCCGTTAATCGGATAAGTTTAAAAAGAGAAATTATACAAATATGTGAGGATTTATGGTCGGCGTAATTGTAAATTGTCTGGCCGTTCTGCTTGGCGGCGGAATCGGTCTGGTGTTTAAAAAGGGAATCCCACCAAAAATCGCGAATACCGTCATGAGCGGACTGGCTCTGTGTGTTCTGTACATCGGTATAAGCGGCGCTATGAACGGCAAAAAAACTCTGGTTGCCATTCTTTCTATTGTAATCGGGGCGATTATCGGGGAACTGCTGGATTTGGATCTGCGAATCAACCAACTGGGTAATTGGCTGGAAAATAAGTTTAAAAATAAAAGCGACGAAAAAACATCCATATCGCAGGGGTTCGTTACCTCCAGTCTGCTTTTCTGCGTTGGTGCGATGGCCATTGTCGGTTCCCTGCAAAGCGGCTTGACCGGCAGCAACCAAACGCTATTCGCCAAATCTCTGCTTGACGGTATTTCAGCCATTATTTTTGCTTCCAGCTTGGGGGCGGGCGTGCTGCTGTCCGGCATTTTGATTTTGATTTATCAGGGCAGCATTGCCCTGCTGGCACAATTCATCTCGCCTTACTTAACCACTCCGGTCATCAACGAAATCACCTGCGTGGGTTCCCTGCTCATTATCGCCCTGTCGCTGAATATGCTGAAGCTGACGAAAATAAAAGTGATGAATTTCGTTCCGGCTGTTTTTCTCCCGATTCTGTTGTGCAGATTTATGTGATAAGTTTTAAAGGATGGTATCAATATGGACAGCATTAAAATTAAAAGATTAAACGAATATGCAATCATCCCGCACCGTGCAACCGATGGAAGCGCCGGAATGGATTTGTGCGCCTGTATTCAAACTCCGGTTACCATCGAGCCGCACCAGCTCGTCACCATACCCACCGGCATCGCCATTGCTCTGCCAAACCCGAACTGTGTGGCCCTGCTGTTCGGACGCAGCGGTCTTGGCGTAAAACATGGCATCACGCTCTCGAATTCTGTGGGTGTCGTCGACAGCGATTATCGGGGAGAAATCAAGGTGGGTCTGTGCAACCTAAGCGATACTCCCTACATAATCCAGCCGGATGAGCGGATTGCGCAGATGGTAATTACGCCGGTTCTTCCTCTGCCGGTACAGCAGGTAGCCGAGCTTGACGAAACCCAGCGCGGGGAAAACGGATTTGGTTCAACCGGGAAATAATTCTGTATAAAATCGCGGCAAAAAGCCAAAATTTAAAATAATGAGGAATTGCAATGAAAAAGAATCTGTTAAAAACTTTACTGCTGATTATTCTTCTTGTACTGGCCGTAGTGTTGGGGCAGGTAATCGGTACGGTGACCCACAGCGTCAGCTTTCTGTCATGGCTGGGACTTGGGACCAGTTTTGGATTTCAGCCGGTTAAAATTGATCTTGCCATTGTGAACTTTACCTTCGGCGTTATGGTAAACATCAATGTCGCACAAGCCATTTTGCTGCTGATCAGCATTCTTGTTTACACCAGAATTAAAATCAAGGAATAGGGGATTTTATGCTGCTGCTTGCTTCTGCTTCTCCGCGCCGTAAAGAATTGCTCACGCAGGCCGGATATACGTTCTCCGCAGTACCCGCGAATGTGGATGAAACCGTCACTCCCGGCACTCCGCCCGCACAAATCGTCACGCAGCTTGCCCGCACAAAGGCAATGGCGGTTTTCAAAAGCCATCCGCAGGATACGGTATTAGCCGCGGACACGATTGTGGTTTTTCAAAGCGAAGTATTTGGGAAACCTAAAAACGAAGAGGAAGCCAAAGCAATGCTGCGCCTTCTTTCCGGCCGCCGGCATGACGTTTACACCGGATTCTGCATCTGCCGCGGCAATGAAACGCATTGTGAAGCACAGCGTACCGAAGTGGAGTTTTTCCCGCTTTCCGATCGGGAAATCGAGGATTACGTAAAAACAGGAGAACCCATGGACAAAGCCGGAGCTTACGGTATACAAGGGCGCGGCGCGCTTTTGGTAAAAGAAATCAACGGCGATTTTTATAATGTAATGGGCCTTCCGATTGGCAGGATATATAGAATTTTAAGGGACATACAGAAGGATACGGAAAAATTTTATAAAAAGTAGCAATTACATAAATTAATTGTTGAGAATTAGCTCTTTAAGGGTTATAATAAATAACATGTGAATTATTATCATGAATAATTGCGTTCCACAACATCCTTGTGAGAATGAAAGGGGAAAATATAATGTTTTCAAAAGATATAGGTATTGATTTAGGTACTGCCAACACACTGGTATTTATGAAAGGCAAGGGCATTGTCATGCGCGAACCTTCTGTTGTTGCGGTAGATGTACGCACCGATACCGTTTTGGCAGTAGGAATACAAGCGAAAGAAATGATTGGCCGTACACCGGGCTCCATTGTTGCGGTTCGCCCTCTTAAAGACGGTGTTATTGCCGATTTTGATATTACCGCCACCATGCTGAAGCATTTCATCCGCAAAGCAGTCAAGTCCAACTCCTTCAGTAAACCGCATATTATTGTATGCATTCCTTCCGGCGTTACCGAAGTGGAACGCCGCGCAGTGGAAGATGCTGCCCGTCAGGCCGGCGCAAACAATGTAGAGTTAATTGAAGAGCCCATGGCCGCCGCAATCGGTGCTGGTTTACCTGTTGCAGACCCGACCGGAAGCATGGTTGTTGATATCGGCGGCGGTACTGCTGAGGTTGCCGTTATTTCTTTGGGCGATATTGTTACTTCCTGCTCGGTTCGTGTTGCCGGTGATAAATTTGACGAAGCAATCATCTCTTATGTGAAGAAGAAGTACAACCTGCTTATCGGTGAACGTACCGCAGAAAGCATTAAAATTTCCATCGGTTCCGCGTTCCCAACCGAAGAAAACGAAAATCAAAAAGTGGAGATTAAAGGCCGCAATTTGGTGGACGGACTTCCGAAAAACGTTGCCATCAGCGCAGAAGAAGTGCGGGAAGCGCTTTCCGACCCTCTTGCCACTATCGTCGACGCAATTAAGAGCACCCTTGAAAAAACTCCGCCGGAACTTTCCGCTGATATCATTGATCACGGCATTATGCTGACAGGCGGCGGCGCTCTGCTTCGCGGTTTGGATCTTTTGGTTGCGCAGGAAACCGGAATGCCGGTTCACATTGCGGAAAACCCGCTCGACTGCGTGGTAAACGGAACCGGTAAAAGGCTTGAAGTGAACATGCCTGCATCCTACTACAAGGCGAACAAAAGATGAGCCTTGCGCAAGGATGATTCGTGTAAGCATTTGAAATCTAAGCGGAGGGCTTCTAGGCTCTCCGCCGCTTTTGTCTAACAGGGGTTCTGTTTTTTGTGTATAGAATCCCCGATTTAAAATTCCGTATGAATTGGAGGTATCACGTTTGAAAGATTATTTTCACAGCAACGGCTTTAAAGTACTGATCGCCGTGATCTTTATCATGTTTGGCCTAATGCTCTACACCGCCAGTGTGAACAGTTCCATCTTTTCAAATTTGCTCGGCTTTCTTTCAACGCCTATGCAAAAAGTGAGTACCGTCGTCACCAATAACGCAACCGTAACCACACAGAACGCAACCCGTTCGGCAGATACTCTGGAAGCGGAAAACGCGGCATTAAAAAAAGAAATCAATGAACTTCGCAATCAATTGATTGACTATTACCAAATCAAAAAAGAGAATGAACAGCAAAAAAGCTACTTGGAACTGAAAAAAGACAACCCGGACTTCCAATTTGTATCCGCCTCCGTTGTCGGACGTGACCCAAACGAACTGTTTTACGGTTTTACAGTCGATAAAGGCTCCCTTTCCAATATAAAAGTAAATGACCCGGTCATTACCGACGCGGGTTTGGTTGGGTATGTTTCCAGTGTCAGTTCCACCTTCTGCAAAGTAACCACCATTTTATCACCGGACACCGGTGTCGGTGCGATTGATCCGGTTTGCGGTGATACCGGCGTTGTAAGCAGCAATAAAAAGCTTGCCGATCAGGGGCTGGCCAAAATGGGCTTTTTGTCGGCAGGCACCAAGGTGCAGGCAGGAGATATTATCATTACCAGCGGTCTTGGCGGTATTTATCCAAAAAAATTGCCGATCGGCAAAGTCAAGGAAGTCAAAAATGAAGATGTCGACGTTTCGCTGTATGCCGTTATCGAGCCTTTTGTCGATGTAAAAACGGTGCACGATGTATTTATCATCACCCATTTTGAGGGACAGGGTGAAATTATGAGCAGCAGCAATTCCAGCTCAAATTCAAGCGTTAGTTCCAGTTCCGGTTCAAGTTCAACCTTAAGCTCCAGCTCCTCCGGTTCAGCTTCCTCGGCAAAAGCGGGAGGCTGATCAATGGAAAAGCGATACAAACTCTTTCGTTATTTTGCCTATGTGATTGAAATTGTCATTGTGTTCATCGTGCAGGAAACTCCCGGATTGATTCCCAGCGTATTCGGAGCCAGACCAGTTCTGCTCATTCCTGTTGCACTTTCCATTGCTATGTTTGAAACGGAAACCGCCGGTATGGGATTCGGGCTTTTTTGCGGTTTGCTTATCGATTTCGGTTTTGGAAGCACACTTGGATTCCATGGCCTTTTTTTGGCCGTAATGTGCTATATCATTGGACTTATGATTGTGAATCTACTGCGTACCAATGTGGTTACCGCCATTTTCGTAGCGGCAGCAGCCCTCGCGGTAATCTTTTTGCTGCAATGGCTGTTCTTTTTCGTTTTTAAAGGCTATTCGGACAGCAGCTATGTTCTGCTTACCCATTATATACCCAAGTATGGCTACACGCTTGTTTTAACACCTATCTTATACTATTTCAACCGAGCGTTTGCCCTGCTGCTAAAACCGAAAGAACAATAAAGAAAAAAATGGGTAACATAGAATAGAAAACCGATTGACCCTAATTAAGGAGGAAACTATGCGCAAGCTACAAGAATATTCACGCTATATTTTCTGTATTTTTCTGCTCATCGTTGTTTTTGCCGTGTATGTACTGCGGCTTGCGGATTGGCAGATTGTACAAGGGGCAAGCTGGCTGCAAAAATCGGACAGCACCAGCTCTTCCATCGTAAAACTGGATGCTTCGCGCGGTGAAATTCTGGATGTAAACGGCAATGGTCTTGCCGTAAACAAAACCGGTTACAGCATTGTCTTTGACAAAACCTACATGACAAAAGGAACCGAAAATAAAACCATTCTGGAACTCACTAAGATTTTGGCAAAACGCGGAGAAACCTGGGTGGACGAACTGCCCATAACCGCAAACGCAAAAGGACAGTACGCTTTTGTCTCCGGTAAAGAGAAAGAAATTGCCACCATGAAATCACGCGATTTCTTGAATCTGAACTCTTATGCCACCGCGGACCAGTGCATGCAGGAAATGATTAAGCGGTATGACTGCGCCTCTTATTCCGCAGCCGACATCCGTACGATTGTATCCGTTCGCTATAATATGGAGAAATCTTATTTTTCCATCTCCACTCCCTACACATTCGCGGAAAATGTTTCACAGGACACGGTTTCTATTGTAAGTGAAAACGCACCGTCTCTGCCCGGGACAACCATAAAGGTTACAACGGTTCGGCAATACCCAAGCCCGACTCTTATGCCGCATATTCTCGGAACGGTCGGTTCCCTTTCACAGGATGATTACACGGAACTAAAATCGGAGGGCAAAACTTACAGCGATACGAATCTAAGCGGTTACACCTACAACGACCATATCGGTGTGGGCGGCATTGAACGCGCTTTGGAAAGTTTCCTGCGCGGCAAATCCGGTCAAAAAACGATTGAAACCACCAACACCGGCGCACTTGCGTCCGAAAATAAAATCACTGCCCCGGTAAACGGCAATACCGTGTACTTAACCATCGACAGCCGCTTGCAGGCAGTTGCAAACGCTTCTCTTGCAAAAAACATTAAAGGTGCGCAGGAATACGGTAAGGAGAATGCCACCAGCAAAGACAAAGCCGGTTCCGATTGTGTTCGGGGTGGCGTGGTCGTGCTGAACGTAAAGGATTTTTCGGTACTCGCCGCCGCGACCTATCCATCTTATGATATGACACAATTGGACAATATTTCTTATTACAATTCTCTGCTGCAGGATGTAAACAAGCCGCTCGTCAACAATGCGTTCAACGGTGTCTTTATGCCCGGTTCGGCTTTTAAGCCTATGGTTGCCGCGGCCGCTTTGCAGGAAGGTGTAATTAACCGAAATTCTACTGTTTTCTGTACCGGTGTTTATGACCGGTGGACCACCTATCGTCCGACCTGCCATAATAACTACGGTGTCACCAACGTGATTACCGCCCTTCAAAAATCGTGCAATATTTTCTTTTATGAAACCGGATTTAATTTAGGTATTAGCAACATTGATTTGTATGGAAAGAGATTCGGCCTTGGCCAAAAAACCGGTATTGAAATCAGCGAAAGCTCTGGCACGATCGCAGGACCGGAAGAACGCAAGGCTGCCGGAGGGAAATGGATGGATAACAGTGCCGATGTCGTTCAAACTGCAATTGGACAGTCAGACAACGCGTTTACACCCTTACAGCTCGCTACTTACTGTGCAACGATCGCAAATAACGGCGTACGGTTAAAAACCCATTTGGTAAGCAAAGTAACCGACTATTCCAGAAAAACCGTTATTTCGCAGACGAAACCGACCGTTGTGGACAACGTAGGAGTTTCGCAGGCGAATCTTAGTATTGTAAAGGAAGGCATGCGTGCCTGCGTAACTTCCGGTACTGCGGCCCATGCAGGTTATGGTTTTTTAAATTACGACATTCCCGTTGCCGCAAAGACCGGTACCGCAGAGAACCCACCGCATTCCGATAACGTCACATTCATTGGCTTTGCCCCTTACGACAATCCTCAAATTGCAGTTGCTGTCGTGTTGGAATATGGTGCAAAAAGTAAGTTTTCGCTCGGTGTGGCAAGAGATATGTTCGACGCTTATTTCAAAGGCTACACGGTGGATGCCGGCGGCAACATTGTGGATCCCAAAACTGTTTCTTCCACAGCAAGCGGCACGGCAAGCGGAACAACCAGCAGCACCACCAGTTCAACCAATACCACAAACCACTAAATCGGTGTTTTCACTTCGACTTAGCCATATTTTTTCAAAATTTCACAAAATAGCCGTTTTAAATTTGTTAATAATAGATTAATTTTAATATTTTGTGCATAAAAGCAATAATGTGCTTTGACTACCCACAATTATTGTGGTAATATGATAACTGAGGTATTATAAATGGGTGTTGTAACAGTCCTTACTTCCGGAAAAGGTGGAGTCGGAAAATCCACTACATGCGTCGGTCTCGGTTACGCTTTGGCGCGGCGCGGGAAACGCGTACTTTTAATGGACGGCGATGCCGGTCTGCGCAGTCTTGACCACATGCTCGGCATTGACGAACAATTGGTGTTTGACATCTCCGACATTATTTCAGGAAATTGTGAACCCATTCGTGCCATTTACCCCTGTACGGCTGTACCCGGATTATTTCTTTTGCCGGCCCCAAGCCATCAGGAAAATACCGTTAGCCCCGCTCTTATGCGTCAGCTTGTACCGATTCTGGCACAGTATTATGACCACGTGCTTATTGACTGCCCGGCGGGAATCGGCAGCGGATTTGCTTCCGCTGTAGCAGCGGCAGATCGTGCACTGGTGGTAACTACGCCGGATCCGATTTGTCTGCGCGACAGTGACAAAGTACGCCTATTATTAACAAAGCGCGGAGTAACCCAGCAGCGATTGGTGATCAACCGGTTTAACCATGCTGCTTTTTGGAAAATGAACTGCTACCACGATTTGGACAGCGTCATTGACTCCGCGGGAATCCGCTTGATTGCGGTAATCCCCGAAGATATCCAGTTTGTTTCAGCAGTCCTCAATTCTGCCCCTCTTCCGCAAAAATCGTCTGCGGCACTGGCGTATAATCGTCTGGCGGCTCGATTGGAAGGAGAGCATATTCCACTTGCCGCGTTAGAACGGTTATAATTCCTGATTTTGCTTACATATATAAAGGAGGAATACCAATGAATATTGCACTTATCGCCCATGACGCCAAAAAGGAGCTTATGGTTCAATTTTGTATTGCATATTGCGGCGT
Source organism: Bacillota bacterium (assembly GCA_023458755.1). Lineage (GTDB taxonomy): Bacteria > Bacillota > Clostridia > Oscillospirales > Acutalibacteraceae > JAEWYE01. The sequence goes on along the minus strand of JAEWYE010000073.1, from coordinate 82,911 downwards.
ACTCAGCCGACACGCTCTGTGTGCGACCGGCACTACGGGGAAAATGGTCTGTGAAGCGACAGGGCTTAATATACAGCGCTTTTTGAGTGGCTCTCAGGGCGGTGACCAACAAATTGCAGCGCGTATTGCATGCAATGAAGTGGATTTGCTCCTGTTTTTCCGCGATCCGCTCACACCAAAACCGCATGAACCGAATGATATGAATCTGCTGCGCCTGTGTGACATGCACAACATTCCGGTTGCAACCAATATCGCAACCGCTGAAGTTCTTATTCATGGCTTGGAGCGCGGCGATCTTGACTGGAGAAATATTTTAAATCCAAAAGCATAACGCATGTGAATTCCCGATACCAGCAAAACAGCGATGAACGGGAAGAGTAACCGGAAACCTTGCCACAGAGAGGGCGCACCTGACTGAAATGTGCCTGCAAACGGAACCGGCCAAGACACCCGCGAGCTCGGCTTCACGCTCTTTGAGCGGAAGGCCGCGTTTCCCGCGTTAAGGGATAAAAGGAGAGCCGGTAGGCTCTTAAAAAAGGGTGGCACCGCGAGGAAGATTCCCTCGTCCCTTTACCGGGACGAGGGATTTTTGACTTTTTTGATAATCGTATAAGATATGGAGGTAAACTATGGCATTACTCACACAAGGACCGAAGGGAACACAGGATCTGCTGCCAAAGCAAAGCGGCAAATGGCAGGTAGTAGAGGACGTTATGCGCAGTGAGGCAATTCTGCACGGCTTTGGGGAAATCCGTACCCCGGTATTTGAGCATACCGAGCTGTTTCAGCGTTCTGTAGGCGAAACAACCGACGTGGTTCAAAAAGAAATGTACACCTTTCAGGATAAGGGAGGCCGTTCCGTTACATTAAGGCCGGAGGGCACTGCCGGCGCGGTACGCGCCATGCTGGAACACGCACTTTACAACGACGGCCTTCCGGTAAAGCTTTCCTATTTTACCTCCTGCTACCGCTACGAAAAGCCGCAGGCGGGCAGACTTCGTGAATTCCATCAGTTCGGAATTGAAATGTTCGGTGCATCCGCTCCCATTGCGGACGCGGAAGTAATCAGCCTTGCAAAGTCTATTTTTGACCGTCTGGGTATTAAAAATTTGTCACTGGAAATTAATTCGATTGGCTGTCCGGAGTGCCGCACAAAGTACCACGAAGCCTTAAAAGCTTATTTTACGCAATATCAGGACCAGCTTTGTGAAACCTGCCTTTCCCGTTTAGACCGCAATCCCATGCGTATTTTGGACTGCAAAAGCCCAATCTGTTCAAAAATCGCAGAAGGTGCGCCGCGCATGCTCGATTACCTTTGCGACGACTGCAAAGCGCATTTTGAAAGCGTAAAATCCTATTTGGATGCGGCCAAAATCGCTTACACCATTAATCCAAGCATCGTTCGCGGGCTGGATTACTACACCCGTACTGTGTTCGAATTTGTTTCCACCGACCTGGGTGCGCAAAGTACGGTTTGCGGCGGCGGACGTTATGACGGTCTGGTAACCGAAATGACGGGGGGGAGCAAAGAACTTCCCGCGCTTGGTTTCGCCATCGGTATGGAGCGCCTGATGATGATTTTGGAAGCGCAGAAAATTGAGCTTCCGGATGAACAGAAGTGTGAAGTTTATATTGCCGCTATGGGCGACGCCGCACAGACCGCGGCGTTTCAGCTCGTGAATCAGCTGCAAAAATGTTCTGTTATCGCAGAATGTGACCTTTGTGCCCGCAGCCTGAAGGCACAGATGAAATACGCTGACAAAATCGGAGCTGTTTATACTTTGGTTTTGGGTGATGATGAACTGCAAAGCGGAAAAGCAATGCTCAAAAACATGAAAACCGGCCAAAAGAATGAAATCTCCATTGGCGATGCTTTTATCGATGAATATATCACCATCTGCACGCAGGGTGAAGATTTGTCCTTTTAATAAAAAGCTGTTGCTTGAAAGGGTGGTCTTACTGTAATGGATAAATCGATTTTGAATCAGTTCCGACTGACCGTTTCGGAACGTTATTTGAGCGTATACGGCATAAAAGTGGTAAACGCAAAAGGAGAAAGCGTCAGCCACCGCTGGCGTTCGGATGATCCTGTTCATCTGTATTCCGGTTCCAAAACCTTTACTTCTCTTGCGGTGGGTATGTGCATCGACGACGGCAAGCTTGCCGTAACCGATAAGGTACTCGACTTCTTCCCAGAATATAAAAGCATTGCAGCCCCGGGAAGCGAAGAAATCACCATCCGCGATTTGCTTCACATGGCTTCCGGCAAACTGGAATTCATGTTCGGCGTGGATGAAAAAACGGAAAATTCCACCGACTGGGCGGAGCTGTTTTTTCGGATTCCGGTTACAAAAAAGCCCGGTACCTATTTCTTCTATTCCAACGCCTGCACCTATATGCTCAGCCGTGTGGTGGAACTGATAAGCGGTGAAAAACTGCGTGATTTTCTCGTTCCGCGCCTGTTCACTCCGCTCGGAATCTACAACCCCCAGTGGCAAACCTGTCCCAACGGGCATAACATTGGAGCCATCGGTTTGTTTTTAACCACCGAACAGTTCTCCCGTTTGGGAACGGTATTGCTGAACGGCGGCATGTACGAGGGGAAACGGCTTATAAGCGAACGTTATTTGCAGGATGCCGTCAACGATGTGTTTGACAACCAGAGCTTCAGCACGGACGCGGAGAGCGCATCTGGGTACGGCTACCAAATGTGGCGCTGCACCTACCCAGGATCTTACCGTGCGGACGGCAAATACGGACAATTTGTGATTGTAGTTCCGGACAAGAGCGCCGTGATAACCGTCACTGCCCATAATGAACATTGCGCAAACGATATTGTCCGCGCCGTGTTTGACGATATCGTCCCTTATTTATAATCATCGTTAATAATACTATATGTATAAAATTTAATGTATAAATTGGAGGATTCCTCATGGCAGAATTTATGACAGGGTTGAAACGCACCCATTACTGCGGTGAACTGCGCAGCAGCGATATTGGAAAAGAAGTAGTCGTTTGCGGCTGGGTACAGCGCCAGCGTGATTTGGGACAGCTCATTTTTATTGACCTTCGCGACCGTACCGGCATTGTACAGTTGGCTTTTGACGACAGCACCGACCGCACTATCTTTGAAAAAGCGTTTTCCGCGCGTGCGGAGTTTGTTTTGGCGGCAAAAGGGATTGTTAACGAACGCTCCGCAAAGAATTCGGAAATTCCAACCGGCGATATCGAGCTGAAAGTCACCGAGCTTCGCGTGCTGGCAAAAAGCGAAACGCCGCCGTTTGAAGTTGCGGAGAATTCCAAGGTAAAGGAAGATTTGCGCTTAAAATATCGCTACCTGGATTTGCGCCGCCCCGATGTGCAGGATAAAATCATCGGCCGTCACAAAATTGTCAAGGTCGCGCACGATTATTTTGACCGCAACGGCTTTGTCGAGATTGAAACCCCGAACCTTATTAAGTCCACCCCGGAAGGTGCGCGCGACTACCTCGTGCCGTCCCGCGTGTTCCCCGGCAGCTTTTTCGCTCTGCCGCAGTCTCCTCAATTGTACAAGCAGTTATTAATGCTCTCCGGTTTTGACCGTTACATGCAAATCGCACGCTGTTTCCGCGATGAAGACTTGCGCGCTGACCGTCAGCCGGAATTTACACAGATCGACCTTGAAATGTCCTTTGTGGATTCCGACGACGTTATGGCAATCGGCGAAGGCTTTATGAAAGAGGTTTACAAACGCGTACTCGATATTGACATTCCGACTCCGTTCCGCCGCATGAGCTGGCACGAAGCAAGGGAGCGCTACGGCTCTGACAAACCGGATTTGCGTTTCGGCCTGGAACTGGTCAATTTGGCGGATGCCCTAAAGAATACCGAATTCCGCGTATTCGCCGGTGCGCTTTCGGCAGGCGGTTCCGTGCGCGGTATCAACCTGAAAGGGCAGGCAGACAATTTAAGCCGCAAGGAAATCGACAAGCTGACTGAATGGATAAAAGCCTACGGCGCAAAGGGCCTTGCGTGGACACGTTTGGCCTCCACCGGCGAAACCTCCAGCTATGAAAAGTTCCTTTCCACAGAAGAAGCTGCTGCGGTGCGCAAGGCAATGGACGCAGAAACAGGCGACGTACTGCTTTTGGTTGCCAGTGAAAAACCGAAAGTCGTATTCGATTCTCTCGGTGCACTGCGCTGTGAGCTGGCCGCTCGGTTCGATTTAATCGACAAATCCAAGCCGTGCCTGCTGTGGGTAACCGACTTCCCGTTCTTTGAATACAGCGAAGAGGAACAGCGCTTTATGGCGATGCACCATCCGTTTACCGCCCCGCGCGAAGAAGACCTCGATTTAATCGAAACCGACCCGGCGAACGTCTGCGCAATCGCGTATGATATGGTTCTAAACGGCAATGAGGTTGGCGGCGGTTCCATCCGTATCAACAATCAGGAGCTTCAGCAGCGCATGTTCCGCGCTCTGGGATTCACTCCGGAAGAGGCACAGCACCGCTTCGGCTTTTTGACCGATGCGTTCCGCTATGGAGCCCCGCCGCACGGCGGCATGGCATTTGGCCTAGACCGTTTGGTTATGCTCATGCTGGACTGCGACAGCATCCGTGAGGTAATCGCCTTCCCGAAGGTTGCCACTTCCAGTGAACTAATGAGCGGCGCACCGACCGACGTTGACAAAAAGCAGCTCGATGAGCTGGGAATTTCCATTCTTCCTGCACAGGAATAAAATTTCAGGCCGCTCTGTTACTAAAACAGGGCGGCCTCTTTGATTTAAAAAATGAGATTATTTCATCAGACTCCTATTGGATTTTTTTATGGATTTGAGGAGAAACTTTGTAATAGCAGAAAAATGAAACACTTTAGAACCGACAAATACCGCAATCTGCATCATCACGGCACCTTCAATCAGAAGTATCAGGATACCCAACAAGTAGTTCATTCCATTATTCCCCTTCTCTTGTGTAAACGGAATACCTTTCGAATAAACCGATAGAGTCTATATCGGATATATTTCAATCTGTCAGACTTTTGGAGGAAAATACCAAAGGAGCGAAACAGAATACCGCAAACCAGTATATAAACAAACAGGCAGATACCGCCGAGGATGGACGCGAGCAGAGCGTTCATGGGTAAGCCACCTCCTACCTATCAAAATTCGTAAAATTAGCAATTTATTCCATTCTATCACAAATTGAATAATTTGCAATAGAAAAATGGCTGCCTGATCGTTCAGACAGCCTGACTGCGCAAATAACGCATTATTCATTATCGGTTGTTTTTCTACTGCTTCTTCCTCTGAAAGCGGGGAAGAAAGTGCGCATAGGTACCGGCCAATATCTGCTGAAACAACGTGCCGATCATAACGGGGAACATAACTTCCGCAGGGAAAAAGGAGCCGGCAATCACCGCACCCGCGCTGATATTCCGCATACCTCCGTTGAACATGAGCGAAACAAGCGTTTTATCGTCCTGCTTAAGCAGGCGCGCGGCGAGGATTCCCCAAACATATCCGCTCGCGGCAAGCACCAGAATGGTTGCCGCAACACCGATCAGGATACCGTTCATATGCTTTACAAACGGAGTAACTTTCGTGGAATTAATAGTCACCACCAGAATCAGGCATATCTTGCTGAACGGCGCCAATTTTGGGGCAAGCGTTGTCTTTACTCCTCCCTTCGTCGCCTGATTGCAGGTCATGGCAAGCAGTGCAGGAATAGCAATCATAATCAGCAAATCCTTCATCATGCCCCAGACACTGATCTGTACATTGGAGCCAACCAGTACTTTCAGGCTGAGCGGCACCAAAAACGGTGCCACCAAAGTATCCACCAGAATAATCGAAAGGGTCAGCGCCGGGTTTCCGCGATAAATGCTCACCCAAATGAGACTGACGATGCCGGTTGGCACCACGAATTCCAGCACAATACCGGTAACTAGGTACGGGTGGGAAGGAAACAGCAAACTACCGGCTCCGCAAGCCAGTATCGGCATCCACACATGCAAAAGGAACAGACAAACCAAAAGCGGCAGCGGCTTTAACGCCACCTGCTTTATATCGCGGAATCCGGAGCTGAGACTTCCGGAAAAGGTCATGAACGCAAACAGCCACGGAACACAGCCAATCAGCGGTTCCAGCTGATTGGCAAGCAAAATGCCGACAATCAGGCACGAGGGCGTAACAAGCGGCATCCATTTTTCAATAAACTTGTTAAATGAAGTTAAAAAGCGCAAAGGTGTTCCATCCCCAAATTCTTTCATATCGTATATCTATAAAATATACGGCACTTGAAACAATTTGTCAAATAGAACGGCTTTTTGTCACCTTATGCTATTCTGGTCATTCCAGACTTCCTGTACCTGTGTTTGGCTGATCTGCCCGATGGCTTCGGCAACCTGAGGCCCGGTATGACGGCGCGCAACATCCGAAAAGCTCACGATTCCCTGAATAACCCCATTTTCAACGACCGGCAGACGGCGCACCTGCTCGGTGGCCATCATACTCACAGCATCCTTTACCGGCTGTTCAGGGGTCAAGCACGCTACATGGCTGGTCATAATGTCTTCTGCCCTTACCTGTGTGGGGTCTTTGCCGAACGCTACACAGCGCAAAATAATATCACGGTCGGTGAGGATCCCCTTAATTTCCCCCGCGGACACAACCGGAACCGAGCCTATGTTGTTTTGCTGCATCAGCTTCGCCGCGTCCTGCGCGGTTGTGCTCGGCATTACCGAAACAATTTGCTTGCTCATAATATCCTTCACTTTTTCCTGTGATTTTTCCTGCATATGATTACCTCCAAAATTTAATTGAAGTCAATTGGGTAGGCCCACGTGAATTGACTTTTCTTAGGGATACACTGATCGGAATTGCTTTCATCAGCGCATCCTTAGTATCTGCGCAAATAAGCAAGTTTATCCAATTTTGTTTTCCCGGATTTCCTTTACATTTCCGGGTTGAAATGTTATGATAGGTGTCGGAGTAAGCCACTCAATATAAATGAGTAGCTTTGATTTGGAGATGCAGTGTATGAAAAAAGAAAAGAAAAAGAAGCGTCAAAAGCGTGTGGAGCAGCCGCAGGATGCCGTTGAAAAAGTGAAAGTCGAACCATCCCCCGAAAATCCTCTGAAATTTGTCACCAATTTAATCGGCGGCAAATGGAAAATTCATGTTTTATGGGCGTTGCATGAGCAGGAAGGCCGGCGTTACGGCGAAATAAAAAATGATATTTCGGGTATCACGGATATGATGCTCAGCCAAAGTTTGCGTGAACTCACAGCAGATGGGCTGGTGGAACGTCAGCAGTTTCAGGAAATACCGCCCAGAGTGGAATATAAAATGACCGCGACTGGTGCGGAGCTTCTCCCCGCCATCACCTTGTTGGCCGAATGGGGCGCAAAAAAGCAAAAAACACAGACAAAGATATAAGCTTGAAAGTGCATTATGTTTCCGAACACGGAGAGAATAAATAATTCGTAAATCACAATGCGAACAAGCAGCAGGCCGATACCGTTTTATTCCGGTATCGGCCTGCTTATTTTCATCATATTTTTTGCTTTTAATAATTCTCCGCTTTACGCTCAAAGTAAGACTGCGGATGCTTGCACGCGGGGCAGATAGCCGGTGCAGTCTTGCCGATGTGAATATATCCGCAATTGCGGCAAACCCAGACAGTTTCTTCTCCGCACTTAAACACAATGTCTTCCTTGAGATTGGCAATCAATTTGCGATAGCGTTCTTCATGGCTCTTTTCAACGGTTGCAATCAGATTCATCGTCGTCGCAATTTCGGTAAAGCCCTCTTCTTTTGCGACTTCGGCAAACTCCTTATACATCTCGGTCCATTCGTAATGCTCGCCGGCCGCGGCATCCTCTAAATTCTCCGCCGTCTTGCCGACAGCACCGTTATGCAGATATTTAAACCACAGCTTTGCATGTTCTTTTTCATTGTTGGCGGTCTCTTCAAAAATTGCGGCGATTTGCTCAAAACCGTCTTTTTTTGCCTGTGACGCATAGAAGGTGTACTTGTTGCGCGCCTGTGATTCCCCCGCGAACGCGGCCAATAAATTGGCTTCGGTTCTGCTGCCTTTCAATTCCATGATGATAATCCTCCTTTAAGCATATGTTTCCAAAATAGTTTTGGTATCCTTACCATTATTATACATGAAATCGCCGGGAGGACAAGATGAAAAAATAAATTTTCTCAAATCAATCTCTAAAAGAACAAAGTAACAAGTTTCGCTCTTAAATGGTCAAAAATGAGTGTAAATAGTAAAATTTGTTAATTTATTTTCCTTCTGATTTGTGATATTATGACTATACACTAACATTTTTGCAATACATTGGATTAAGAGAGAGGTAAACGCTGTGGAAATAGCAGTTTGTGACGATTCAAGTGAGGATCAAAAAAAACTTGTAACATATCTATCGCAGTACGCCGAAAAACAGATGTTTGATATAAAGATAAATTCATTTGATAATGGTGAAGACCTTATTTCCGCCTTTCAGAAATATGCTTATAAAATAATATTCCTTGATATTTATATGGATGGTCTTACCGGTATTGATACCGCTTTTAAAATCCGGGAATCGGACGAGAACTGCATGATTATTTTTACAACCACAAGCCCGGATTTCAGAGCAGAGGGGTTTGAGGTTGGCGCTGTCCATTATCTTTTAAAGCCTCTGACATACAGCGGAGTTGAGACAGCTTTAAACCGTTGTGTGAAATATTTTGCCGATAGTGCAAAATGTATAAATATTACAGTCGACCGACATCTTACGAAGATTCCGCTGAAAGATATTTTGTATGCGGAAGTGTACGGCAAGACTGTATTAATCCATACCGTACATAAAACTTTTAAAACCTATACTCCTCTTGCCGAAATTTCAAAATCGCTTGGGGGGATTCCATTTTTATGGTGTCACCGGAGTTTCATTGTGAATATGACCTTTATAACAAATGTACTCGACTCTGATTTTGAGCTAACAAATGGTGAGAAAGTCCCGATTCATAAAAACGGCCGCCAAAAGGTCAAAGACGAGTACAGCAGCTACTTTTTTTCATCTCTTAGGGGGCAACAAGATGCATGATCCGCTTTTGCTTCCGCTTGGAGAATTTTTAGACATCTTTCCTTATGCCGTTTTATGCTATCTGCCCTTTCCTGATAAATTACGTGTGCCATGGAAAAAATTAGGCCCTCTTCTGTTTCTTATTGCTGCCGTACAGTTTATTTATAATTATACAAACAATTTCATACCCTATTCTCTTGTAAAATTCACTTTTTTGGGTTGGCTAATAGTTTACTTCCTATTTTATGCGGCCACAGTAAAAATGCCGCCCACAAAATTATCTTTTATATTTTTGCTGCAAACAAACTATGCCGGCTTAATTATGGGAATCTCTAACTGGCTAACCATGCATATTTTTCCTCAATACGGATTTACAAGTGGCTATAATGTGCCACTCATCCATATTCATTTATGTATCTTCATTATTACATTGCCTTTAATTTTAGTTTTATATAAAAAATTAGTTCCGTTATTAATGTTAGAGAATTGCAAAACATGGAATTACCTATGGATTATCCCATTATGCTATGCAATTGCGTTAACTGTTTGTGTTGATAAGGAAAATTTAATCCAGAGCTGGCAGTATGTCATTATTCTCATTACTATGCCGTTCTGTTTATATACCACATTTTTAGTAGTAATTAAAATGTTTACTGAAACCAACGAAAATGCCAGATTAAAAGAAAATGTCCGTATGATTAACCTTTTACTTATAGTTGAAGAGGAAACCTATAAAAGCCTTAGTGACCGCATTGCGGAAACAAAAGTCGCTCGGCATGATATCAGACACCATTTGTCCGTAATTGAAGCATATTTACAGAGTAACGACCAAAATGGCTTGTTGGACTATTTAAAGCAATATAGAAGCTCACTTCCAAAGGATACGGAACTTATTCTATGTGAAAATTATGCCGCAAACGCGATTGTGCAGCATTGTATGGAAAATGCAAACAAAGAAGGGATTTCTGTTTCGGCTGATCTGCAGCTTCCGCAGAAAATTGGAATTTTAGACTGCGACTTGTGTATTATTCTTGGGAACTGCCTGGAGAATGCGTTGGAAGCATGCAGGAGAATGAAGGGAGAGCATAAATATATCCACCTCAAATCCGAACTACGCGGAGAAATGTTGGGTATCACGGTTGACAACAGTTTTGATGGACTCGTAGAAGAAAAGAATGGTATGTTTTTCTCACACAAACGTGAGCATCAGGAGGGAATCGGAATATCTTCCATTCGCGCTGTTGCGGCAAAATACAATGGTTTTGCAAATTTTACCTATGAAGGAAAAGAGTTTCAGGTGTCCGTCATGCTAAACACGCAGGCTCAGGAATCTTGATATAGAAAAGGGAGCATTGCAAAATGAAACTTCATTTTGCAATGCTCCCTTTTTCAACAGTGGTTTTTGGCGGTTCAGTTTGCTTTTTGCGGAGTTCTTTTCTCAATGCGGTCCAGCACCTGAATCAGCAAAATAGAAACAACTACCGTGATGATTGCTTCCGGAATCATATAAGAGCCGTTATAAGTCAGTGAATACAGCCAAACCGGCGTGCCTTGAGGAGCATAGGAACCCCAGTTGACAATGCCGGACAAAAAGCTGCAAAGGAAGCGCAAAACAGAAACACAGAAAGCACCTACACCGACACTGACAATTCTGTTTTTGAACGGTTTTCCAAAAATAGAAGCCGAACCGATTGCCGTGAACGCAATAACATAATCCAGCAAAATAACCAAGGCAAACGCGAGAAATGTTTTTGCGGGAGGTGCGTCGAATTTGATAATCATCTGCAAAAGACTTTGCGCAAACGCGGCGGTAAGTCCCCACTTGGGGCCGTGGCGGAAGGAGAGGATAACTATCGGCACCATACTGGCACAGGTAACGGCACCGCCCTGCGGCAGCTCAATAATTTTAAGCATGGCAAGTACGGTAGACATAGCGATCATGAGTGCGCACTCAACAAGGATGAGGGTCGTGTTTTGCTTTTTCATTCGTGAAGCAGTCCTTTCAATTTCCATTTGAAATAATAGTCGAACTGAGTTCCCTGCTGCTATGTAATTAAAACCAAAAGAAAAACGCCTTGCGGCAATGCCACAAAGCGTAACTATCATTCGTTTTCCTACGCTGGCATTATCCAGATCAGGTTAAGGGTTTGAAGCTCATTTGCTTCCTCTCAGCCGAGAAACACTCAGCACCCCACTATTCAGCTCGTCTGCTATAATACTACAGGAGCGTATGTTTGTCAACTCAGCGAATCAGTATTTCGCCTAGTTCTTCAACGGTGTTTGCGAAACAGGCTGCTCCTTCGTTTTCCATTTCTTCCCGTGTTCCATAACCGTACAGCACACCGATAAAATCGACACCCGCTTTTTTTGCTCCCTCGGCGTCAAAACGCGTATCACCGATCATGACAGTGCGGCTTTTTTCCGCTTTGCAGGCCGCGACTGCCTGTTCGATCAGCCCGGCTTTTGTGCTGGATCGTTCGTCCTCCGCCGCGCCGGAAACAAAGTCCAAAAGCGGTGCAATTTGAAAGTGGTTCAACACAACATCCGCCTGCGGCTGCGGTTTTGAGGTTGCCACGCTTATTTTCGCTCCGGCCTCGCGAAGCTGCCGTAAAAGTTCCATCAAGCCCGGATAGACCGAATTATTAAACACACCGGTTTCGTTATAAAAATCACGGTAAATCGCAATACCCGCTTTCGCCTGCTCATCGGTCATCTTGCAGTATTTTTTAAAGCTGTCAAACAGCGGCGGGCCGATAAACTTGTGCAGATCCTGCGGCAGTGCAATCTGCATTTTGTTTAAGGTAGCTTTCAGTGAACTGGTAATTCCCGGTCCGGATTCGGTAAGGGTACCGTCCAAGTCAAATAAAACGAGGTCATAAACTGCTTTCATTCTGCTGTTCCCTTTCGTAGATATATCTTATCCGTTTTTTCGCTCCTGCGCCTTTTTGGAAAAACTTTCACGCTTCACACTTACACGCTCATGCGTGCCGGTTGCGATTATGCCCGCATTGTCCCATGCCGTCAACACAAAGCGGTATTTTCTGCCGTCCACTTCGGTTAATTCCGCCTGCGCGGTCACCTTTACACCCTCTGCGGTCGGGCACAAATGCTTTACGGTTATTTCAGAACCGACGGTGGTATAAATATCTTCCAGATAGGTCTGTACCAAATCCGCGGCTGCACCCTCCATCATGGCGGCGACCATAGGTGTGGCAAACACTTCCACACTGCCGCTGCCGACACTGACGGCCAGCATATCTTTTGTTACAACAAGCTCACGTGTGGCGGCTTGTCCGATTTTTGGTTCGTTCATTGTAATTTCCTCCTGTATCATGTTATAATAATTAGTATACCATAATCTGCGCAAATTTTTAAGCGATAAAGTAATCTCTGCTGCTGAACGTAAATTATATCTTCCATTTGACTTGCTTTAAAGGAAAAGCAGTTGATTCTCCTACAGGAACATAGATAAAGGAAGTGTTTGTTTGCCGGAAGAAAATCTTATGGGAAAAACCAGCGAACCCAGTCACCGCCGCATCCACTTTATGGACGAGCTGCGCGGGTTTGCGGTGCTCTGCATGGTGTTTTACCATGCCTTTTTTACGCTTGCCTACTTATATAATCAGCAATGGGGATTGGTCCTGCTGAACTTTTTTATGCCTGCCGAACCGTTTTTCGCGGGGCTGTTTATATTCATTTCGGGTATCTCGTCGGATTTATCGCGCTCGAATTTAAAGCGCGGGCTAAAGCTTCTGGGCGTAGCATTGGCGGTCACGCTGGTAACCGTACTGTTTGTGCGCGATGAAGCCATCTATTTCGGTATCCTGCACTTTTTGGCCGTGTGCATGATTTTGTTCGGGCTGACCAAATCCTTTTTTAATAAAATCCCGTTCTGGTGGGGAATAGCCGGCTGTGTACTGCTTTACATTCTGACACGGGGCATCAGCGGTGGTTATTTTGGCTTCGGCAACGCGCTCGCCCTGCATTTGCCAGGCGTATTGTACACCACCGACTGGCTTGCGCCTTTGGGCATGTACAGCAGCACATTTGCCTCGTCCGATTATTTTCCGCTTCTTCCGTGGATGTTTGTCTTTTTGGCGGGTACTTTTTTCGGACGCTTCGCCGCTGCCGAAAAATTTCCGAGGTTCACCTATCAATCCCACGTGCCGCCTCTCTCCTTTATGGGCAGGCATGCGCTGATTATTTACATCGTGCATCAGCCGGTTATTTACGGTGTGGTGTGGGGAATTGATTTTCTGATTCATCATCTATAAGCGATGCAATCATGAAAAAATTGATGTAAGCTCATGTTCTTCGCTGGAAGCGGCGAAACAGATTATAAAAATCGTAACATAATATCGGAGGAAGACAGTATGGATTTTGTTTCGGCATTGGCCGCACAATTTAATCTGCAAACATGGCAGATACAAAAGGTAATCGAACTGATTGACGAAGGGAACACCATCCCTTTTATCGCGCGCTACCGCAAAGAAGCACACGGCTCGCTGGATGACCAGATTCTGCGTGAAATCTCGGAGCGGCTCGAATATCTTCGCTCGCTGGAAAAACGCAAGCAGGAGGTAACGGATTCGATTACCGCCTCCGGCTGCATGACGGAAGAAATCGCTGCCGCGTTGACCACCGCCGCAACCCTTTCCGAAATTGAGGATATCTACCGCCCATTTCGCCCCAAACGCAAAACACGCGCGTCGGTCGCAAGGCAAAAGGGGTTGGAGCCGCTCGCGAATGCCATTTACGCGCAGGAAAAACATTCGGATTACCCGATTGATATGGCGGAACAATATGTCAACCCCGAACTGGAAGTGGAAACGCCGGACGACGCTTTGGCAGGTGCACTCGATATCATTGCGGAAGCGATTTCGGACGATGCCGGAATCCGTAAGCGCCTTCGTGTGGTAACCATGGCACAAGGTGAAGTAAAGGTAAAAGCGTCCAAACCGGATGAGGATTCTGTTTACGCGCAATATTATGATTTTACCCAGCCGGTCAGCAAAATCGCCGGGCACCGCGTGCTCGCGATTGACCGCGGCGAGAGGGAAGAATTTTTAAAGGTCAGCATTGAGCTGGAACCAAGTAAGGGCTTAAACATTGTATATTCCACCTGTGTAAAAGAAGGCAGTCCCTGTACTGAAGCCGTGCGGCAGGCAGCGGAGGATGCCTATAATCGCCTGATTTTTCCCGCCATTGAGCGTGAGGTACGCGCGGCACTGACCGAAAACGCGGCAGAAGCCGCCATTAAGGTGTTTTCGGTAAATTTGCGCCAGCTGCTCATGCAGCCGCCGGTAAAAGGCCGCGTCGCCATGGGGCTTGACCCCGGCTACCGTACCGGCTGCAAGGTAGCCGTGGTTGACCCGACCGGACGCGTGCTGGATACAAACGTTATTTATCCGACACATTCCGAAGCAAAGGTGCAGGAAGCGAAACAGGTCGTGACCAATCTGATTCAAAAATACAAAGTGGAAGTCATCGCCATCGGCAACGGAACGGCTTCGAAAGAAACCGAAATGTTTACCGCCGATGTGATTTCCAAGCTGAACGGCGGCGTTAGCTACATGGTCGTCAGTGAGGCCGGCGCATCGGTATATTCTGCCTCCAAGCTGGCGGCGCAGGAATTCCCCGATTACGATGTTACCCTGCGCAGCGCAGTCTCGATTGCGCGCAGATTGCAGGACCCGCTTGCCGAACTTGTGAAAATTGACCCGAAGGCCATCGGTGTGGGGCAGTACCAGCACGATATGCCGAAAAAACGTCTGGATGAGGCGCTCGGCGGTGTTGTGGAGGACTGCGTAAACACCGTCGGCGTCGATTTGAATACCGCATCCCCAAGTCTTTTGGAAAATATCGCTGGCATCAGCTCCGCACTTTCGAAAAATATCGTTGCTTACCGCGAGGAAAACGGCGCGTTCCAGTCCCGCAGCGAACTGAAAAAAGTTCCGAAGCTGGGGCCGAAGGCATTTGAACAGTGCGCGGGTTTTTTGCGCGTGAGCGAAAGTAAAAATATTCTGGACAACACCGCTGTTCATCCCGAATCCTATTGCGCCGCAAAAGCACTTTTGGAACTTTGCGACTATGACAGTAAGAATAGCAAGCAGGGCGGATTTTCGCAGCTGAAAGAGAAAGTGGAAAAAATCGGAGAAGAGCAGGTCGCGCAAAAACTGGGCATCGGCGTGCCGACACTCAACGACATTGTTACAGAGCTTCTTCGCCCCGGACGCGACCCGCGTGACGAACTGCCCGCCCCCATGCTGCGCACCGACGTACTCGACATGAAAGACTTGAAGCCGGGCATGGAACTGGACGGCACCGTCCGCAATGTGATTGATTTTGGCGCGTTTGTGGATATTGGTGTGCATCAGGATGGTCTGGTGCATATTTCGCAGATTTGCGACAAGTATATCAAACACCCGAGCGAAGTGCTGAAAGTCGGTGACGTGGTAAAGGTGCGCGTACTTTCGGTGGATCTTACGAAAAAACGCATTGCCCTGACCATGCGGCAGGAGAAAACCAACGTATAAATCATGGGAAAGCCTTGCGATTATGGGAGTAAGCATCTATAATACTCTATAGTAAAAAATGTCGTTGAGCCGAATGGCTGAAACGAATTCAGATGGAAAGGTCGAACAAAAGATATGAAACTAGGTATCGTCGGATTGCCGAATGTGGGAAAAAGCACACTGTTTAACGCCATTACAAATGCGGGAGCGCAGTCTGCAAACTACCCGTTCTGCACCATTGAACCGAATGTCGGCGTGGTGGCCGTACCGGACAAGCGTCTTGACAAGCTTGCCGAGATGTACCACCCCGAAAAATATACCCCCGCAACCATTGAGTTTGTGGATATTGCCGGGCTGGTACGCGGCGCTTCCAAGGGCGAAGGACTGGGCAACAAATTTCTTGCGAATATCCGCGAAGTGGATGCTATTGTGCATGTGGTGCGCTGCTTTGTGAACGACGATATCATCCATGTGGAAGGCAGCATTGACCCGGCCCGCGATATTGAAACCATTAATCTGGAACTGATTTTATCCGATATGGAGGTTCTTGACCGCCGCATTGACAAAACGCAGAAAATGATAAAAGCCGATAAGAAATATCAGGCGGAGTATGACTTTTTTCTGCGTGTGAAAGAAGCGCTCAACGCGGGAAAATCCGCGCGCAGCGTAGAGTGCACGGAGGAGGAAGCTGCGCTTTTAGCATCCGTTTCCCTGCTGACCAACAAACCGGTCATTTACGCCACAAACATGAGTGAAGACGATTTTAAGGGCGGCATTGAAAAGAATCCGTATTTTGCGACTGTGAAGAAAATCGCGGATTCCGAGCACGCGGGCGTTCTGCCGATCTGCGCTGAAATTGAAGCCGAGATTTCCGGCATGGAGCTGGAAGAAAAGGAAATGTTTCTTTCCGATATGGGTCTGACTGAATCCGGTCTGGACCGCTTAATTACTGCATGCTACGACCTTTTGGGGCTGATTTCCTATTTGACGGCCGGAACACCGGAGGTTCGCGCGTGGACGATTACCAAGGGTACGAAAGCACCGCAGGCTGCCGGTAAAATTCATTCCGATTTTGAGCGGGGATTCATCCGTGCCGAAGTGGTTGCGTTTGACGACTTGATGAACTGCGGCACCATGTCGGCCGCGAAAGAAAAAGGTCTGGTCCGCTCTGAAGGCAAAGATTATGTCATGCAGGACGGCGACATTGTCCTTTTCCGGTTCAACGTTTAAAGTAACGATAAAGCACGGGGGCTGCAAATATGCAGCCCCCGTTTTTTAATTTGTAGCCCGTGCTAAATATCCGTTTTTAAAACGTTGCAGGCGTTTTCATAAAGTATTTTACGGTTCTCTTCTTCGGTAAGCCCCAAATCGTAGAAACGCTCCAGTTCCTGCTTATGCCCCCACATCGGAAAATCTGTACCGAATACCATGCGGTCCGCCCCATATAAATGGATAAGCTCGCGCCCGCGCCTGCTTCCGATAAACGCAAGCGCGCTGGAAGTATCCAGCCAGCAGCGGCGGTTCTCCAAATACTCCACCGCTAAATCATAAACAGACCAGCCGCCGAAGTGCGCCGCCACCACATCCAGTTTCGGAAATGTATCCAGCACATGGGCGAGGCGCCGAGGGTGGGAGTAGTCGTACCGGTAATCCCCGCAATGGAACAAAATCGGCAGTCTTCCCTCTAAGGCTTTATAAATCGGCATCATCCGGCTGTCATCCATATTGAATTTTTGGCAGTCTGGGTGCAGTTTAATTCCCTTTAGTCCAATTTGAATACAGCGATCGATTTCCTGCTCCGGTTTTTCCATATCCGGATGCAGAGTTCCCAAACCAATCAGACGTCCGCCGTTCTCCTTGCAGGTTTGTGCGATAAAGCTGTTAATACTTTGTACCTGCTGTGGCTTTGTGGCTACCGACTGTACCACAAAATGCGTCACATGCCCTTCGTTTCCGCTTTCAATCAGCTCCGCCACGCTTCCGCCGTGATCCATCTCGATACCGTAAAATTCGCCTACATTCTGCGCCGCTTTATCCGCGATTTTTTCAGGGTAAATATGCGCGTGAAAATCCACAATTTTATTCATTCTGTTTTCCGCCGTCTTTCGTTTACTATTCCACTTATTATAGTCTTTCTGTTGAAAACTGTCAAAATAATCAGGCAAAAACCATTCCGGCTTTCGAACTTTCAAAATAGATTTCTAAAAAACGGCTTGACTACTGCTTTAACAAAGGGTTATCGTTTTTCTGCCTGCATATACTTAAGATACACTGATCCGAATTTCTAATGAAAGTATAGATAAAAATCCGCCTTTCCTTAATTGTGCACAGCCGCGCTTCTATGCTCTTGGGGGTGAAGCTTTTGACCGTTTTATATGCAAAAACAAAATCCAAGATGAAAAAGGGGGCCGGATTCTCAAAAAAAACGAATCCCGCCCGTGATAAATTATTGGGCATTCTAATATTGCTTGCTATCACCGCGGTCTTCCTCTGGCTTACCTTTCAAATCGGAAAATTCCTTCTGCCGCTTACCTCCGACTCGGAAAACCTGCGCCGCTTCGTCCTAAAAAACGGAGCCATGGGGTACCTCGCTTTTCTGGGTATTCAAATGCTGCTGGGATTTCTGCCCGTTCCCATTGAACTGACCACCATTGCGGGCGGCTACGCATTCGGAGCTCCGCAGGCCACCCTGCTGACCATTTTAGCCATGATTCTCTCTACCACTCTTATTTTCTATTTCACCAAACTCTGCGGGCAAAAACTGTTGAACTTATTTTTTTCTCCGGCACAGCAACGCCGGGTGTTGATTTTCCGCGATGAAAAAGTCCGCAGCACAGTGACCTGGATCGTTTACCTGATTCCGGGTACACCCAAGCGCCTGTTCACCTTTTCAGCCGGATTGGTACCGCAAAGCTTTGAGAGTTTTTTATTCATTTCCATCGTTGCCCGCATCCCAACCATACTTGCCTGCACATTCGGAGGTCACGCATTGGAGCAGCAGGACTATAAGCTTGCGGTTGCAATTTTCTCCGCTATCAGTTTTGCCTGTCTGACTGGATTCGTTACCTACCAATGCTTCACCAAACGAAAACGCAAGGAGGAGAAAAGCCACACTTTTTAAAGTTTGCCAAATTTACGGGCAAAAGAAGATGGTTTTTCGTTGATACCGCTTTAAATTGCTAAACAATATTGACGAACCTCCATAGGAACGGTATAATGATTAGGAGTATAAAATTATGCAATTTTTTACCGGCAGTCTTGCAAAACAAGTCGGATTACAGTCTAAACTTACTCCGCCGCTTGCACACACATACGCGAAAAGTGGAGATAAAATAATTGGGAAGGAGGGCATACCTTGATAAGCGGATCCGAAATCATGGTAAAATGCCTGGAAAATGAAAATGTAGCCATTACATTTGGTTACCCGGGCGCAGCGATTTGCCCTTTTTATGATAAGCTTCACGATTCCTCTATTCGCCATATTCTGGTGCGTGAGGAGCAAAATGCGGCTCATGCCGCAAGCGGATACGCACGCTCCAGCGGAAAACCGGGCGTGTGCATCGCGACCTCCGGCCCCGGTGCGACCAACCTGATTACCGGCCTTGCAACGGCGTATATGGATTCCATCCCGCTGATTGCCATTACCGGTCAGGTAAATTCCGAACTTTTGGGACGTGATGTGTTTCAGGAGGCGGATATTACCGGTGCGTGCGAGCCGTTCACCAAACACAGCTATCTGGTGAAAAAAACATCTGATTTACCCCGTGTGTTCAAGGAAGCCTTCCACATTGCTTCTACCGGGCGTCCCGGTCCGGTATTGATTGATGTTCCGATTGATATTCAGCAAAATGAAATCGAAGAATTTATTTATCCGCAAAAAGCGGATATTATCGGATACAAGCCCCGTACACAGGGACATGCGCTGCAAATCAAAAAGGCGCTGGAAGCCATTGAAGCGGCACAGCGTCCGGTTATCTGCTGCGGCGGCGGCGTTGTCCTTGCGGGCGCCCGCAAGGAAATGATTGCGTTTGCCCAAAACAGTGGAATCCCGGTAGTTGCAACCATGATGGGGATTGGCGTGAACCCTATGGACAGCGAGTTATACTTAGGCATGATCGGCTCCCACGGACGTTCCTGCGCCAACCGAACCGTACACGAAGCCGACCTGCTGATTCTGTGCGGCGCCCGTGTGGGAGACCGCGCGGTTTCCGCGCCGGAACAAATTGCGGAACAGGCAAAAATCATTCATATAGACATTGACCCCGCAGAAATCGGTAAAAACATGCCGGTTCACATCCCGATTGTGGGAGATATCCGTCTGGTACTGGGCGAGCTTGCCGAAAAGGTAACCCATACAGTCAGCCAAGAATGGATTGACCGCGTGTTATCCTACAAAAAAGCGTATCTGCCCCGTGGAGAGGCTCGCATCGATTCTGTAGAGCCGCGTGTCTTTATCCGTGACCTTTCCGCCATGATGCAGGACAACGCGATTTTGGTTGCTGACGTGGGACAGAATCAAATCTGGTCCTCGAAGAATTTCAATGTGAAAGAGGGACGGTTCCTTACGACCGGCGGGCTTGGCACTATGGGTTACGCATTGCCTGCGGCAATCGGCGCAAAGCTGGCAAAGCCGAACCGTCAGGTGGTGGCCATCTGCGGAGACGGCGCGTTCCAGATGAGCATGTGCGAGCTGGGCGTGCTTTGTCAATATGGCATTGATATAAAACTCATCATCATGCAGAATAACCGTCTTGGCATGGTAAAGGAACTGCAGGATAAACTTTACGGCGGCCGCCATGAGGCCACTATATTGGACGGAAACCCTGATTTCGTCAAGCTGGCACAGGCATACGGCATTGAATCCGCCTGCGCCTCCAGTAATGAGGAAGCCAAACGGCTTGCCGCAAAGATGCTGGAATCCCCAAAAGCCTACATTCTGGTGTGCCGTGTAGACCCGGACACACCGACGATATAGAGAGGGAGGATAAAAAATGAAATATACTCTCTCCGTTTTGGTTGAAAACCAGCCCGGCGTTCTCTCTAAAGTTGTCGGATTATTCTCCCGCCGAGGCTTCAACATTGACAGCCTCGCTGTGGGCGTAACCGAAGATTCCACAATTTCCCGCATTACCATTGTGGTAAACGGGGATGAATACATCGTTGAGCAGGTAGAAAAGCAGCTCAATAAAATCATTCCGGTAATCAAAGTAAAAACACTCAACACCACCGGCGAGTTTATCAGCAGTGAACTAACCTTCGTCAAGGTGAGCTGCAACACCAAGCAGCGGCCGGAAATCATGAAAATTGCCGAGCTGATGCACGCGCGTATCGTGGATGTTTCCGTTTCGTCACTTACGATTCAATATGCGGACACGCCGGAAAACACCCAGACGCTCATCAGTCTGCTGCGGCCTTACGGCATTAAAGAGCTGGCCGGCACCGGCACCGTGGCAATTGAAAAAGGAACCACGACCGCCCGCAAGCAAGCCAACTGATTCTTTGTTAACAGACTTTTATGCGCTTACCTTGTCAAACAGCGAATTTTCAGCAATTTTTTGCTGCTTGGCTCTAAGATAAATAAATTTTAGGAGGAACTATCATGCCAAAAATCTATTATGAATCCGATTGTGACATCAATCTGCTCAAAGGAAAGACAGTTGCAGTCATCGGCTACGGCAGCCAAGGACACGCACATGCGCTTAACCTTCACGACAGCGGTGTTAATGTAGTCGTTGGCCTTTATGAAGGCAGCAAAAGTGCTGAAAGAGCCAAAAAGGCCGGTTTAACCGTTATGACCGTGCCGGAAGCTACCAAGGCAGCCGACATTATTATGATTCTGATTCCGGATGAGCGCCAGGCAGACATGTACAAGAGCGACATCGCTCCTTACCTCACAGAGGGAAAGGCTTTGGCATTTGCACATGGTTTCAACATTCATTTCGGCCAAATCAAACCGCCAAAGGATGTTGACGTGTTCATGATTGCTCCAAAAGGCCCCGGTCACACCGTCCGCAGCGAGTTTGTAGAGGGCAAAGGCGTACCGTGCTTAATCGCGGTTGAGCAGGATGCAACAGGCCACTGCCTCGATCTCGGCTTGGCATATGGTGCGGGCATCGGCGGCGCAAGAGCAGCCGTTATGGAAACCACCTTTAAGATTGAAACCGAAACCGATTTGTTCGGTGAGCAATGCGTGCTTTGCGGCGGCGTAACTGCTTTGATGCAGGCTGGTTTTGAAACCCTGGTGGAAGCAGGATATGCTCCGGAAAATGCATATTTTGAGTGCATTCATGAGATGAAGCTGATTGTCGACCTCATCTACAAGGGCGGTTTCTCCTTAATGAGATACTCCATTTCCGATACTGCGGAATTCGGCGATTACGAAACCGGCAAACGCCTGGTAACCGAAGAAACCAAGAAGGAAATGAAGAAGGTTCTCACCGAAATTCAGGATGGCACCTTTGCCTCCAAGTGGATTGCCGAGAACAAAAACGGCCGTTCCCACTTCAACGCATGCCGCCGCATCGGTTCTGAGCATGAGTTGGAGAAAGTCGGCAAGGAGCTCCGCAAGATGTACAAGTGGAGCGATGAGGACAAATACGCGGACTAATGCCGTGTTTGTGCTTTTAAAAGTGAAACATATTGCGTAGCCTTACGCAATATACATAAAGAGTAACAAAAAAGTTCCCGTCGTTTTTGCAGGTTGTTTCGGATATAAATTCTACAGAACATGTTTATTTCAATCTTCCGGCGTGTGCCGCGTGGAATGGTGATACTGAAAGCTGTTTGAAAGAGAATTCCGCATGACTTCCGTGCTTAAAGCGACGGGATTTTTTATGAAATTTTATTAGGTAGATGGAGGAATTGTTTGTGTGGGATAGAGCAATTATAAAATCGAACGCCAAAGCGGCGCTGCGCGGTCATTTTTGGGTAGCGCTTGCCGTTGTTTTCACGGCCTCTGTGATTTCGGAGGCACTCTCTATTTTCTACAATTGGAGATCGGAGGAGTATTCCGAACAAATCCGCTACTCTTTTCAAAGTTATCAAGGCGGAGTTTATCATCTTTGGGATACTGCATGGATGGCACCGTTTGGCCTGGTTGCTTTGCTGCTGTCAATTTTTGTGTTGATACCGCTCACGATTGGCATGATGCGCTTTTTTGTGCAGAATCGGTTTGGTCACACCCAATACGAGACGGTATTCAGCGGCTTTAAATATGGATACGGCAACAGCGTTCTTACCCTGTTTGTAACAGACCTTTTCATTGGATTGTGGAGCCTTCTCTTCATTGTCCCGGGTATCATTAAGGCTTTACAGTACAGCATGGTATCGTTTATTCTATCGGATAACCCCAATATAGATCAGTCGCGTGCCCGCCAAATCAGCAAAGCCATGACGGATGGGGAAAAGGGCAATATTTTTGTACTCATTCTTTCCTTTCTCGGCTGGGCATTGATTCCCGCTATAGTAGGCGGCATGTTCGGATATTTTAACTCACTGATCGGAGATATGATTTCCAGCATCGGTATGATCTTCCTGTATCCCTATATCCACGCAACATTTACCGAACTTTACGTTTTCCTCCGTGACCGCGCCATTCAAAGCGGCATGGTTCATCCTGCAGAGCTCGGCCTAATGCCTCCGGCTCAAAATCCACAGGATCCTCCATTGTAATTCTCTCTGATAATTTTAAGGGATACGGAGATTTCTTCCGTATCCCTTTATTTCGACATAATGCACCTTTTGTCTCTGCCGCGATAGCAATGTTGATAAATTTTATGGCTTTCTTCACAAAAAATCAGTCTGCATTTACGTTGAATAATACAAATGAATGAGGTATAATAAACTGAATATTGTTTAAGAGGAAACCGGAATAGCAAACTGAAATAAAAAGTTAAGAGTTCAGAATATTGAGTGAGAACATTTTTTGCGGCGCTTAAAAGATGTTGGCACTCCGTTTCTTTTCTGCTCTCTATCATTATAAACAAAGTCAATATCAGCGGCTGGCGCTGAATGGACTTGAATCAAAATCAAACTGTATGCTTTACAATGTTCCAATTGTGAAAATTACTTATAAAACAAAGGTGTGACCAAATACATGGATTCCACAAAAAAGCATATAACAAACTTATTCCTGGACTTTCATAAAAATTTGAATGAAATAATGATTGGAGTTATCATTATTTCTTTTCTTTTGGGAAATCTTTTTTTCTTCTTGGATTTTAAAATTGTGGTTGTATTCTCCATTGATCGGCTTATACTAATTGCTTCTGTGATTTATTGTGCCTATCAATTTCTGAAACATCGAAAAGAAAGGCAAATCTCGCGTTTCACGCTTGCCGTGTGGGCTTTTTTCTTCGCTTGGCTCATTTATGGCATGGTGTGGCTGCTCTTTTCCACAAGCCGCAGAGATGCCATCAGCGAAATTTCCTGTCTTGGAACCAATTTGGGGTTAGTATTTTGTTTGGGTTATTTGATTGACAGTAAAGAAAAATTAAAACTCGCATTGAAATGCCTGAAATTCTGCGGCATTTTTCTGTGCATTCTCATGATTGTGCAATTATTCACGGGAATTATTTTCCCTTGCTCACGCTATTTCGACCCAGCAATTGTGCACTACATGAAATCTCATAATGCTTCGCTTATCCCCACAACTATGTTTAATAATGAGAATGATATGGCGGCCTTTTTAATTTTAATTATTCCGCTCTATTTTTCCGATCTTCTTTTTGCTAAGAATAAAAAAGAATTTATAAAAACAACGGTAAAACTTTCTCTCCTCTTTTTCTCAATTGTAGTAATTAATTCTACGATTACACTGATTGCTCTAATATTCATGTTTATTCTCGGCTTGGCTGTAATGCTATACGCCCATAGAGACAGGACCCTAAGAAAACAAATAGGCGGTAAAACATTACTGGCGGTTGCAGATTTGGGCATATTTTATGCGTTGATTGGAAACCCAATTGAAAATGCGCTTCGCAATTCCGGTCACTTTGTTCGGACAAGTCTAAGCGACTTTTTTGTTTCTAGGCATATGCTTCCCGCGGATAACTTTTTGAATTCCATTGATAACTTCGGTTCAAGCAGTCAGACCGGGCCTATTGCAAACGATACACTTGTTTCACAGCTTCAAACTTATACCCAGCATAAAGGCACCATTTTTGTTCGTTTGAACTTAATCATTGAGGGATTCAAAATTTGGACTGCACATGTTCTGTTTGGTATTGGTCCTAACAGCTTTGAAAATTACATGCTTACACATGACGAAGCGAGAAAGCATACAACAAACACGATTGATCCTCATAATTTTTGGATTGAGATTCTCTCCCAATATGGTCTGGTCATCTTTCTTCCTTTTGCAATCTTGTATTGCTGCACAGTGATTAAGCTGTTTAAGTTTCTAAAAAGCGGACTTACAAAAGAAAAACTTTCTTTGTTCCTAATGATCGTTCTGTTTTTCTTCTCTATTGCCATACCAAGCAGTTCCATTGGATTATATCCAGTATGGGTAGTATTCTCCATTTTGATTGCCAGTGTGCCGATATACAGTTCAGAAAACACATATTCCGTTAAGCTGTAATATTTTAAAAGGGAAGGGTCTGAATTCCTGAATGGCTGAAACAGCAAATAAAAAAATATTGGTCCTTTATATCACATTTATCGATTTTGGAGACTTCGCCTCCGGCTCCTCCGTGCGTCCTCAGATGATGTATGAAGCCCTGCAGCAGGCCGGCTGCACGGTTAAGCTTTTGCAAACCCAGCATAATCGACGTGCGGATCGCCGTGCTGCCGTAAAAGAAATCAGCGAATGGCTAGACCAAAATACACCGGAATTTTGTTATGTGGAAAGCCCTTCCGGTCCGATTTTTAACTATTGTGACTTGCGTTTACTGAAAAAGGTTCATAAAAAGGGGATTAAAATCGGATATTTTTATCGGGATGCCTATTTCAAATTTGCAAATCTGTTTGGGCAGCATGGTAATAAGACCTTACGTGAAAAGGTAATCGCCTGGATGTCAGAACGCGATCTCCGCTTTTTTAAAAAAGTAGTGGATATTATGTATTTTCCAACGGAACTTATGGCAAGTTACTTTGATTTTGACAATTCAAAACCGCTTCCTCCTGCCTGTAAGGGTCACCTTGGGGATAAACGTATGCAAAAAAACGAGCGCAAAAGCATCTATGTCGGCGCTGTGAGCCAAACTTATGGAACAGGCACCATGCTACGTGCCTTCGATTTATTAAACGGCGAAGGTACGAAATATCCACTGACCTTAATCTGCCGTGAAAAAGAAGCACAATACATCGACAAAAATTACCTTGAGAAGCCATGGCTTTCCGTTACGCACGCTTCCGGGAAAGACCAGCTTAAAGCCTATTATGATCAGGCGAACATCGGATTGCGTCCTGTGGAAAAGAATGCCTACAATGATTTTGCCTTTTCTGTAAAATTGCCGGAGTATATGGAATTCGGTTTGCCGGTATTAACAACCAATACCACGGAATCACAGAAGTTTGTGGAAAAATATAAAATTGGACTGGTATGCGAAGATACCCCTGAAGATTTTGCGGATAAGGTTCGCAAACTTCTTTTGGATCAAGAAACCTACTCTACA
This sequence comes from Bacillota bacterium, assembly GCA_023458755.1. GTDB lineage: Bacteria > Bacillota > Clostridia > Oscillospirales > Acutalibacteraceae > JAEWYE01. Next base: position 56,717 of record JAEWYE010000073.1, on the reverse strand, counting down.
TTTTGCAAAAATGTTTATGAAGCTGTGGATAACGGAAACACATGGCTAGATAGGGCAATGACCGTTATAAAAGACCTCACAGAATAAACTTGGGTGATTTGTATCAACAAAGGAAAAGGAAAATCTTTATGGATAATTGCCTTATTTTGCTTACTAAAACTTATCCTTTTGGCACGGGGGAAGAATTTATTGGAAATGAAATGCCTATTTTAGCGCAAAAGTTTTCGAGGGTTATTTTAATTGCAACCAGTGTTACGGATACAAAACGTACACGTACGACTCCTGACAATGTTGCCGTTCATTGCATGCTCCGCTCGGCCGTCAAACGCAGTCTTCCCCTTCACGCACTTAGGGTTGCTCCATTTTTCGGTTACGGTGGATTCGCCGATGAAATAGAAAAAAAAGAAGTTCACGGCTCCATTAAACGCAAACTTTTCTTGACTGGATTTCTTGCGCAGGGAATATCCATATATAAGCGCGCTTCTAAAATTTTGGAGCAATATAACTTGTCACAGTTTTCTTCCATGACATTTTACAGTTACTGGCTTTATGATATCGCTTTGGCAGCAATTTTACTAAAAAATCAGTTTGGAGGAATTGCGGTCAGCCGTGCACATGGATATGATCTTTACAGTGACCGCAGTTCTTTGAACTATCTGCCTCTGCGCAATTATTTGCTTCAAAATTTGGATTGCATTCGCCCCTGCTCACAGCAGGGAGTAAATTATCTGACACGATTATACCCATTGTATAAAGACAAGGTGATTTGCAGTTATCTTGGTACAAAAGATCATGGCATTTCTTCAAATTCACAAGATAATACCATTCGATTTGTTAGCTGTTCTTTTGTGGATCCGGTAAAACGATTAGATCTGTTGGAACGGGCTTTCGCGTTGTTAAGAGGGTATCCGAAAAAAATCCAATGGACGCATTTTGGTAATGGAGACGGATTGGAAGAACTGAAAACCTTTGCGCAAAACAATTTGGGTTTTATGGACTGCCATTTTGCCGGTTTTATAAAAAATGAAGATTTGTTGAATTATTATCATAGTCATCCGGCTGACTGGTTTGTAAATGTCAGTAGTTCCGAGGGGCTTCCTGTAAGTATTATGGAGGCGGCTTCCTTCGGCATCCCTTCACTTGCTACTGATGTGGGTGGAACCCGTGAACTTGTATTTGACAATAAAAATGGATTTCTACTTCCGGCCGACCTTACCGCTGAATACCTTGCTCAAAAGTTAAAAACAGCCATAGAACTCCCCAGTGAAGAAGCACTTCATATGCATGTGGAAGCCAGAAAAACCTGGGAAATGTATTTTCAGTCAAAGAAGAATTATGAAAAATTCAGTGATGACATAAAAGGGCTTTGCAGTCCGAAAAGCGTCCGTGCAGAAATTCATTCGGAAAAGGTCTGAATGAGGCGAGCTTTTCTTGTGTGTCAGAATGGAGGAATAAATATTGCCGGACAAAAAAAGCAGGCATATTCTAGTTGTTTTAAGCCATGCTTTTCCTTATGATAAAAGGGACACTTTTTTGGAAGAAGAGGCATGCTATTACCGAAATTTTGATCAAATTTATATTGCTCCCTTGGATGTGAGCAATTATTCAGAAAGACGTGCCATAAATAATCCCGCCGTTACTCTGTTACGTCTGAATGGGTCAAATTTGTCCAAATTTGACCTGCTGGCTTGGTGTATTCGCTCAGTTTTCAGCAAACAGTTCCTTGCCGACTTTTGTTATCTGATTCATACAAAAAATTTGAATGCCGCTACACTGAAACATTTGGTTACGTTTGCCGCACTGGGAAAGCATTCTTTTTCCCAGGTCAAAAAGGCCCTGCTGGCACATGGAATTGATAAAAATGATTCCATTACATTTTATGCGTATTGGTTGGCTTTTCACAGTTATGCGGCTGTTCTTTTAAAAGAATTCTTCCCTCGCAGTACGGCTGTTTCCCGCTGCCACGGCTATGATTTGTATGAATACCGTAATCCGCAAAATTATATCCCCTTGCGTAAATTTTTATTGAATCGTCTGGATACTCTTTTCTGCATCTCGGAAGATGGAAAAAACTATTTGGAAGAAATATATCCTGATGTGAGAAAGAACCTTGTAATCAGTCGTTTGGGTACTCGTGACTATGGCGAAGGCCCTACCCCTCAGAACAAAGCAGTTTTAAAGCTTGTTTCGTGTTCCTGGATTTCTCCTGTAAAACGGGTTTCCAAAATATTGGACGCCTTGATGCTGATAAAAGACATAAGAATTGAATGGACGCATTTCGGTGACGGAGTCTTATTGGAAGATTTGAAGAAAACGGCTCAGAAATTGCCCGAAAATATTAAAGTAAATTTACCCGGAGCAGTATCCAACCAAGAACTTTTGCGGATTTATCAGTCTCAGGCCTTCCATGTTTTTCTGAATGTAAGCGAATCAGAAGGCGTTCCCGTTTCCATTATGGAAGCAATGTCATTTGGAATACCCGCCATTGCCACCGATGTCGGCGGAGTTCGCGAAATCGTAAAACCGGAAAAGAACGGCTTCCTGCTGGATAAAGATTTTACCGATCTGCAGCTTGCCGAGCTGATTCGTTTCTTTTCTGAGATGCCGGATAAAACCTATGTGGAGTATCGAAAATCCGCACGGGAGTTTTGGAAAGAAAATTATAGTGCGGAAAAAAATTACTCTTCTTTTTCGGATACAATTTTTAGTGGGAGAAAATAAATGGGAAATATGATGAGCAAGGCAAAATTCTTAATCAAAAAAGGATTCTTCCATATATTTGGGGTGAATGTCATCAACAGCCTCATATCCTTTGTCACCAATATCGTGATTGTCCGCTTTTTGTCCAAAGGTGATTATGGAATATTTGGAAATGCTTATAATGCCTATTCCATTTTCATGCTTTTTTCCGGCATCGGAATGATCAGCGGTTTGCTGCAGTATTGCTCGGAGAGGCGGCCGGAAGAGGAAAAGAATTCGTATTATAAATTCAGCTTGTCCGCCGGTCTGCTTTTTAACACCCTGTTGTGCCTTGGAATGATTGTATACGCCTCATTTGGAAAATTTAACATAAAGGAAACCCCTCAATATATAATCGAGCTCGCATTCCTACCTTTCTTTGAATATGCTTTTCAGTTTATCGGTACCATTTTTCGCATACAACGGGAAAACAAAAAGTATTCCCTCCTAATGAATATAAATACCATCAGTTATTGCATTTTTGCCTGCGGCGGAGCTTATTTCGGTGGAATCCACGGAACCATTTTAGGCAGATATATCGCTTTCGCCATATCTATTGTTATGGGCTTTACGATGTGTCGACAAATGCTGCCGGAAGTATTTCACTCCGTACGTCTCAAGAACCTGCAAGTCAAAGGCTTTCTGAAATACTCTTCCACCTGCTGCGCCAGTACATCCATCAGTCAACTGCTCTACCTGCTGGACGTTTTTATGATTGGTACGTATTTCGCGGCAACCGCGGTGGCCTCTTACAAAACCGCAACGCTGATTCCAAACGCACTTTCTCTTATTCCCACCAGCATTATGGTGTTTATCTACCCATACTTTGCCGAGCATAATACAGATTTCAAGTGGATTAAGAAAAATTCCATCCGGCTTTTTCAGGGACTTGCCTGCATGAATGCACTCATTAGCCTTGTGCTTTATTTTGGAGCTCCTCTAATTATCCATATTATTTGGGATGACCGGTACATGGACAGTGTTCGTCCTTTCCAAATTTTATCCATCAGTTATTTCTTCTTAGCAACCTTCCGTGTTCCTGCCGGCAATATTCTTGCCATGCTGCGAAAGGTAAAGGTAAATTTGTTGGTAAGCATCATTTCCGGTATCGCAAATGTCGTGTTTTGCGTCATCTTTATCCGCATATGGGGGTCGAACGGAGCCGCGCTGGCAACCTTAGTGGTGGTTTTAATTTCATCCTTTATCGCTTTCCCTTATTTGATGCATCACATCAAGAAAAATTTAAATCAAGAAGAATTAACCAGCCCCCCAATTGGTTAATTCTTCTTGACGGAATTCAAAGATACTTTCAAACCAGGCACCCGCTTTGAAACATAATCAAAGCAGGTGCCGGTTCTTGTTTTTCGGTAAAGTTTTTGCTCTGCTCCATTGCTGTTACTGGTAGCGCACACAGTCATTGCAGATTCCTTCTGCCGTTAATGCCCTACAGCTTACCATGTTGTCGTGTACAATGTCTCCCCAAATTCCGCAGTCTGCCAGATATTTTTGTGCTTCCGCAATTTTTTGAAACAATTCCGCACCGGTCAATATTACTTCGTCTATGTATGAGTTCAATTCTTCGATGAACACTTCGCCATCCTCTAAAAGCTTCAGCGACACCCAGCGGCTGTTCATCTGATTTCCTACCAGTCCTTTCACCGAAGGTTCCAAAATTGAAACCGCTTTTTCAATGGGGCGAATATAGCGAATGACCGCCGGTTTCACTTTTTGATTTCTTTTTACCGCTGAATGAATTTGTTTTACGAGCAAAGAGATATTCTTGTCTTTTTCCTTTATTACTGCGACCGGCACCCCTAAGGCCCTTTCCAATCGACTGATGTCGATCTGAATATGCTTTTTTCGTGCACCCTCCACATCATTCAAACACACAATCGCACCGGAAGTCATCTCTATGATTTGCAAAGCAAGATTTAAGCTCCGCTCTAAATATACCGCTTCGCACACCACCATCACCACGTCAGCACCGCCAAAGCGCAGAAAATCACGCGCTGTTTTTTCTTCAGCGGAGTGTTCCGTAAGGGAATGAATATTTGGAAGATCGACTACATGATAGTGTTCCTTATCATAAATAAAATTACCCCAATCATTTACTTTTGCATTCCGGTCCAAGTTCATAAAAGCATTCTTAACTGCCTGTTTCCCAGCAAAGGAATTTCCAATCAAAGCAATCGTTTTATCATCTAGGTCTTTATTTTGTATATCTATGTTTTGAAACTCGGTAGCTGTATTCATAAAACATACCCCCGCGCAGCGCCGCCTAAAATCGAATCATTTCGCTGTTAAAGACTATGTCAGGACATCCTTCCATTATTCACAAACATGTGGTTTCCAAAGAACGAATTTTCGCATAAAAATGAGCAGTACCGAGTTCGGTCCTGCTCATTTTTATATATGGAGTATTTTTGGACTATTTTGCTTTTGCTTTTTTCATTTTGCTGTTTATATATGCCACAGCAGCCGGAAGTACTGAAATTATCACAATACCGATTACAATCAGGCTGAAATGATCTTTTACTGCCTGAATGTTGCCGAAGAAATAACCGATACCAAAAAGCAGTGTCACCCAGGAAATACCGCCGATAACATTGTATAGAATAAAGGATTTGTAAGGCATTTTTCCTGCGCCTGCCACAAATGGGGCAAAGGTACGGATAATTGGCATAAAGCGTGCAATTGTAATGGTTTTTCCGCCGTTTCGCTTTAAAAAGTCCTGCGACTTTTCAATATTTTCCATCTTAATCAACGGAATCTTTTCACGCTTTTGAACCTTTTCACGCAGTGAATGACCAATTTCATAATTTACACTGTCACCTGCGATTGCAGCGATATACAGCATGACCAGAATGCTTGGAATATTTACCAGCCCGCTTGCCGCGATTGCACCCGTAACAAACAGTAAGGAATCTCCCGGTAAAAAAGGAGTGACCACCAAGCCTGTTTCAATAAATATGATAATGAAAAGGAACACATAGGCCCATAGACTATATTGGTGGAAAAACTCACCCAACGTCTGACTGTTCAGGTGGAGAAGAAGATTAAAAAGATAAACAATAAAATCCAATTTGAATACTCCTACTATCCTATAATTTTGAAAGCATTACACGTTACAATTGTTATTTTCTGCAAGGTTGTTCAACCAATTATAATACGCCAAATTTCGCGTAACATTTCATAGTATTATGATACAATAGGAAAATATCTTTTGTCAATAAGTTCAGCCCGATAGCAGCTGTCCTGCTAAAAAGTTTACAATTCTCTTTAAGGTTTGCAGTTCCGCTTCCAAATACTTGATATTTATAGGAAATGTTCACAGTTTTTTCTTATTTTATTTTGCGGTTCATGATATAATCAGTTTACATAATTGTTGATTTTCTCATTAAACAGTATTTCTAAAATTACCAATCAGATGTTTTAGAAAAAGAGGGACAATCCCGATGTAAGGATGAAAGGAAGTATGAAAAGATGGCAAACAACAATTTTTCCGAAGTTACTCCCCAGATTATAAAACTGACGGAGCTCTGTACACAAAACGGCGCTATAGACCCGCAGCTCTACAGCAAATATGACGTGAAGCGCGGCCTTCGTGATGTAAACGGAAAGGGTGTGCTTGCCGGCCTTACCGAAATCTCGGAAATTCGAGCTTATGAAAAGGGGCCCGAGGGGGAGCAGATTCCCTGTGAAGGCAAGCTCTATTACCGTGGTATCGACGTGGAAGAAATTGTAAAAGGCTTTATTAAAGAGAACCGCTTTGGTTATGAAGAAGTTACGTATCTGCTGTTGTTTGGCAATCTGCCGAATAAGCTGCAGTTGAAAGAATTCACATCGATTCTTTCCAATTATCGGTCTCTGCCCACCAGTTTTGTCCGTGATATTATCATGAAAGCGCCCAGTATTGATATGATGAACACCCTTGCGCGCAGCGTACTGACTTTATATTCTTATGACGACGACGCCAACAATATCAGCATCCCCAATGTACTGCGCCAATGCCTGCAGCTTATTGCGCTGTTCCCCATGCTTTCTGTTTACGGATACCAGGCATACCGCCATTATCACGACGGGCAGAGCCTGTTTATTCACCAGCCGGTTCCCGAACTTTCCACCGCGGAAAATATTCTGCACATTTTGCGTGCGGACAGCAAATACACAAAACTTGAAGCCCGTGTTCTTGACCTTGCTTTGGTGCTTCACGCGGAACACGGAGGCGGCAATAACTCGACCTTTACCACACATGTGGTTTCTTCCTCCGGTACGGATACTTACTCGGCAATTGCCGCAGCTCTGGGTTCACTAAAGGGGCCAAAGCATGGCGGAGCAAATATTAAAGTTGTTCAGATGTTTGAAGATATGAAGAAGACCGTGAAAGATTGGAACGACGAAGAGGAAATTTCACGTTATCTGACCGCTTTATTAAACAAACAAGCCTTTGATAAGGCCGGATTGATCTACGGCATGGGGCACGCGGTTTATTCTCTGTCTGACCCACGTGCGAAGATCATGAGTAAATTTGTTCAAAGACTCTCGGAAGAAAAGGGGCGGAAAGAAGAGTATCAGCTCTACTCCGCAGTAGAACGGCTTGCGCCCGAAATTATTGCCAAAGAGCGCAAAATTTATAAAGGCGTCAGCGCGAACGTGGATTTTTACAGCGGATTTGTTTACAGTATGCTGGATTTGCCGATGGAGCTGTATACACCGATTTTTGCGATTGCCCGAATTTCCGGCTGGAGCGCGCACCGCATTGAGGAATTAATCAGCGCCGGAAAAATTATTCGTCCCGCTTATATGGCTGTTATGGAAGAACAGGACTACACCCCCTTGGAAGAAAGAGAATAACCTGCCAAAAGAGCTTCATGGATTTTCACCCATGAAGCTCTTTTATAAGGAGGAGTCTAATTTCTATACAAGTAGTTTGAATTTACAATTTTGGATTCGTGATTCCGGTCATTTAGTCGACCGATACAACGGAGCCGTTGTATTTTTCTTTGATGAATGACTTTACTTTATCGCTCTTTAAAGCGGCAACTAAAGCCTTGATATCCTCACGGTTTTCATCACCTTTACGTACGGCTATAATATTCGCGTAGGTTTTTGCAGCTACTGAATCCTTTGACTCTGTCGCCAAAGCATCCGAAACCTTTAAGCCGCCTTGAATGGCATAGTTGCCGTTGATGATTGCAAAGTCAACATCCTGCAAAGCACGGACAAGCTGTGCAGCTTCGATTTCTTTAATTTTCAGATTCTTCGGATTTTTCACGATATCCTTTTGTGTGGCCTCTACGCCGACCCCATCTTTCAGGGTAATCAATTTCTGATCCTGTAAGAGCAAAAGTGCTCTTGCCTCGTTGGAAGTATCGTTTGGAACGGCAATGGTCGCACCGTCTTTGATATCGCTTAACGCTTTTGTTTTTCCTGCATACAATCCGAACGGCTCATAGTGGATGGAACCGGCGGCAACAATACTCGTGTTATGTTTTTTATTGAAATCATCGAGGTACGGTTGATGCTGGAAATAGTTCGCGTCAAGTGATTTCTCTTCAAGTGCGGTATTCGGCAGGACATAATCCGAGAATTCTTTTACCTGCAGGTCATAGCCCTGTTCTTTCAGGATATCCTTTGCCACCGCCAAAATTTCCGCGTGCGGGGTAGGGGAAGCGCCAACCACGATTTTCTTGAGCGCCGCGGCTGAAGAAGTGGCTGCCGTGCTTGCGGCGCCGGAGCTTCCGGTGCTGCTGGAAGAAGAGGAGGAACTGCTGGAATTCGCGCATCCGGCGAAAACGGTTAAGGATACTGCTGCAAGCAGCAAAACGGATACTATCTTTTTCATAAGTAATCAAGTCCTTTTCTAATTTTATTAAAATGAGGGTGGCCGCCTTCCGGCGAATGCCAAAGGCTGATTCGTATTGCCTTGTGTTATATGCCAATCAAATTATTTCCTTTTGTCGTTGATTCTGGCAGTTCTCATTCCGATTTCCTGTAAAATCTGAACAACCACAACCAGAAGAATGACGGTTACCAACATGATGTCATATTGGTAACGGTATAAACCAAAACGGATGGCAATATCGCCTAATCCGCCTCCGCCGACAATTCCTGCCATAGCGGAGTAGCTCAAAATGGTAGTTGTCGCAATAGCGGCGCCGACAATCAAAGACGGTTTTGCCTCCGGCAGCATCACCTTCCAAATAATTTGCAGGGAGGAAGCGCCCATAGACTGTGCCGCTTCGATTACACCGCCGTCCACCTCTTTGATGGAGGATTCCACCAGCCTGGCAACAAACGGCGCCGCGGAGAGCACCAAAGGTACAATCGCCGCTGTAGAACCGATGGAAGTGCCGACAACAAATCGGGTAAACGGTATGACCGCAATCAGCAGGATGAGGAACGGAATCGAGCGCGTAATGTTCACAATCACGTCCAGTACTTTATAAAGTCCCGAACATGGGCGGATCCCTTCCTTTGCACTGGTAACCAGTACAATGCCGAGTACGATTCCGATCAAATAAGCAAAAAAGGTGGAAACCAGGGTCATATACAGGGTTTCACCAACGCCCTGCACCAGCATATCCAGCGTTGCCTTATCCCACATAACCGTTCACCTCCTCAACCGATAACCCTCTTGCCTGCAAATAATGCACCATTTTCCCTGCAAGAGAATCATCTTGCGGCATTTGAACCACGATTTGGCCAAATGCTTTGCCATCTATATTCTTTGTGTCCGCATATAAAATGTTGACCGGAGATTTACATTCCAACACCATATTTGCAATCACGGGTTCATAAGAAGAAGTTCCGTCAAATACAATGCGGCAACATCGTGTACCGATGAAATTTTCAATATGGTTGCCTTCCGGATAAACCAACCGCTGTGCGGCTGCCGACTGCGGCCGGAAAAAGATGTCTTCTACATTCCCGCACTCCGCAATCTGGCTGTTGTCAAGTATCGCCACGCGGTTGCAAATCTGTTCAATTACGCTCATCTGGTGCGTTATCACCACAATTGTAATGCCAAGCCGTTGATTGATATCTTTGAGAAGCGCCAGAATTGACGCGGTGGTGGTAGGGTCCAGTGCGCTGGTCGCCTCATCGCACAAAAGCACCTTCGGGTTGGTAGCAAGTGCGCGGGCAATGGCAATGCGTTGTTTTTGTCCGCCGGAAAGCTGGGAAGGGTACGCCTTTGCTTTGTCGGATAAACCTACCAATTCCAGCAGTTCTTTGGTGCGAGCCTTTGCCTCCTGCTTTTTCACTCCTGCAATTTCCAATGGGAAACGAATATTGCTTTCGGCATTTCGCTGCATCAACAAGTTAAACTGTTGAAAAATCATTCCCATCGATTGCCGGGCCTCACGCAATGTTCGTTCGCTGAATGCGGTTATATCCTGCCCGTCGATCAGTACCGTCCCTTCCGTGGGTTTTTCCAGCAGATTGATACATCGCACCAACGTACTCTTACCTGCGCCGCTCATTCCAATGATTCCAAAAATTTCGCCCTTTTTAATGCTGATGTTGATATCTTTCAATGCGTGGACTTCACTGTTTCTGCTGAAAAAGGTTTTTCCCAACGATTTTATTTCAATTGCGTATTCCTGTGAGCTCACAATATCTGCCCCCTTCCTGCAGAATTTCTCTGTTTTAACTATATAAATCCGATATATTTTATATGATTATTATATGGATTACTATTTCAATTGTCAATATTAATTCATACTATTCTTATATATATAATTAATTTTATGGTAACTGATAAATATCGCAAGCATAAAATTGTAATTTTTAGCTATTTTATATTGTTATCAAGGTATATAGGAATTATTCGCACGCTAATAATTCTGAAAATTTGTTTATAGATAGAATAAAGATACAATATGTTTCTCAATCGTGATACAATAAGAATATGGTATGAAATTGGATTCCTCAATGGAACCGATACCGATTAAGAACAATGAACCTTTGCTCCCAATATTCTGCGCTGTCCAAATTTTTTGTAAAGAAGGAACCGCATGATAAAAAACAGTTCACGTTTTCCTGCTATATCCAAACACAAGCTGGCTGCTAAACTGGCGGCTCTTTCTATTGTGGCTACCATCTTAATTTCCAGTTTTTTTACTGGGTTTTATAATAATCTTCAAAACAACATAAAGGAACACGCCGAAAACTATCTGACGGATAACGGAAGCCATGCGGTAAACGGATTGAATGAAAAAGTAGACAGCATTTTCGCTACGCTGACTGCACTTTCCAGCTTTATAGCGGACCAACCGCAGATCAACAGCAATGACGTGTTAAAGGTTTTGCATGACCAAACATCCGTAAACAATTATTCCTCCATGTCCGTTATTACCCCGGATGGAACCGGCTACAGTTCGGAGACATTCTCTTACAAAGCCAAGGACCGCGATTATTTTCAAACCGCAATGAAGGGAAAAAACGCAATTTCCAACATTGTAACTTCCCGGACGGATGGACAACCCAGCATCGTGTTCGCGGTACCTATTTATAAGGATACTAACATTATCGGTGTTGTAAGCTGCATTTACCGTTCGGAAATGTTTATCAGCCTGATCAATATACCTTCTTTTAGCGGAGACGGGCGAATTCTTCTGATTCAAAACGACGGCACGGCAATTATCGGCTCACCCCGTCTTGCACAGGGTGCCAATTATTATGACGCGATGCAAAATGCCGAGTTTTCCGATAGTTCCTCATTTTCGACCTTGCTTCGAAAAATCAAAAACGGCGAAAGCGGGCTCATTTATTACCGGTATGCCGGAGAATCGGATTATGCAAGTTTTATGCCCGCGCACCTTAATAACTGGTATATCATTAGCATTGTTCCGTCCGCCTACATTGAAAACCAATCCAGGCAAATTTCTGGCTATGTACTGGTCATGATTTTTGAAATCATTGCCGTATTCCTTCTTTTTATTTTTTATGTTTTTTATTCCGAACGCAAAAACGCAAAAATGCTGTTGGACAGCAACCAAAAATTCGAGGCACTGGCTGATAATATTCCGGGCGGTGTGCTGCGCTGTGCTACCGATGAGAGCGTGACTTTGGATTACGTCAGTGATGGCTGTCTGCGGCTGCTTGGCTGCACACGGGAACAGTTTGCCGAACAATATAAAAATCAGTATGCGAATCTCATCTATGAAAAAGATCGTGAAAAAGCAATGAAGAGCATGAACCGCCAGTTGAAGCGCCGGCATCACGTTTCATTGGAATTCCGGGTTTTGGATGCTGGCGGAAAGCTTCACTGGGTGTTTCATCACGGACGCGTGATTACCGAATTCAATAATAAGCAATGGCAGTATGTTGTGCTTACCGATAACACCAAGGCCAAAGAAACCCAGGAAGAGCTTCGCCAAAGTTTTGAGCGCTACCGTATTGTTATGGAACAATCGGACAGTGTTATTTATGAATATAAACTTGAGGATGATTCCGCCTATGTTTCCGAAAATTTTAAAAAGAAGTTTGGCTATGAGCTTTCTCAGGAAAATTTCTCTACCAAACTGATGCAACAAAAAGTAGTTCATCCGGATGATGAAGAGCGTTTACATGCGCTTTATGAACAAATCCGAGCCGGTGCGCCGCACAGCGACATGGAACTGCGCATTCGCAAGATAGACGGAACGTATTTATGGTGCAAGGTTCAGGCAACTACAATTTTGAATAACTTTGGCGTTCCGGTTCGGGCGCTCGCAAAAGTTACGGATATCAGCGCGGAAAAGGCAGAAACGGAATATTTAATGGCGCAGGCACAGCGTGACCCGCTTACCTCCACTTACAACAAAGCCACCGCGCAAACGCTCATTGACCAATACTTGAAAACGGAGGGGCAATCCGCCCTCAGTGCACTGTTTATTTTGGACCTTGATCATTTTAAACAGGCAAACGATACGTACGGTCACTTGTTTGGCGACTCTGTGCTGGTTGAAATGGCGGCTAAAATCAAAAAATTATTCCGCTCCTCCGATGTCATCGGCCGAATCGGCGGCGATGAATTTGTTGTGTTTTTAAAGGATATCGCAAATGAAGAGGCAATCGCGGAAAAAGCACATGAGCTATGTGAAAGTTTCAGAAGCATTTCGCTGGGACTCAACAGCGATTTTAAAGTTTCCGCCAGCATTGGGATTTCCGTTTCCCCAAAAGACGGCAGCAATTATCTGAACTTGTTTAAAAAGGCCGATAAAGCGCTGTACTTTTCCAAAAATCACGGCAAAGACAGTTATACCTTCTATCATCCCGAAAACATGACAGAACATCACAGCTCGTAAAACTTCTATTCTGACCGTAAAATCCGACTGCTCCAAATGCGCAGCCGGATTTTTGTTTTCTGCAAATTCATCTTTTTCAAGAAAGGCATGGACTTTTTTGTTGGATATTGTTAAAATGTAATAAGTTCAAAATTGGAATATGTTTTGTTAAAAGCGTTATGCATAAATTTTAAATCCGCATATTGTCAAAGAGGTGCGACCAATGAATACCAATTCAACCGGGATAATCCGAAAATGCGAGCAAGCCTATTGGGAAAGCGTCGGGCACGCACATAAATTTAAAATTTTAAAATATCCGCTTTTATGTCTGCTAACCCTGCTGTTTGGGATTGCGTTTGCCGTTCAGTTCTGTGCCCACGGTATACTCCTGCTTTTTAATAAAATGCGAAATGCCGTCTCGCATAAAAACCGTTCTGAGCAAGCAGGAGAATCTGATGTACAAGCACCGGTACGCCGTTACCGGTATGCGGCAGTTTTTGCGATTATTCTTTTGCTGGCGGCGGCCATTTTCGTAACGGTTCAGAAATTCACCATACCGGCAACCGAATGTAAGCCACAGAGTTCTTCCGCTGCTAACGGAACAGAAAACGGGGGAACCGGCGGTAAAGCTTCCGCTCAAAATCAAAATGCCGCAAGCCTCCCGTCCCAATGGAAACTGGAAATTTCCAATCCCACAAAGGGAACAGATGGGGCCTATCAATTCTCAGTAACCATGAACCCCGATAGTGCCGGAACTACCGCATCCGGCAGTACGTCTGCCAAATTGACGCTTCCGAATACAAAATCGGCGGAGGATCCGTTTTGCTCGATTTCTGGGTTAAAAATCGGTGAGAACACCGTGACAGTTCCCGGTCAAGCGCTGACAGATTTACTTCCGGCTTCCAATCCAAAAAGTGTTATCATCGTGGACACCACAAGTTATGTCATGGCACCGGGCGATGTTTACGGAATTAAAGCGCAGCTTATCGGGCAAAGCAAGAACGCTCTGACTGCGTACTCTTCCGACAAACAGGTTGCCGAGCTGGTCAAGTGTTCCAGCACCTATTACTTGGTGATTGGTCACAAAGAAGGTACGTGTGAAATACGGTTTGAGGCGGACGGTATGCACGCCTCCACAAAAATTACGGTTCAGGCGAACGCACGGGCACACGGCGATGCGGGCAGAGTGCTTGCCGCGCATTGACAGACACGGAAAATTGCTTTGCTATTGCAGGAGGATACAAGTTGAAAGATTATGTGATTATAACCGATGCCACCTCGGATTTACCCTTGGACATACTGGAACAGCTGGATATTGAAGTGATTCCCATGGATTTTGAAATGGGCGGCAGAATCTATCGCCATTTTCCCGACAGCCGTGATATGGGATTCCATGAATTTTATGACAAAGTACGTGCAGGCCAAATGCCCACCACCTCACAGATTAACGGCACAACCTATATCAGCTATTTTGAGCCTGCGCTGAAAGCTGGGAAAGATGTCCTTTACATCTGTTTTTCATCCGGTCTTAGCGGAACCTATCAGGCTTCACTCATTGCAGCCGCGGATATGGCGGAAAAATATCCGGAAAACCGGGTAATCTGTGTAGATTCCCGTGCTGCCACTTTAGGTGAAGGTCTGCTTGTGTATTCCGCCGTGCAAAAAAAGCGTGACGGAATGTGTTTGGACGATTTGGTAAAGTGGCTGGAAAACAACCGCTTTCACGTATGCCACTGGTTTACAGTGGACGACCTGTTCCATTTAAGACGCGGAGGCAGAATATCTTCGGTAGCCGCTGTTGCAGGCTCTGCACTTGGCATTAAGCCTATTGTGCATGTGGACAACGACGGTCATCTGATCCCTATGGCCAAGATAAGGGGTCGTAAAAAAGCGTTGGATGAACTGGTAACTCGTATGGAAAAATTGAGTGTATGTCCTAAAGAACAGACGGCGTATATTGTTCATGGCGACTGTTTGGAGGATGCCAAATATGTGGCGGATTTGGTAAAGGAACGCCTGCACGTAAAGGATGTTGTCATCCATTTTGTCGGGCCGATTATCGGTACCCACACCGGTCCCGGAATCGTCGGGCTTATCTTTTTCGGCACAGAAAAATAACTACTGAAAGGCTTTCCTCACAAATGGCAGGAAAGCCTTTTTTTACGAGCGGACAAACAATTCCGGGCGCAGACACGTATTCTCTTGACTTCGTTCCTACTTCCATATATAATAACATATATGTTTAATTTCAGAAAAGGAGCATACTTATGAGAATATCCTCGAAAGGCAGATACGGACTTGCCGCAATGATCAGCCTGGCTCAAAATTATGCCAGCAATGAATGCATCACCATTGTCAGCATTTCCGAAAAATTAGGAATCTCCAAAATCTATTTGGAGCAGGTGTTTTCGCTGCTGAAAAGGGCAAAGCTGGTTTTGGCCGTTAAGGGTGCTCAGGGCGGGTATAAGCTTTCACGAAATCCGCAAACCATTGATGTTTATGAAATTCTGCTTGCATTGGAGCAATCTCTTTTTGAACGGACGGAAGAATCTGTTTCAAAAGATGCCGCTGAAATTGAAAAAGCCATGCAGCAAGTGGTGTTCTCCTCGATTGATACCTCTGTCGCAGCTTCGCTCAAAAAAGTTCTTCTCTCCGACCTTGTGGCGGAAGTGGAAAATCAAACGGCGGATTATATGTTTTATATTTAAGGATGATTCTTATGAACTCCATTACGGTAAGGTTAGCAACGGTTGGAGACGCACCGGAGTTGTTAGCCATCTATGCGCCTTATGTTACTTCCACCCCGATTACGTTTGAATATGAAGTACCCTCCGTTACGGAATTTGAAACTCGCATCAAAACAGTTTCTGACCGGTTCCCGTGGCTGGTGTGTGAGGCAGACGGCAAAATTGCCGGCTATGCCTATATCTCTCCGCATTACGAGCGCGCCGCCTATCAATGGGATGCAGAATTGTCCATTTATCTTTCCGAAGCCTACCACCGTTTGGGAATTGCCTTGAATCTATACAAGTGCCTGTTCGAACTTGCCGCCGCGCAGGGGTACTGTAACCTGTATTCGCTGATTACCGTGCCGAATGAACCCAGCATGGGACTTCACGCGGCCTGCGGCTTTCATCCGGTCGGCACCTATCCGCATACCGGCTATAAATTCGGCACATGGTACGATATGTGTGTGCTGGAAAAGCCGCTCCGCGATTTTCAGGAATCTTTTAATCCACAACCGACAAAATCCATTCAGGATTTGAATCCCGCATTGGTGGCGGAAGCACTGAAACGGTGTGAAAACAACATATTAAAAAGGGGAAAGTATCCATGCTGATACTTTCCCTTTTTGTTTGATACGTTCTAGCTGTAAAAAAATCAGATGGTTGTCCAGCCGCCGTCTATGGTAAGAAGCTGCCCGGTCGTATAGCTGGAAGCATCGGAAGCAAAGTAGACGACCGCGCCGTCAAGTTCGCCTTCCTGGCCGATTCTGCCCATCGGGCAATACGTTTTTACAACCTGCTGGAATCCTTCGTCACCAACTACTGCCTGCGTCATTTCGCTTGCAAAATAGGCAGGGCCGATTGCGTTAACGGTAATGTTTTGTTTTGCCCATTCATTGGCTAATGCCTTGGTCATCATAAGCACGCCGCCCTTGGTGGTGCAGTACGCGCTGAGCGGTAAACCGGTCATTGCCACTGTGCTGTGAATAGAACCCACATTAATAATTTTTCCGTAATGATTCTTAATCATGCCCTTGCCCACTTCTCTGGAAAAGTAGTAGACACTGTTTAAATTGGTTGCCATCATGGTCTGCCAAAGCTCGTCCGACTGTTCTTCCGCAGGCCCGAATAATCCGACTCCGGCGTTATTGACTAAAATGTCAATTTTACCAAAATGCTTCTCAACAGCGGAAACTGCGTTTTTAATATCTTCTACGTTGGTAACATCGCATTTAACCGCGAAACAGCGCGAACCCAGTTCTTCAATCTGAGCCTTTACATTTTCCAGCTTTTCTACTCTTCTGGCGACAATCGCGATATCGGCTCCCTGATTTGCGAGCGCCTTGGCTATTTGCACACCTAATCCGGAGGATGCTCCGGTAACGAGCGCAACTTTTCCGGTAAGATCAAATAAATTTTTCATGATTTTCGCTCCTTTACTTTGTTAATTATTTAACAACTATAGTATAACTGTTTTTTGTCAATATTAATCGAATATTTAGAATAATGATAAAAATTTATAGGATGCCTTGGCATTCTTTTATCTTTTATCTTTTTGAATGAAATATTCAAACGACTGAACCGTTGTTTCTGTAAAAATTTCTGAATTCGGGCATATGCAAAAAAATTCTCTTTACTTTACTGTGCTAACGAGGTAAAATATTATCCTAAGTGATAGATCAAACATAAAGGGGTAGATACGAATGAAAAAAGTACTGTGCTTTATACTGGCGGCAGCTCTTATGGTTTCCTGTTCCGCCTGCGGACTTATCGCAAACAAAACTTCCTCGGCGCAATCCACAGCCACGTCTTCAAAAACAGACGATTCCTGGAACAAGGTAAAACAGGCCGGCACACTGATTCTCGGTCTTGACAACGCATTCCCGCCAATGGGATTTGTCGATACCAAAACCGGCAAGCTGGTCGGCTTTGACATTGACCTTGCGACCGAAGCCTGCAAGCGGCTGGGCATCACGCTGAAAACACAGCCGATTAACTGGGATAACAAAACAGCGGAGCTGAACAACGGCAACATCGACTGCCTGTGGAACGGTTTCAGCAAAACGGAAGAACGCGACAAAGAATTTAATTTGAGCATTCCTTACATGAAGAACAATCAAATCATTTTGGTAAAATCCGGTTCCTCTTACAAAGGGCTCGACAGCCTTGCCGGCAAGACTATCGGCGTGCAAGCAAAGTCTTCGGCGGAAACGGCTTTAAACGACACAGCAAACGCCGCGTTCAAAAAGTCCCTAAAGGAAGTCGTCACGATTGGCGATTACAGCAAAGCCGTTCTCGAAATTCAGAACGGCACCATTGACGCTATCGCAATTGATGAAATCGTCGCCCGCTATTATCTGGCGAACAACCCGGGCGCTTACACAATTTTGAAGGATGCCAGCGGCAAAACCGCATCCCTTGCCATTGAAGATTATGTAGTCGGGTTTCGCAAAGCGGACAACGCCCTAAAAGAAAAAATTGAGGGCGCTTTGAAGGACATGGCAAAAGACGGCACAATGGCGACCATTTCAAAGAAATGGTTCAGCGAAGATGTTACAACAGTAGGCAAATAACAGATAAAACGATTTGGAGGTGCGCACCATGAATTATCAGATGCTTTTAACGCAAATGCTGGAAGCAACAGTCATGTCGCTCCGCATATTTTTTGTAACGCTGATTTTTTCACTGCCTTTGGGGCTTTTGGTCTCGATGGGGCGCATGTCAAAACGAAAAATCATCAACATGCCGGTGCGGTTTTACATACTGATCATGCGAGGCACCCCGCTCATGTTACAGCTTTTATTCATCTTCTACGGTTTCAAACCGATTTTTGGCATTCAGCTTGACCGTGTTCTGGCGGCGGAAGTGGCGTTCGTGCTGAACTATGCCGCCTACTTCGCGGAAATTTTCCGCGGCGGAATCGAGGGAATCCCGCGCGGTCAGTATGAAGCCGCAAAGGTACTCGGCTTTAACCGCAATCAGACCTTTTTCCGTATCGTTTTGCCTCAGGTAGTCAAACACATTATTCCGCCGATGGGAAATGAGTTCATCACGCTGGTAAAGGATACCTCGCTCGCACAGGTAATCGGCGTGGTGGAACTGTTAAAAATTACCTCTGACTGGGTTTCTTCGGCGGTCAGCATGACGCCGTTCGCAATTGCCGCTATTTTCTATTTAGTTATGAACGGTGTGGTTACCCGCTGCTTTACCGTGGCGGAAAAGCGTTTGAGCTATTACCGTTAAAGGAGGCAGAAAGATGGCTGTATTACGTGCAAACAATATATGCAAAAGTTTTGGCGGCGCATCCGTGCTGAACGGAATATCCGTCGAGGTGGAAACGGGCGAGGTCCTTGCCATTATCGGGCCGTCCGGCAGCGGCAAAAGTACTTTTCTTCGCTGCATTACGCAGTTGGAAACGGTGAACTCCGGTGAAATCACCATTTGCGGTGATACTCTCGTGAAGAATGACGCAAACCAAAAAGCGGTTTATTCCGACAAGGCGACATGTGCCAAAATCGGACTGCATATCGGTCTTGTGTTTCAAAATTTCAATTTGTTCCCGCACTTCTCCGTTTTGCAGAATATTACGGAAGCCCCTATCCGTGTACTCGGAAAGTCAAAAGCGGAAGCCGAAGCGACCGCCCGCGCCCTGCTCGCAAAAATGGACTTATCCGACAAGGCGGACGCGTACCCCTGCCAGCTTTCCGGCGGTCAGCAGCAGCGTGTATCCATTGCGCGCGCGCTTGCCATGAACCCGGATATCCTGTTCTTTGATGAACCAACCAGCGCGCTTGACCCCGAACTCACCGGAGAAATTTTAAAGGTAATCCGTGAGCTGGCGGCCGAGCACATGACCATGGTGGTGGTTACGCACGAAATGAAGTTTGCCCGCGACGTTGCGGACTATGTGGTGTTTATGGACAACGGCTCTGTTGTGGAGCAGGGCAAGCCGGAAGAGTTGTTCGGCAACACACAAAACGAGCGCACCATTTCGTTTTTGTCACGGTTTAATGAGGGATAACAGAGAGATGAAAAACCGCATGTCTGTTAAATGCGCAGACATGCGGTTTTGTTATTTTACTTGCGAAATATATTCCGCATAGCCTTCTGCCGCCATGCGGTCAATCGGAATAAATCGCAGAGACGCGCTGTTAATGCAATAGCGCAGACCGCCTTGCTCTTTTGGTCCATCCGGAAAAACATGCCCCAAATGGGAGTCACCTATCCCGCTTCGCACTTCGATACGGTGCATCTGATGGCTGTTATCGCTTTTTTCAACAATACTGTCCGTTTTTACCGGTTTTGAGAAACTCGGCCAGCCACAGCCTGAATTGAATTTATCCGACGAAAGAAAGAGGGGTTCCCCGGTAACGACATCCACATAAATCCCGCGCTCAAACGTATTCCAGAAGGGATTTTGAAAGGGTGGTTCCGTCTCGTTTTTCTGCGTTACGTTAAGCTGCATAGGGGTAAGGCCCTTTTTCATTTCTTCCTCGCTCGGTTTATGATAGGAGTGAGAAGTGGAAGAAGGTCTCACATTTTTAAGCTTTGAGAAATCTACATGACAATAACCGCCTGGATTGTTCTCCAGATATTCCTGATGATACTCCTCTGCAAGGAAATAGTGCTCCAGTTTTTTTACTTCGGTTACAATCTTTTCGTTGTGTTTCTTTTGCTCTTCCTTAATGGCAGAAAGAATAATCGGCAAGTCTGAATCATCCAGATAGTAAATGCCAGTGCGATACTGCGTACCGGAATCAGCCCCCTGGCGGTTGACACTTGTCGGATCAATGATTAAAAAATAATATTCCAGTAAGGTTTTTAGACTGACTCTTCCGGGATCATAGTGAACCTTTACCGTCTCCGCGTGTCCGGTTTTCTTTAGTTCCGAGTAAGTCGGATTTTCAGTTTTTCCGTTCGCATAGCCTACCGATGTTTCCGCAACGCCGTAAATTCGGTCAAAATAGGCCTGTACTCCCCAAAAGCACCCACCCGCAAGCCAAATTTCGTGTAATGTGTCTGGGTCATATACAATTCCGATATTCGGATTTTCCGGTAATTTTTGGTCACTCAAGATAAATTCCTCCCTTTTCCTAACCAAATGATTAGATGCACTGTTTTTATTCTGAATAATGTTTTTCCCAATATACACACAAAGACGATTTTAAAAAAATTCCTTTTCGTTTATTGCAACTTCTCCAACTTCTTTTTATCGGTTACGGTAATGCCACCTCGGAAAAGCGTAACCATGCCCTCGTTTTGAAAATATTTGAGCATACGGGTAACCACTTCGCGGGCGGAACCCAAATTCTTCGCAATCGTTTCGTGTGTAATGGTGAGCGTATCGGAGCCTTCAATTACGCACTGCTCCAGCAGAAAGTTGGCAAGACGGCGGTCAAAGCTCATGAAAAGCACCTGCTCCATCACCCACATAACATCGGAAAAACGTGAAGACATAAGCTGGTTGGTAAAATCGGAAACCGCAAGGGAATTTTGGTTGAGTTCGTTGTAGACAGCGGTAGGAATCAAAAGGATTCGAGTGTCATGCTCCGCTTCCAGATAGATATCAAAATTGATGTTCTTCATGATGCAGGCGGCGGAAAAAATGCAGGTATCGCGTTCAAACAGGCGGTAAAGCGTAATTTCTTTGCCGGAATCCGAAAGAATAAACGCACGAACCTGCCCGCTTTCCACCAAAAGAAAGCCGGTGCATTTTTCCGCTCCCCGGTGGATATTTTCTCCCTGCTGATAATTCCGCACGGTAACAACCTGTTCCAGCTGCCGCTGCTGCGCCTCCGTTAATTTATTCCAAAAAGGGACAGCCTCTCTCATAAAGGATAAATCCGTTTCCGTAACCGTCATTTTGCTTCCGCACCCCCCATAATCTTCTATGAGGTTATTATACTACGAAAACGACAAAGAAAACAACAAAAGCGCAAAACTTCCGTTTGGGGAGTTTTGCGCTTTTGTACGTCTGATCGGATATTTTGACTGCCGATTTACAGCATACTTAAAATTGCATCTTTGCCTCTTGCGCCTACAGAACTGTTCACAACCTTACCGTCTTTCACCACAACCAGTGTCGGAATGCTCATAACACCGAACTGCGAGGCAAGCTCCGGCTGTTCATCCACATTTACCTTGCCGACCTTGATTTTTCCCGACTCTTCCTCCGCAATTTCATCCACTACAGGGGAAACCATGCGGCACGGACCGCACCACGGCGCCCAGAAGTCGATAAGTACCGGCTTATCCGAGTTTAAAACCTCTTGCTGAAAATTACTTTGTGTCAATGTAAAAACTGCCATATTGTATTACTCCTTTTATCAAATCGACTTGTTTATTGGTTTGATTGTGGTTATAGTATATCCAAAGAACTTGTTTTTTTCCGTGACAAAATCACCAAAGCACGAATTTTGTTCCGTGATTTAGTCACAGAAATCTGCGAAGAATATTGCTAGAATATATTTCGAAAGATATAAATGGAAAGGAGCGCAGGATGGATTTTATCGTCTCGTTTTTAGAGGGTATCGTCACTTTTCTTTCGCCTTGCCTTCTGCCCATGATTCCCATTTATATCTCTTTTTTTGCGGGGCAACCTACACAGGCCAAAAAGGGCCGCACGCTTCTTCACGCCTGCGGATTCGTTCTGGGCTTCACCATCGTGTTTGTGCTGATGGGCGCGTTTGCCGGAACACTTGGAAAGCTTGTCAAAGAATACTCGGTGGCGGTCAATCTGGTAATGGGCATTATTGTGATTCTGTTCGGGCTGAATTTTATGGAACTTATACGCCTGCCGTTTGTTAACCAAACCCGCCGTATGGAAATGCAAACCAACGAAATGGGATTTTTCCGCTCCGCTTTATTTGGCATCATTTTTTCCATTGGCTGGACCCCGTGCGTCAGCGCATTTTTAGGCTCGGCACTCATGCTCGCGGCCTCACAGGGAGAAAGCACAAAAGGTGTCCTCATGCTGCTCTGCTTTTCTCTCGGGCTTGGCATTCCGTTTATCGCCAGTGCGGTTTTGATTGATAAGCTGAAAAGTTCGTTTGCATTTATTAAACGGCATTACAAAATCATCACCCGTGTTTGCGGAGGATTTCTGGTCATCATCGGACTGTTGATGGCAACGGGAAAAATGGGCTACTTCCTTTCGCTGCTCACTTTTTAAGAAAGATAAG
This sequence comes from Bacillota bacterium, assembly GCA_023458755.1. GTDB lineage: Bacteria > Bacillota > Clostridia > Oscillospirales > Acutalibacteraceae > JAEWYE01. The sequence continues at coordinate 33,800 of JAEWYE010000073.1, read as the reverse complement.
GGATTCCAATGAACAATAAGATCAAAACCAGTATTTATATGGCGGCATTCCTGCTCATTTTGGGCGGCGCCTATTTTGCTTACCATTCGCTTTCCGCTCAATACAAGCCGCAAACATCAACTTCGTCCGCAATAAGCAGTTCTACGGCAAGTGAAGTTTCCAACGCAGATTCTTCCACTGCAGGCAGCTCCAAAATTGCCGCTCCGGATTTTACGGTATATGATTCCGCCGGAAAAGCAGTAAAACTTTCCGATTTTAAAGGCAAACCGGTCATTCTAAACTTTTGGGCGAGCTGGTGTCCTCCCTGCAAAGGAGAAATGCCGGATTTTAACGACGTATACAAAACCGAAAAGGACAATGTCCAGTTTCTGATGGTGAACTTGACCGACGGAGCAAGGGAGACCAAGAAAACAGCTTCGGATTTTGTAAAAAGCAAAGATTTTTCCTTCCCGATTTATTTTGACACGGAACAGCAGGCAGCCGACACCTATGGTATTGCATCCATACCAACCACATTATTTATTGACAAGGATGGATCTATTATGGGAGCATCCGAAGGCGCTATTGACAAAAACACCCTATTGAAGCAAATTGACACACTGCTAAAAGATTAACTCCATTCAAATATATTTTCCGTTCGATTTAGATACGAGTTTGAATTTTATGATATTCGTATTAGAATCAAATTTATCTTAGATTGTCGAATTTTTAACAAGTACTGGCAAGGTGATTTCTCGCAAAAGATTTGCTTTGCCGTTACCAATGTTACCAAAAACAAATATATCTGCGAAGAAAAGGAGCATATTTATGAAAATTTTAATTGTCGGCGGCGTAGCAGGCGGCGCGGGAGCGGCCGCAAAACTGCGCAGACTGAGCGAAGACGCGGAGATCATCCTGTTTGAAAAAGGTGAATACATTTCCTATGCAAACTGCGGGCTGCCGTATTATATCGGCGGCACCATTAAAAACAAAGATCGTTTGCTGGTGGTAAGCCCAGAACTTCTGCGTGAACGGTTCCGCATTGATGTTCGCACCATGAGCGAGGTGATTTCCATCAACCGCGAGAATAAGACAGTGACGGTTCAAAACCACACCGACGGCAGCACGTATCAGGAAAGCTATGACAAACTCATCCTTTCGCCGGGCGCGCAGCCGAAGCGCCCGAATTTGCCCGGTATTGACCTCAAAGGAATTTTCACTCTGCGTACCGTACCCGATACGTTCGCAATTGACCGCTATATCAGCGAAACAAACGCCAAACGCGCGATTGTAGTCGGTGCCGGTTTTATCGGCGTAGAGATGGCGGAAAACTTGAAGGAGCGCGGTCTGGATGTTACCATTGTGGAGTTTTTGGATCAAGCGGTTGCGAATCTGGACCCGGAAATGGCGGCGATTCTGCATCAGCATTTAAGAGAAAACGGCATTCACCTGCGTTTCGGAACCGGCGTACAGGGATTTGAACAGGGGAAAACGCTGAAAGTAAAGCTGTCCGATAGCACCGAACTGGACGCGGACATCGTCCTATTAAGCATCGGCGTTGCACCGGACAGCCGCCTTGCACAGCAGGCAAACTTGGAGTTGGGCGTAGGCAACAGCATAAAGGTGAACGAAGCCTACGCAACCTCTGACCCGGATATCTTCGCGGTGGGCGATGCAATCGGCGTACATCATTTGGTAACCGGCGATGAAACACTGATTCCGCTTGCGGGCCCCGCCAACAAACAGGGGCGACTGGTTGCGGAAAGCGTACTTGGGCAGCCGGTACACGGCAGCGGCGTGCAGGGCAGTTCCGTTCTGAAAGTATTCCGCATGACCGCCGCATCTACCGGCTTAAATGAAAAACAGCTCAAAGCACAGAAAATGCTGTACCAAAAAACCTATGTGCACCCTGCCAGCCACGCCACCTACTATCCGGATTCCGCACAGCTCAGCATGAAGCTTCTGTTTGCACCGGACGGCAAAATTCTTGGTGCGCAGGCGGTTGGCTTTGACGGTGTGGATAAGCGCATCGACGTGCTCGCCACTGCGCTCCGCTTGGGCGGAACCGTATACGATTTGGAAAAGCTGGAGCTTTGCTACGCTCCGCCGTATTCCTCCGCAAAAGACCCGGTCAATATGCTGGGCTTTACCGCCGCCAACATTCTGCGCGGCGATACCAAGGTGTTCCATTTTGACGATGTGGATTTGCTTGACCGAAGCAAAGTAACCCTGCTGGATGTGCGGACACCGGAGGAATTTAAAATCGGCACCATCGAGGGAGCCGTCAATATTCCGGTTGATGAGCTTCGTGAACATTTAGATGAACTGCCGAAGGAGAAACCGGTTTACGCATTCTGCAAAGTCGGCTTACGCGGCTACATTGCCGGGCGTATTTTAACGCAACGCGGGTTTGATGTTTACAACCTGAGCGGCGGCTACCTGACCTATGACAAGGTAAAGGAAGACAAAGAACAGCGTCTAAATCCGCAACAACCCTGCGGTGTAGACTGCATCGGAATAAAAAAAGAGGAGAATGTCCCCACGCAATCCTGCGGCTGCGCTCCCAAAAAAGTAATTGAAGTGGATGCCTGCGGCTTGCAGTGCCCCGGCCCGATTATGAAGGTTGCGGAAGGTATCAAAGGCCTAAAGGACGGCGAATGTATGCTCGTCCATGCGACCGACCCGGCGTTTGCCTCGGATATCCACGTTTGGTGTGAACGCACCGGAAACAAACTGTTAAGTGTGAATCAGGAAAAAGGCGTGTACAGTGTCAGCGTACAGAAAGGCAACACCGAAGCGCCATCCTGTACCATTCAGGGCGGTAACGACAAAAGCATGGTGGTTTTCAGCGGTGATTTAGACAAAGCACTAGCCGCTCTGATTATCGCGAACGGCGCGGCCTCTATGGGGCGCAAGGTGACCATGTTCTTTACCTTCTGGGGACTGAACATCCTGCGGAAAAGCAACCGAGTAAAGGTGAAAAAGAGTTTTATTGAGAAAATGTTCGGCGCCATGATGCCGCGCGGCAGCAAAAAGCTGGGACTTTCCCGCATGAACATGCTCGGCATGGGTTCCAAAATGATTCGCGGCGTTATGAAGAGCAAGAATGTGCAGTCGCTGGAGGAATTGATTCAAGCTGCAATGGACAACGGCGTAAAAATCGTGGCCTGCCAAATGTCCATGGATATTATGGGAATCCGTAAGGAAGAGCTGATTGACGGCGTGGAAATTGCCGGTGTTGCGACCTTTCTCGGTTCCGCGGAGCAATCCGATACCAACCTGTTTATTTAACTTACGATTGTTTGGAATCACATAAAAAACGCCTTCCGTACGGAGGGCGTTTTCGTTATGTAAAAACCTTATGCTATTATAGTTATAAATCAAATCAGAGCTCTGCATATATAGGTTTGATGCGGACTTTTATTGGAGATTAGTATTACTTTGCTTCCCAGTCAATCAGACCTTGCTTTTTTGCCTGCTCATAGGTGTCCGGCCAAACGGGAGCCTTTCCTCCGTTTTTGCGGTACCAGCAATCCGGGTATAACACCTTCGTGTTCAGCTGCGCTTTGGCGGTATCCACCGTTTCGCTTTCGCCGCTGCGCACGCGGCGGGCAACCACCACGGTACGAAATCCGTCAAATTCATAGGAACAGGTTGAAAGCGTGATGATGGAATCGGTGGGTTTAAAATCGACCGGAGTCTGTATCATGGAACGGATGCGGCACTGGTACACAAAATTCATGTAGTCACTGTCACTTTTAAAATCCGTCCTTAAGTAATCAAAGAGTTTGCCTTGACTCTCGTCCGTATTCGTTTTAAATACCGAAATAATTTTCCATTGGGAAGACTGCGTAACCGTATCAAACGTTATTACGGGAGAAGCTTTGTACACATTCATCTGACCAAAATTGAGCAGCGCGGCAAACATTCTTCCGTCCTGCATGCTGTGGCCGTACAGAATGTCATTTTTCTGCATGGATGCCGGTTTGAGTACATTATCCCGCGCGTCCAAAAAAATGCTGCCATATTTCGTGTAAGCCTTGTTGTAATCCCGTTTCAGGTAATATTCCGGTTCCTTGATACCGGACTGCAAAACCGGATAATCAATCACCGTATTGGGGATGCGTATCCACCCCTTAATATCCGCGTTGATTTTTTGAAGCTCCACAAATTTAATCAGTCTGCCGGAAGCGTCGCGCTCCGGCGGTTCGGACGAGGCCGCAGAACCGGTATTGGAAGAGGGATCCTGATAATAAATCTTTTTGATATCGTTGGCGACCTTATCCGCCTCCGCGGGCTGGACGACCAGTTCTGAAATCAGCATGCCTGCCGACACCAAAAAGACGCAAAGCGCAGCAAGACAAATGGCCTTGCGGACAACTTCCCCGCGGCTGTCGCCCTTCCACGGAATCCAGCTCCGATAAAACGGCAGCTTCTTGTGCGTTGCTTCCGTGAAACTGCTGATTTCTTCACCGGGGATATCCGCAGAAGAATCCTCGGGGGGCGTAATTTCCAGCTCCGCATTTTGCTCCGGCTGATTTTCCTGTCGTTTTCGATACTTGCTGAATATATTTCGCATGAAAGCACCTCTTTACGGCTTTATCGTACTAACTTCTACCGGCGGCAACTTTTGCAGATACCGGCGTACCATATCCAGTGCGTTGGAGGCTGCCAGCGTGCGCTGATATTCACGGCTGCGTCCCCTGCCGGTACCCGGCATTTTGCGAACCCACGTTTCCGTTCCGTTTGTCATGGCAATATAGATAAGGCCTACCGGCTTTTCCTTGCTTCCTCCGGTGGGGCCCGCAATTCCGGTAATGCCGATGCCGAGGTCGCTGTCCGCCTGTTTGCGAACACCTTCCGCCATTGCACGTGCAACCGGTTCACTCACCGCGCCGTACTGCTCCAAAAGTTCCTCCGGTACATCAATCAGCTGCGTTTTAATACGGTTGGCATAGGTAATAACGCCCATTTCAAACACAGCGGAGGACCCGGAAATATCCGTAATCCGTTTTGCAAGCAATCCGCCGGTACAGGATTCGGCAGTCGCAAGATGAAGTCCCTGCTCGGTAAGCAAATCCACGACCACCTGTTCCAGACAATCCGCTTCGGTGCTGTAAACCGCGTCACCGATTCTGCCGCAGACGTCCTCCACCAAAGGCTTGCACATCGCTTTTGCTTCATCGGCACTGCCGGCTTTTGCGGTTATACGCACAAACATTTCGCCGTCTTTAGCGTAGGTTGCCACGGTCGGATTTGCCCCGTCGGTCAAATCGGAAATCATTTCGGCAACCATACCTTCGCCCTTACCGAATACATGGATATCGGTGGAATCAATGGTCGCGTGTTCCTTTTCCGCCAAGTAGGGAAGGGCATAGCTGTTAAGCATGGCCGTTAATTCCGACGGCGGGCCGGGCAGCATGATAAAGATTTTTCCGTCTTTGTTTTCAATGGCACAGCCGGGAGCCGTGCCGACATCGTTTTGTAAAACCGTGCAGTTTTCCGGCAACATGGCCTGTTTTTTCTGGGTTTCGCCGATGGTGCGTCCCGCAAAATACTCTTCAATGCGCTTCATGCTGGGTTCGTGCATCACCAGCTTGGCTCCTGCAAACTCAGCAACCGTTTCTTTGGTTAAATCGTCGCCCGTCGGCCCAAGGCCTCCGGTCGTGATAATGATGTCGCTGCGTTCCATGGACTGACACAGCGCAGCCTTCAGTCGTTCCACATTGTCGCCGACCGTACAGGCAAACATCATATTGATTCCCATCGTAGAAAGTGCGCGCGCCACGATGGTGGTATCGGTGTTCACCGTATGCCCCAACAGGAGTTCGGTTCCAACCGAAATAATTTCAGCGTTCATGCTCAGGACTTCTTTCTGTATAGATTAAAGGATTGGACATTTGTAATTAGCGGTTCAAACTGCTAGTATATCCAATCTTTGTGAGTTTTACCGTTTCCACACATTCCTTTATCAGCGTTTCAGCATCCAGCGCTTTCTCCGCTTCCAAAATATCCTGTAAATTTGGTTTTGTGCGGGGGTGCTTCGGTGTAAATACCGTACAGCAATCTTCATACGGTTCTATCGAAATGTCAAACGTATCAATTTTTTGCGCGATTGCAACAATTTCGGATTTATCCATGCCGATTAATGGACGGAAAACCGGCATATCCGCCGCGGCGTCCGTGCAGGCAATCGCCTGAATGGTCTGGCTGGCCACCTGTCCCAAACTTTCGCCGGTAATCATCGCGGAGCAATCTTCCTTGCGTGCAATCACTTCCGTTACACGCATCATAAAGCGGCGCATGATGATCGTAAACAAATCTTCGGGGCATTTCTCCATAATCTGCTCCTGCACTTTTGCAAACCCAACCGTGAACATTTTCATTCTTCCGCTGTAATTGCTCACCTTTGTGAGTAAATCTGCCACCTTTTGTTCGGCGCGCTCGCTGGTGTACGGTGGGCTGGCAAAATGAACGGCGGTCAATTCTACGCCGCGTTTTGCCATCATCCACGCGGCAACGGGGCTGTCAATGCCGCCGCTGATTAAAATCGCCGCTCTTCCACCCGTGCCGACCGGAATACCGCCCGCGCCCGGCAACGGCTGCCCGTGAATGTAGGCGCCGAAATCCCGAACCTCCACACGCACGATAATATCCGGATTGTGAACATCTACGCGTAAATGCGGGAACTGCTCCAGCAGATACTCGCCCGTTGCCGCCGAAATTTCCGGTGAAGTGAGCGCAAAGGATTTATCCGAACGCTTGCTCTCCACCTTGAAGGTTTGGACTTGACGCAGAGAATCGCCCAAATATTCCGCTGCCGCTTTCAAAATAGCGTCCATGTTTTTTTGCGTCATGCCCGCACGCGAAAAAGCGGCGATTCCGAACACCTGCCCGATTTTCTCCGATGCCGCTTCCAAATCCGCATCTTCGTCGCGCGGAATGACATAAATTGTGGACTGTGCTGTTTTGATGTCAAAGCCGCCAATACTGTCGATTCGGCGGCGGATATTTTTGATGAGCGTCGCTTCAAAGGTTTTTCGGTTCAATCCCTTCAACACCATTTCGCCCAGTTTAATCAATATAATTTCATCCATTTGGTTCGCTCCGTTTCTTCCGTATAACTCGCTTTTTACGCTTGGAAATTCGTTCTGTTTTCAAATTAATTGACTATGTTTACAGCGGCCGTTTTGTAATCTCAGTAAGTCCCTGCTTAAGAGCTTCCATAAAGATTTTTGCTTCATCCAGCGTATTGTACCTCGAAAAACTGACGCGAAGCGAGGAATGAATACGTTCGCGGTTCAGCTCCATAGCGGTAAGTACATGACTGGGCTTTGCTTTAGAGCAGGCCGAGCCGGACGAGACAAAAATTTGTTTGGAAGCCAAAAAATGAAGCATCGTTTCGGAACGTACCGAACCGGTGGAAAAATTCAAAATATACGGCAGGGCATCCGCCGGTGAATTGATCGTAACGCCGTCCAGTTTTGCAAGCTCCGTGCGGCAGTATTCGTTGATTTGCGCAACTGCTTTGGTTTCTTCCGCCAGATTTGGCAGTGCGTTCACCGCCGCGCCGAATCCCGCAATCATCGGCATGGCTTCGGTACCGGGGCGTAGATTCTTTTCCTGCCCGCCGCCGAACGCACGTGAAACGATGTGCACATTGGAAGCTACATACAGCGCACCAACCCCTTTTGGTCCGTGAATCTTGTGCGCGCTCACGCTCATCAAGTCCACTTTGCTTTTCGATGGTTTTAACGGCAGTTTCCCGAACGCCTGCACGGCATCCACATGCAGCAAAGCAGGTGCTTTCGCCTGCGCGATTGCCTGCGCGGCGGCATCAATTGGAAGAATGGTGCCAACTTCGTTATTCACCGCCATCATACTTACCAGGATAGTATTTGCATCTACCGCCTCAAGAACTCGCTGCGGGTCGATGTGTCCTTCCGAATCCGGCTTTACATACACAACCTCAAAACCCTCTTTTTCAAGCTGTGCCATCGCGTTCAGCACGGACGGGTGTTCTATGGCGGTTGTCACGATACGGTTACCACGCTTTTTCCTTGCGTACGCGGCACCGAAAACGGAAAGGTTATTTGCTTCCGTTCCACCGGAAGTGAAGGTGATCTCTTCTTTTTTTGTGCCTAATAGCTGTGCGACGGCCGTACGCGCGGCGGTAAGCTCCCGTTCCGCTTCAAAGCCCATGGTATGCAGGGAAGACGGGTTGCCGTAACGCTCCGTCATCATTTCCAACACTTTCTGTGCAGCCTGTTCGCAAACCTTTGTGGTGGAACTGTTGTCAAAATATATTTCACTCAACGAGTGGTACCCCCATTTATTCATTATTCTTTCATTATACACGAATTGAAACAAATAGGGAATAGGTGGTTCGTCCGATTGCAATTTACGATGGATGTATTATAATAGTTATAATCATTTTTCTTGCTTCCCCATACGGTTAAGCAGGAAACCGGGTTTGTTTAAGGAATCATAATGTTTATAATATACAATACTATTGTTATCAAATAAAGAGGGAGAGGGTTAAGAAAATGGCCGAATTAAAAAACACAAAACAGCGCGCGGCAATTATGCGGGTGCTTAAAAATTTAGCCGAACCGGCCTCTGCCGAAGAAGTTTTTTTCGGCCTGAAAGACGACTTCCCAACCTTGGCGCTTTCTACCGTTTACCGCAATCTGGAGCGCTTCGCCGCGGCGGGACTGGTAAAAAAGGACAGCTTTAACGACGGCATCATCCGCTATTCGCTGGCAGAGGAACACCACGGTCATTACTTGATTTGTACGGAATGTGACTGTAAGATTAAAATCGACGATTGCCCCCTTTCCAATATGGAAGAAGAGCTTGCCAAAAACACCGGATTTGAAATTGACGGACACAATTTAACAATTTACGGGAAATGTCCGAGGTGTAAAATTCAGAAAAGCACTAAATAATTTCGTATTTCTGCCGATTCTTAATTATAAGAGAATAATTGTTTAAGAAAGCCGGGTTTTTTATGAGAATCGGTAGTGTCGCTTCTTCCAGTACATTAAGACTTTCGGGTGCCGCACGCAAAAATACGGCATCAAACTCCGTACAAGATCGAATTGACAGTTTGAATCAACGCAAAGATGACATAAATCAACAAAAGGCCGAGTACCGCAAAGATGCCATCAAGCAGGGAAAATCGCAGGACGAAATCGACGCAAAAATGGACGAGTACGATTCCCAAATTGCAAAAATCAATGCCCAGATCAGTCAAATTCAACAAGATAAAAAGGAAAAAGACGCGGAAAAGGCGGCAAAGAAATCCAGCGAAAACACCGATTATGCCGCTAAAACCGATACACAGAAATTCAGCGAACAGACCAAAGCACAGCAGAATCAATTCGTCAATCTCGCATCCGCACAGGCGAACGCACAATCTATAAAATCAGTGAAATTTGCAAAACGCGTGCTAAAGACGGAAGCACTGATTCATGCGCCAAGTTCAGCCTATGGCGGCGAGCCGGAAAAAGCTGCTCAGCTCAACAGTACAGCGGATGGGTTGGAAGATGAAATTGCACACCTGACCAAAGACATGAAGGAACACGGCAAAAAAGCCGCCGAAAATACGCCCAAAACCTACGAACAGACCGCAGCGGAACAGTATCAGAACACTATGGATTCCGCCGGCTCCGACGAAGTCAAACCAGGAGAAAATGTAGATATTTTTGCCTGATTAAAAAGAAAAACCCGAAATCATTCAAACATGATTTCGGGTTTTTCTTTTGATTTTTAGTTCTTGCTCATGGATTCGCGCAGTGCGGTAACTTTATCATTTTCCAGCAAATCCTCAATCAAAGACAAAATGTTTTTGCTGGACTGCGACTTATCAAATTTTTGGCAGGAACTGCGCATTTTTTCAAGACGCTCGTGGTCGGCAAGCAAAGAATTCACAATATCGGCGCAATCGTCGCCCTTCTGAATGCGGACACCCATTTCATGCGCAACCAAAAAATTGGCGTTGTCCTCTTCCTGACCCGGGATCGCGTCAAACACCGCAAGCGGAATCGAGCAAGCCAGCGCTTCGGAAACAGTCAGTCCGCCGGGTTTGGTAACAATCAAATCGGACGCGTGCATGTACTTTTCTACTTCATTGGTGAAAAACACCAGCTTGGTCTGTTTTGGACTTTGCGGTATCTCTTTTTCAAACGCGTCGTATAATTTCTGATTCCGCCCAGTAATGATAATCAATTGGAACGGAGTTGCCAGTTTGGCTATATCCTTATAAATCTGCATGACGTTGGATACACCGAAGCTGCCCGCCATAATCAACACGGTCGGAAGCGTAACATTTAATCCAAGTTCCTTGAGCAGCGCGGCTTTGTCCTCCTTATTAAAGAAAACATCGTGCACCGGAATGCCGAACGGATAAACCTTCTCTTTTTTTACACCCATTTCCATCATTTCCGGAATCATGTCTTCACTGGAAACGATATAGGCATCCACATTGTCGGCAATCCATGCTTTATGCGGGCCGTAATCCGTCATGATACAGATAAGAGGCTGCGTAATCATTCCTTTGCCTTTTAAATGAGAAATCATCTCATTGACGAACGGATGCGTCGCGATAATCACATCGGGATGGAACTCCGCCAGCAACGGAATCAGTTTTTGACTGAACATACTGTTGAATTTCGGAACAAATTGAGCCAATGGGTTTTCGGTATTGGTTTTTTGATACATTTTACCGAACACCTTTGGGGTTTTGGTTGCCAAAAAATGATAGCCGTCACAAATCGTTTTATCAAGCAGGGGACTGATAATTTTCAGGGTATCCACTACCTTGACTACGGAATTCTTGGAATTGGCAAGGATATAAGACTCCACTGCATGAGAAGCACGCAAATGTCCGCCGCCGGTCGCCGCGGATAAAATCAGTATTCTCAATTTTATGACCGTCCTTTCATAGGTTACTCTTCCTACCTTATTTTGTACGTATGATAAGTATGTTATCATTTAAATCGCAATACAAACTAGCTTAATCAACTTAAAAAGGGACTGTTCCATTTTGCGGTGTATTTCTTACCAATTATACCATACAAATTGTGAATAGTGAATAGTCACTGTATTTTGCCAGTGAAAAAGTCATTTACTCTTCAATCAGAAATATGCTCCCTAAATTCAGCAAAAAATGGTTATAAAGCTGTAACTTTACTTTTATTTCAGATAACGTTATGATAAACTTGTTACATAATAGGTTGGATTATATACGGACCTTTCATGCTTTGGCTTTATACGGACTCGCCGCAGAATGAATTGGATGTATAAAACCTTATGCTTCGTAATATATCAGTATATAGACTTTGACTTTAAATGGGAGGCGCCGCTATGGCAAAACCTTCAGGCGACACGGCAAACGACCTGTTTTCCAGTTCGAAAAAGAAAAAGCATATTATTTTAGCTTGCACAATTCCGGCAGTGGTGCTTGTGCTGGCAGCCGGTGCTTTTCTTTTCAACCGCTTTTACACCCAAAACCAGGAAACCGCAAAAATAAGCTCCGTAATTGATGCAACCACCTTTTATAAAGGGATTGTGGTTCAGGGGATTGATTTAGGCGGAAAGACCATGGAACAGGCGACTGACGCGGTAAAAGCGCTGGAACCCTCTTTGCGGGATAAATACGACATCACCGTGAAATACAAGGACAAGAACTGGAAAATCACAGAAGATGATTTTGTGTTTACCTTTGACACCGAACAGGTGCTAAAGGAAGCATACGCCTATGCGCGCTCCGGCAGCAGCGAGGAACGGTACAAAATGATTACTGCCCTTGCCTCCACCCCAAAAACATATCAAATCAGTCATACCATGACCTATGATGCTTTAAAAACAAAGCTGTCCGAAATGGTAAAGGGAATCGCGGTTGCTCCGGTGGATGCAACTGTCGCTTCCTTTGATCCCAACACGGCAACCTTTTCCTATAAAGACGGCAAAGACGGCTTGTCGGTCAACGAAAATAAGCTGTACGAAGATGTGGTAAAACTCATCAACGGCAGTAAAACCGGTACGGTAGAACTGGAGACAGCCGCTATTCCCTTCAGCGTAACCTCGGCTCAAATCAAAAGCCATATGCAGAAGCTTGGAACATACAGCACCTATTCCACCAATAACGCAAACGGCAATCATAACATGCGTCTTGCTTTCAGTAAGATAAACGGTTTCGTCATTCAGCCGGGCGCGACTTTCTCTTTCCATCAAACGGTAGGCAACTCCAGTACCGCCGCCAGCGGATTCTTAAAAGCCGGCGCAATTGTCGGCGGAAAGCATGTGGAAGATTACGGCGGCGGCATTTGCCAGACCTCTACCACCATATACGGCGCGGCTATTCGCTCAAATATGGAAATTGTTACCCGCTGGAATCATTTATGGCCGTCCACCTACTGTCCGATTGGTCTGGACGCAACGGTAAGCTACCCTGACCTTGATTTTAAATTCAAAAACCCATCCAAATATCCTGTTTATCTGATAACCACGATGAGCGGAACCAAACTGACCGCCACTTTCTACGGTTACCAGTCCCCCGATTATGATAAAATTGAAGTTACTTCCAAACAAACCGAAACCATCCCCATGCCGGCACCGATTTACAAAAAGGACAGTACTCTTCCGGTGGGCACTACCAAGCTGGATGTAAAAGGCAATGGCGGAAGACGTGCAACCGCGCAGCGAATTTTTTATAAAAACGGCGCTGTGGTAAAAACCGAAGCACTGCCTTCTTCCTATTATAGTCCCGTTGCTTCGGTTTATTTAGTCGGCACAGCAGGCAGCACCCCATCCACCTCCAAGCCAACCGTTCCTTCATCTTCCACCGCTTCCTCGTCTTCCACCGCTTCCTCTTCTTCATCGGCAGTTACCGGATGATATTCAAAAACTGTAACATTTTGTTTGACTTTTTGTTATTAATTGGGGTACAACTATAGTTGTACCCTTTTTTTCAAATACTACTTGACATTTCATTGATTTTCTGTGAAAATTATAGTAGGTGTTTCTTATCTAATATTATTACTAAACGGGTTAGTCTTTGCGTTGTACCTTGAAAGTCTAGCCGGAGGATTATAATGACAAAAACGCCCAAGAAAAAAGTGCAAGGAAAAACGATTTTTAATTTTTTCATTCTGCTCCTGTCCGCCGGATTAGTCATTTATTTTTGCCTTTCAGAAGATGGATTGCTTGATTTGGCGCACCATGTAACAAACTTTCAACAAATTTGGCTTGTACTTGCCGTTCTTTGTATGTTTGCCGATTTGGCTTTGGATACCGTTTTAATTTATTTGTTTACCCGCAACGCGGAAAACCAATATTCCATGCGCCACGCGTTTAAAACCTGCATGGTCGGCCACCTTTACAGTGCTGTTACGCCGTTTCAAAGCGGCGGTCAGCCTATGCAGATTTATATTATGAGCAAGCAGGGTATTGATCCGGGCATATCCACCTCGGCTATGGTTCAAAAATTTTTTGTTTACCAGTCCGGCCTTACCTTATACAGTGCGTTTGCCATTGTGTTTCGGTTCCGTTTTTTCAGCGGGACGCTAAACGATGTCATGTGGGGGCTAGCCCTTGCCGGATTTGCGGTGCAAGCTTTTGTCCTGGTTATGATTCTGCTGGTTTCGTTTAATCAAAACATGACCCAGCGCATCGTTCTGTTTTTCTGCAAGCTGTTTCACAAGCTACATTTTGTAAAGGACTATGAGGCCACATCCGCCGCATGGCAAAAGCAGCTGGTCTTTTTTCACGACAGCAATAAGGTGCTTTATACAAATAAAAAGCTGCTGATTAAAACCTATATCATTACATTTTTTCAGTTGACCGCCCTGTTTGTTGTCTCCTACTGCATTTATCGTGCCTTTAACATCGGCACTGCGTCGGCTGTTGATATGATTTGTGCACAGGCCTTTGTTACCATGGTTTCCTCGCTTGTTCCTCTGCCCGGTGCGGCAGGCGCATCCGAGGGAAGTTTTTATGTGTTTTTTTCTATGTTTTTTACCGGCGGAACCATCAAATCCGCTATCCTGCTTTGGAGAATTGTCACCTATTACGCGGTTATTCTCGTCAGTGCCCCATTTTCCCGTATTACCAAAAAGATGCAGGAAGCAAAATAGTTTTGTAATTGCGTAATGTTTTCCAGAATGGCAAATATCTTTAAAGTGTACCCGGTACGAAAGGATGATTACAAATGGCAAATTCCGAACAGACTCCTAAAATAAGCGTGGTAGTTCCTGTTTATAATGTGCATAAATTTGTGGGGAAATGTATGTCCTCGCTTGTTCACCAAACCATTCAGGAACCTTATGAAATAATCGCCGTCAATGACGGTTCTTTGGACAATTGCCTTGAGATTCTGCGCCAATTTGAAGAATCTTATGACTGCGTGAAGGTAATCGACCAAGTAAACAAAGGCATGTCCATGGCGCGCAATGCCGGCATGAAGATGGCGCGCGGCGAATACTTATGCTTTGTGGACAGTGACGACTATGTGGCGCCAAACTTTTTGGAAGAGCTTTATAAAGCCGTAACCGAGAATGACGCGGACATCGCCTGCTGCTATTATTACTACCATTATGTAGAATCCGGCTTAACTTACGAATATCCGGCACGCTGCCACGGTGTGTTTAATAAAGAAGAAGCCATGAATAAGCTGCTGCGCGATTTGCAGATTCAAAGCCTTGTGTGGAATAAGATTTACAAACGCAGTTTATTTACCGACTATAACATTACGTTCCCGGTTATGGCATTTGAGGATATGGCAATCGCCAACCGTGTGTTTGCACATGCCGAAAAGGTAGTGGTAATTGACAAGGCGCTTTACTACTACGCAAAACAGGGTGAAAGCACATTGGCAACCATGAACGCGAGCAAAATCAACGACTTTATCCGTGCAATCGCAATGGTGCGTATTTCGCTCGAAAGCACCGGCGTTTACGAAAAATACAAAAAGAGCTACCTTGCACTCACCAAAAAAACACATTTGTGCTGCTGCTTTTATGTGCTGAAAATGCATTACCGGCAAAAGTGCATGAACGGCAGTATGACCAATATTAAAAAAGTCGGTCGCGCCATCAAGCATTACGCGGGTGATGAGTTCAGCCCGACCACCTTATTCAGCGAGCTGCCCGATGTGGTAGATACGCCGGAGTTAAAGGAGAATTACTCCATCCGATAACATCTTTGTTTCTCCTGAGTAAAGATTGAATAGGAGATCCGATAAAGCGATATGAAAAGGAATGCAGACTGGAAAAAAATATTCAATATTGCTTTATTGGGTTTGTCTGTTGGAATGCTTGCCTATTTTTGCTTGGCAGACAATAATTTAGTTACACTTTTTCACAGCCTGCCGACATTAAATCTGCTTTGGCTTCTTGGTGCCGCAGTGTGCATGCTGTTCTACTGGATTATGGACAGCAGGATTATCTTTCATATTATTGAACATGCTTACAGCGGGAAATACAGCGGTAAAAAAGCATTTCGGGTAACCATGGTCGGGCAGTACTTCAATTCGGTTTCCCCGTTTGCAATCGCGGGCCAGCCCATGCAGTTGCTGGCACTCTCAGAGCAGGGAATATCCTCCGGTATTGCGGTTTCCGCATTAGTACGCAAATTCTTGATTTATCAAACCACCATTACACTTTATTCACTGCTTGTGATTGTGGTGCGTTTTCAGTTTTTCCACAGTAAAATTCAAGGCTTTATGGCATTGGCCTTTATCGGTTTCGCCTGTCAGGCCGGTGTCGTGGTTGTGGTCGCTTTATTTACCTACAACCGTGCGCTTACAACAAAGCTGATCAATTTTGTCGTATGGCTGCTGACCAAACTTCATATTGTAAAAAAGCCGCGGGAAGTCAGTAAAAAGGTCCAGAATCAGTTGGAATTTTACATCAGCAACAACAAAGCCATGCAGGGCAATCGCATTCTGAGCGCCAAGCTGTACGGATTTACCGTAGTTCAGCTTACTGCTCTGTTTGCGGTGCCTTTTTTCATTTATAAAGCGTTCCATAACCCCGGGGCACCGATTATCGACATTATTTCCGCACAGAGCTTTGTCACGATGATTTCTTCCTATACTCCTCTGCCGGGTGCTTCAGGAGCCGCGGAAGGCAGTTTTCTGGTTCTGTTCCAACTGTTTTTTGCATCCGCAATTTTAAAGCAGGCCATGCTGTTATGGCGCTTGCTTACCTATTATTCCTGCATTCTTGCAGGTGTTTTTTTTGCGGGAATGGGTGTTGGCATGAAAGATAAAGTGAAACATATCGTCCGTTAATTTAAAGCAAGACCAATCTACAGGTGTAAAATCCATAAATCAGAGGTTTTACGCCTGTTTCTTGGATGTTTTCTAAAATTAACGGGCTATAATCCAAAAACGAATGTAAACAGAATGCAGTAACTCGACGCATACTGCGAAGACTGCTGCAAGCAAGGAGATTAACCGAAATGAAAGACGGATTTTTTAAACTGGCATCCGCGACCCCATCAATTCGAGTGGCGGACTGTGAACACAACAAAGACGCGGTTTTATCGATCATAAAAGACGCGGCGGCTGAACAGGTCGGCGCTATTGTGTTCCCGGAGCTTTGTATAACAGCCTACACCTGCGGTGATTTATTCCGCGACAGCACGTTGATTACTGCAGCGGAAAAAGCGGTGGAGGAACTGACTGCCGAAACCGCTTTGTTGGATATTGTCTGCGTGGTGGGTGTTCCGGTTGCCGTGAAAGCCGATTTATATAATTGCGCCGCCGTTCTTTACCACGGCAAAATTTTAGGACTTGTGCCAAAGCAAAGCATTCCGAACTACTGTGAATTTTACGAGGCCCGGCATTTTACTCCAGGCCCGGAGGATATCGAAATTTCTTTCTGCGGACAAGCCGTTCCGCTCGGAACCCGTTTGATCTTCCGCTGCAAAACCATACCCGAGCTGGTTCTCGGCGTTGAAATCTGTGAAGATTTATGGGTTGCAAATCCGCCTTCCGGCTTTTTGGCACAATGCGGCGCAACGGTGTTGCTGAACCCATCCGCCAGCGATGAAGTCATCGGCAAAGCGGCTTACCGCCATTCGCTGGTCGCAAGCCAATCCGCGCGGCTGCTTGCCGCCTACGCTTATGCGGACGCGGGGGAGGGCGAATCTTCTACCGATATGGTCTTTGTCGGGCATGACCTGATTGCGGAAAACGGCACCATGCTTGCCGAATCCCAGCAGTTTACCACCGGATTTGTGGCGGCGGATGTGGATTTACAGCGCTTAATTCTCGAGCGACGCCGTGCCACCACATGGAGTAACCGAGGCACCGCGCATGAAATTCTGTTCGACTTCCCAGTGAAAGACCTCCGTTTGACGAGAAGCTTTCCACCGTTACCCTTTGTTCCTGTGGATAACGCGGACCTTTCCGCGCGCTGTGAGATGATTTTATCCATGCAGGCGACGGGACTGAAAACCCGGCTTTCCCATACCGGCGCAAAAAACGCGGTAATCGGTCTTTCCGGCGGGTTGGATTCCACCCTTGCGCTGTTAGTCACCGTTCGCGCGTTTGACAGCCTAAAGCTTGACCGCAAAGGGATTTCTGCCATTTCCATGCCATGCTTCGGCACCACAAATCGCACCAAGAGCAATGCTGAAATGCTTGCCCGCCTGCTGAACGTCACCTTTGAAGAAATTCCGATTGGCGCGGCGGTGAAACAGCATTTTGCGGATATTCGCCATGACCCGGACATACACGATGTGACCTACGAAAACTCGCAGGCAAGAGAGCGCACACAAGTGCTTATGGATATAGCCAACCAGAACAACGGAATGGTAATCGGAACCGGAGACCTTTCCGAGCTTGCGCTCGGCTGGGCGACCTATAACGGCGATCACATGTCCATGTACGGCGTGAACTGTTCCATTCCGAAAACGCTGGTGCGGCATCTGGTACACCACTCGGCAGTAAGCGGCGGCAAAGAGCTGCGTGAGATTCTGGAAGATATTCTGGCGACGCCGGTCAGCCCGGAGCTTCTGCCGCCTGTGGACGGAGTAATTTCGCAAAAAACAGAGGATATTGTCGGGCCTTACGAGCTTCATGACTTTTTCCTTTACTATATGCTTCGCTTCGGTTTCCGCCCAAGTAAAATTTACCGCATGGCGCTGCTCGCTTTTGATGGGCAGTATGACAAAGAAACAATTCAGAAGTGGCTCTACACTTTCTACCGCCGCTTTTTCCAGCAGCAATTTAAACGCTCCTGCCTGCCGGACGGGCCAAAAGTCGGCAGCGTGACCCTTTCACCGCGCGGCGATTTTCGTATGCCCAGCGATGCAAGCGCGCACCTGTGGCTGGAGGAAATTGAAGACTTGAGTTAACAGTGATTTTTATATTTAAAAATAAATTCCGTATAGAAGGCAACACTTATGCCTTTTATACGGAATTTGTTTTTGCATGAACCTCACGTACCATGAATAGACTTGAAGCGAAGGGTGTGGGGCAATGGCAATATTGGAATGGATAGAGAAAATAAACAATTGGATCCAGCCGCTTGTATGGGGTTGGCCGGTACTCTGCGCCATTTTGCTTGCTGGAGCAAACTTCAGCTTCCGTCTAAATTTCTTTCAAATTACTCATTGTAAATTATGGATAAAAAATACTCTTGGTAAAATATTTGCGTCCAAAAAAGAGGGAAGCCGAACCTCCGGTATTTCGCAGTTTCAGGCGCTGACTACCGCGCTGGCAGGCTCAATCGGCACCGGCAATATTGTGGGCGTTGCGACGGCAATTACAATCGGTGGCCCCGGCGCGATTTTTTGGATGTGGATGTCGTCGGTATTGGGCATGATGACCATTTTTGCGGAAAATGTGCTCGGCATGAAATACCGCATCAAAAATGCAAAAGGCGAATGGCTCGGCGGAGCCATGTACTACATATCCCGGGGAATTCACAGCAAACCGCTTGCCATACTGTTCGCCGGCGCGTGTGTACTGGCCTCGCTCGGCATGGGCAACATGGCGCAGGCAAATTCCATCGCCGGGGCGCTGAAGGATTGTTTTGGAGCAAACACGCAGATTACAGGATTGGTTTTGGCTGCAATGCTTGTCATGATTACGTTCGGCGGCATACAGCGCACCGCAAAGGTAACGGAAAAGCTGGTGCCGTTTATGGCACTGGGGTATCTGCTGGCAGGCGTTCTTGTGCTGGCGGTCAACTGGCGAAGCCTTGGCGGCGCGTTCCGCTTGATTTTCAGTGAGGCGTTCAGCCTGCGCGCGGCGGCAGGGGGAACCGGAGGAATCGTGATGCTCAACGCGCTGAAATGCGGCGTATCGCGCGGGATATTTACCAATGAGGCGGGGCTTGGCAGCTCGGTTATGGCGCATTCCAGCAGCAGCGGCACTGAGCCGGTGGAGCAGGGCATGTGGGGCATTTTTCAGGTTTTCATTGATACAATCGTCATGTGTAGCTTTACCGCCCTATGTATTTTAAGCACGGATGTACTGCAAACGGGAAAGGACGGCGCGGCTTTGAGCGCAGCTGCCTTTCAGACCGTTCTGGGACGTTTTGGCGGCACATTCATTTCCATTTCAATTACGTTATTCGCCTTCGCTACCATGCTTGCTTGGTGCTATTACGGTCAGCGCGGATTGGAATATATCATCGGCGGAAAATCCGCAGTTCCGTACCGCTTGGTTTTCGCGGCGGTCGCGTGGGGGAGCTGCAGCATGGATTTGCATTTGGTATGGAATATCTGCGACACCTTCAACGGCTTTATGGCCATTCCCAACCTGATAGCGCTGCTTTTGCTTTCCGGTGAGGTGGTAAAGGAAACGCAGAGCTATTTGGCACGCCATAATTTAAAAAGTGATCATAAAAACTCTCTATATTTACGCAAATGCCGAAGTTGTGCCATTGAGATAATTATTCGTAAATTCCTCAAAAACCTGCTTCATTAGCTTTTGGCCCTCCTGATTGGGGTGAATGCCGTCCTCACAAATCAAATTCTTAAAGCTGTGCTTGTCTAAAAACACGGAGCGTACATCAATCAGCAGGGTATTGGTCTCTCGCGCAATTTTTACGACCGCATTCGAATACAGTTCCTGAAACCGGTAAATCATCTGCACATCGCCCAGCCATTTTAAAATGTTTTCACTGCTCAATCCGGTACGGCAGATCCAGTTCAGATATTTTTCCGCGTCAATCGGCGGCAGGCTCATCAAAATCGGTGTTACACCGCGTGCCTTCAGCATAGAGAGCATCTTTCGGTACACTTTTTCAAAGGTATGAATTTCGGTATGGGGCAAGTGCTCCTTCTCCGGATTCTCCGCTACCTTTTCCCAGTCATAATCGCAGTCGTTCCCGCCGTATTCCAACAGTACCATATCACAGGAAAGGCCCTTATTCAGCGATTTTTCAAGCTGCTGACAGCCTTTCTCAATTGTACATCCGAATTTGGAATTGTTATGAATATCCAGGGGATATTCCTCCTGAAACAGCGCGAAGCTGTTTTCTTTCGGCAAATAATACCGTTCACTGGCGGTATCCAGTTGTACGCCTTTCATAATGGAGTCTCCATATATCTGTATTTGTTTCCCTAATCCCACAGCGATCAGCTCCTATTAATATTAATCATATTATGTAGTATTGAATATTATATCACATCTTAATCACTATGCAAGTACCTGGAATTAAAAATTCGTAAATTATTTGTGAACTCTATTGTTACCGGATTCCGAGATATAATTTCAGTTGCAGTTTTCCCGCAATAATGCTACACTTTTACTATTGATTATAATTTTATTTTTTATGAATATTGGAGCGTTTTCTATGAAAGTAATAACCTGTAGTCCGAACCCGAACAGCAGCGCAAAATTAATCGGCTATCTGCATGACGACGAACCTGAAATGACAAATCGCAAGCTGCGCCCCTGCGTCGTAGTTTGCCCCGGCGGCGGCTACAATATGCTTTCCGCCCGTGAATCTGACCCGCCTGCGTTCGCGTTTTTTGAAAAAGGATACCATGTCTTTATTCTCTTCTATTCGATACGTGAAGAAGCCGCGAACATGCAGCCGCTCGTCGATATCTCCTCAGCGATTCTGGAGATTCGCAAAAACAGCGATGAATGGAACATTCTTCCGAATCAAATTGCTGTCTGCGGCTTTTCAGCAGGCGCCCATGTTGCCGGAAGTGCAGGCACATTGTGGGACAAGCCGGAATTGAAAGCAAAAATGGATACAAAGGGCGGCATGAATAAGCCGAACGCCATGATTTTGTGCTACCCGGTCATAACGGGCGGCGAATTCGCGCACCGCGGCTCATTTGACCGCCTGACCGCAGGCAATGACGAAAAGCAATACAATGACTTTTTCTCCCTGGAAAAGCACGTGGATTCCTCCACACCGCCCGCGTTTTTGTGGCATACGGCAGAGGACGACTGTGTTCCGGTGGAAAATACGCTTTTGTTTGCCGCCGCTCTTCAGCGCAGCCATGTCCCGTTTGAGTGCCACATTTATCCCAACGGCTGTCATGGACAATCCATGTGCAACGTGGAGGTCAACACGAAAAACGATCATTGCGCAACCTGGTTCCCGCTCTGTGCGCAGTGGCTTGGAGAACTGTTCCACTTTGCATATTAATTGTTTCGGCTGCATATCCAATAATTTAAATAGAAAGGCTTACCCATGGACTTTAATTTTCATATGCCCGTAAATGTTATCAGCGGAGCGAACGCGGTTCAGTGCCACGCGGCACAGCTTCGCGCACTTGGAAACTCCTGCCTGATTGTCACTGGCGGCCATTCCGCTATTGCCAGCGGCGCACAAGACGATCTGATTGCCGCACTGGAAAGCTGCGGCGTTACCTACCAGATTTTCAATGGAATTGGCCCGAACCCGCTCCTTTCCGCCTGCCGCGAAGCAGGAAAGCTTGCCGCTGCGTTCGACGCGGATTTTATTGTCGGCATCGGCGGCGGTTCCCCTCTGGACGCCGCAAAGGCCGCAGCCGTATTTGCCGCAAATCCGGAACTGGGCGACGACGATTTTTACTCCTACAATTGGCCGAACAGTCCTCTCCCGATTGTGCTGATCGGCACGACCAGCGGAACCGGCAGCGAAGTGAGCGCCGCGGCTGTTTTGACCTGCGATGACGGCCGCAAGCGTTCGGTCGGAAATTTGTATGCCGCAATCGCGTTTGCGGATGCCAAATACACCTATTCCATGTCGAAGGCGGTGACCGTCACCACTGCGCTGGATGCATTTTCCCACGCGGTGGAAGGCTTCTTATCGCCGAAATGCGGTGCCGTGATTACCGTTTTCGCACAAAAGGCCATTCCCGCTTTGTGGAACGGCTTAAAGTTGATGCAAAGCGATGAGGAAATTACGGAAATCCTGCATCAACAGCTTTATTACGCGTCTTTGTGGGCGGGACTTGTACTCAATGCAACCGGCACTTCGTTCCCGCACCCGTTCGGCTATATTTTGACCGAAGATTTTCAAATCCCGCACGGCCGCGCCTGTACCACTTTTCTGCCCGAACTGATTCACCACACACAAGTGCACAATCCCACACGGGCAGCGGAGCTGTTCTCCCTGTTGAATTGCGGAATTGAGGACCTGGAACCGGTTATCGTCCGCCTGAGTGATACCGGTAAGATAAAAATGAGTAAAGAGCAAATTGAAAGTTATCGCCCCCGTCTTGTAAATCTGAAGCATTACGCCAGCGTTTCCGGCGGTTACAGTGCCGAACAGGCAGTGACATTATTCCAAAAGCTGTTTTTAAAATGAATGAAACGCAAAAGGAGCCTTCCATGTCCGATACCCCTTTGTATACCGCTTTAATCAATCATAAAAAGTGTAACCGTGCGTCGTTCCATACTCCGGGGCACAAATGCGCTGCGGGCGCGCTCCCGCAGGACTTGCTGAAGCTGGATTTTACCGAACTGCCCGACACGGACAGTCTGTTTGAGGCAGACGGTGCTATTTTACAGGCAGAGCAAAAAGCTTCCGCCTTGTTCGGAACCAAACGAACGCTGATTTCCAGCGGCGGCTGTACGCTCTGCATTCAGGCTATGCTGCGCCTTGCTGCTCCGAATGGAGGCAAAATCATTGCGGGGCGGGTGATACACCGGAGCGCGGTCAACTCCATGGCTCTGCTCGATTTGCAGCCGATTTGGGTTCTGCCGCGCCAAAATGCGGGCGTTTCCCTTGCGGGAAGAATCTGTGCCGAGGACATTGCTGACGCGCTTCGAAAAAATCCAGACGCAAAAGCCGTTTACCTGACAAGCCCGGATTATTTTGGCGTTCTGTCCGATATTTCCGCTATCTCCAACGTATGCAGGCAATACGGTGTGCCGTTGCTGGTGGATAATGCCCACGGTGCTCATTTGATGTTTACCACGCAAAATCTGCACCCAATCACATTAGGGGCCTCTATGACGGCATGTTCCGCGCATAAAACCCTGCCGGTGCTGACGGGGGGCGCATGGCTCAACATTGCCGATACCCGTTTTGCGGACAATGCCAAAGACGCGATGGCACTGTTTGGCTCCACCAGCCCCTCTTATCCGATTATGGCATCGCTGGATTTGAGCCGTGCCTGGCTGAGTGAGCACGGAGCGCAAGCCTACCGTAAACTGGAGGGCACCGTTGCCGAAATCAAGCATCTTGCCGCCAACTGCGGCATTCAACTGCCGCAGGGCATCGTTGACCCAACCAGAATTACGCTCAATACCGCTTCGATTGGCATGACCGGCACAAGCGCGGCGGAGCTTTTCCGCAAACGCGGGGTAGAACCGGAATATGCCGATGCCTCGCATGTAGTGCTGATTGCCACCCCGTTTAACACAGAAGCGGATTTTGACTGCCTGTCCGCCGCAATTCAGGCACTTCCGACTGCTCCGAGCCTTCCCGACCATCCGGCTTTGCCGCCCCTGCCGACCATGAATGTTTCGCCGCGTCAGGCAATTTTCGGCGGCTGGGAGCAAGTGGAACTGCATAAGGCTAAGGGAAGAATTGCCGCACAAGCCGCCTGTCCGTGCCCGCCGGGTGTTCCGGTCGTCATGCCGGGAGAAATACTTACAAAAGAAGTCATCGACTTCCTGCTTGGGTATGGCTTTTTTGCTATAAAAGTGCTAAAATAAGAATGGAATCCGGATGAAACATAAGAACAGATAAAATCTTTCATGAATAAATGAAGAAAGCATATTGAAACTATTGTGGAGGGATACTTATGAAATTAGTTCTTGCAATCGTAAGCAATGATGACAGCGGCATGGTTTCCGCATCCTTAACCAGAGAAGGATTTTCCGTTACTAAATTAGCCACCACCGGCGGCTTTTTAATGGCGGGCAATACCACCTTTATTGTCGGAACCGATGACGACAAGGTGGACAAAGTAATTGAGGTTATTTCCAAGCAGAGCAGCCGCCGCACACAGATGGTGCCAAGCACAACCAGCATGGATGTCGGCATGTACTCCTCGTTCCCGGTGGAAGTTACGGTCGGCGGTTCCACCATTTTTGTGCTTGATGTTGAAAGATACGAGAAGGTTTAAAAAAGATGCGGTTTGACGGTTTTGCGGGCAACGAGCAGGTAAAGGAACAGCTTTCGCTGGCTTTTGAAGAGCACCGTTTGCCTCATGCCATCATTTTGGAGGGTGCTCAAGGCTGCGGCAAGCGCACCCTCGCGGCTATTCTGGCCCGCGCCGCGGTTTGTACCGGTCAGGGGGAAAAGCCCTGCGGAGCATGCCCCGGCTGCGTGAAAGCAAAGGCCGGTTCCCACCCGGATATTTACCTTGCGGAGGGCACCGGAGCGGCACGCTCTTTTCATGTGGAAGTCATCCGTTTTATCCGCAGTGATGCCTTTATTAAGCCGAATGAAGCGCCTAATAAGGTGTATCTGCTGATTGGTGCGGATACCATGTCAGAGCAGGCACAAAACGCCCTGCTGAAAATATTGGAAGAGCCCCCCGCACAGGTATTTTTTATTTTAACCTGCGTTTCCGCGGCCGCGCTTCTGTCTACCGTACGCTCGCGCGCACAGCTTTTTACACTGGATACGGTCAGCGAAAACGAAGCGATCAGCGTAGTGAAACAAAAACTCCCCGAAGCCACCGAGCAGCAGATTATAGACGCGGCAAAAACATGCGGCGGAAACATTGGGCAAATGCTTGCCGCCCTGAGCGGCGGAGATTTAACCGCCGCCATTGAGCTTGCGTCCAAAATTGCCAAGGCGGTTCCTGCTCCGAATGAAGCTCTGCTGTTGCAGCTCACCGCACCGTGCATCAAGGATAAAGATTTATTCCGTGCGGTATTGGGCAGACTATTGTTAATCTTTCGGGACGCCTGCGCTTTTCGGGCAGGCAGTGAAACTTTGCTCAGCGGCGATAAGGAAAGCGCTGCCGAACTAAGCGGCAGTCTGACAAGAGACCGTCTGCTGAAATTGATTGAAATTGCTGCTCAGACGCAGCGAAATCTGGAACAAAACGCGAATTCCACTCTGCTTGTTACCGCCTTTTGTGCAAAGCTAAGAAGCGCAGCGGGCAGATAATTCGTTTGTATACGGGAATTCCCGGTAAATTTATATTGTTATTGGAGGGTACACATGGCCGAAGTAGTTGGCGTTCGTTTTAAAAATGTCGGTAAGGTTTATTATTTTGACCCGGATGGGAACACATTGAAAAAGGGCGATATGGTAATCGTAGAAACCGCCCGCGGTGTGGAATGCGGCGAAATTGCGATGGAAAACCGCAACATCAGCGACGACGGCATTGTGCAGCCGCTCAAAAAACTGATTCGCATTGCGACAAAAGAGGATTTGATAAAAGTTGCGGAGAACCGCGTAAAGGAAAAATCCGCTTTTGATATTTGTACGAAAAAGATTCTTGCCCATAAACTGGACATGAAGCTGGTCGATGTGGAATACACGTTTGACAACAGTAAAATCCTGTTCTATTTTACCGCGGACGGCCGCGTGGATTTCCGCGAGCTGGTCAAGGATTTGGCATCTGTTTTCCGCACCAGAATCGAGCTGCGCCAGATTGGCGTGCGCGACGAGGCGAAAATGCTCGGCGGGCTCGGCATTTGCGGACGCGAGTTCTGCTGCTCCTCTTTTTTGGGAGGATTCCAGCCGGTTTCCATTAAAATGGCAAAAGAGCAGGGGTTGTCGCTTAATCCGGTTAAAATTTCGGGCACCTGCGGCAGACTGATGTGCTGCCTGAAATATGAGCAGGAGGCCTACCTTGACCTGCTCCGCAACACACCGAAGGTAAACGCGATTGTAATGACACCGGATGGAAAGGGAACCGTCATCGATCAAAACATGCTGACCGGTATGCTGACTATTCGCATGGATAAGGCTCCGGATGCCGCTCCGCAGATTTTTAATGTGAAACAGGTAAAACTGCTGAAAGATGGACAAATCCGCATTGACAAGAGCGAATTGGAAAAATTAAAGGGCTTAGAAAAAGACTAAAATCCGATGCGCAATAGCTAGCTTACAAATTTTTACAAAATATGCCACGCTTAAAATATCTTGTGCAAAGATATTGCAATTTTAGGGAACTGTGTTAAAATAAAGAGGTAAAATGATATGGAGGTGTTCCCTTATGGCATATGCAATTAGTGATGAATGCATCTCTTGTGGCGCATGCGCAGCAGAGTGCCCAGTTGGTGCTATTTCTGAAGGCGACAGCAAATATGTAATTGATCCGGAACTTTGCACAGAGTGCGGTTCCTGCGAGGGTGTTTGCCCAGTCGGCGCCCCAGCTCAGGCATAATCAAATACATAGACGAAAGGCGGAGCGTTTATACGCCCGCCTTTTTTCTTTTGCTTTCTTCTTTTATAAAACTGACGAAAACAGACCTGCGGAGGGCGTATGCTATTTGAGGATGAACACCTGGAACCTCTTTCGAAAAGCTGTTCGGTAATTGTTTCACCGCAGCACACCTTTAATACGGATACGATTCTGCTTGCGGCATTTTCCATGCCGCACAGCGGGGATATCTGCGCCGATTTCGGCACCGGCTGCGGTACGATTCCGCTGATATGGAGTACACGCAGCAAACCGAAACATATTTATGCAATTGAGCTGCAGCCTGCCGCCTGCAAGTTGGCAATGCGTTCGGTGGAATATAACCATCTGGAACCGGTAATAGAGGTTCTTCCCGCGGATATCCGTGACTTGAAAAAGGACAAGCGGCTGCGTAATTTGGATTTAATTGCCTGCAACCCGCCCTACAAGGCTTTGGGAACCGGCATTGTAAATAAAGAGGCAAGCCTGCGTATTGCCCGCCACGAGGAGCAATGCAGCCTTGCGGACATCGCAAACGCCGCATCCCCCGCTTTGCGCTTTGGCGGAAGGTTTTGTCTTTGCCAGCGCCCGGAACGTCTGTGCGACACGGTTACCGAGCTGCGTAAGGCAGGTATGGAACCTAAGCGCCTGCGCTTTGTGCAGCAGCGGGCAGTCAAAGCGCCGAGCCTGTTTTTACTGGAAGCAAAACGCGGCGGAAAACCGGGTTTGCAAGTAAGCACCCCCTTGCTGATTGAAGACGAATTCGGAAATATATCGGAAGAAATGAAACAAATTTACGGAGATTATAAGGAGGGACACCGATGAGTGAAAAAATCGGAAAATTATTCGTGGTCGGCACACCGATCGGCAATTTGTCCGACTTTTCCCCGCGTGCGGTGGAAACGCTCCACGCCGCTGATTTTATTGCGGCGGAAGATACACGTGTCACCTTAAAATTACTGAACCATTTTGGAATCAAAAAACCGATGGTCAGTTACTTTGAACACAACAAGCGCGAGCGCGGCGATCTCATCTGCGCCCGTATCGCGGCCGGGGAGACCTGCGCCCTTGTTTCCGACGCCGGTATGCCCGCCATCTCGGACCCGGGTGAAATGCTTGTAGCGCAGTGCGCCGAGCTTGGAATTCAAGTATTGGTAATTCCCGGACCCAGCGCGGTCGTTTCCGCACTTGCAATTTCCGGCCTGCCTACCGGCCGTTTTACTTTTGAGGGCTTTTTGAGCGTGAACAAAAAAAGCCGGAGAGAACACCTTTTGGAAGTAAAAAATGAGCAGCGTACCATGATTTTCTACGAAGCGCCACACAAGCTTGCCGCCACGCTGAACGATATGCTTGCCGCTTGGGGCGAGCGGCGCATTGCTGTTGTGCGCGAACTGACCAAAATCCATGAAGAAGTCATCCGCACCACCCTTTCCGAAGCGGCGGAGCGTTTTGCGGACGGCAGTGCAAAAGGGGAAATCGTGCTGGTAATTGAAGGCACGCCCGCGCCGGAAAAATCGGAATATACATTGGAAGAGGCCGTCTCCCTTGCAAAAGAGCTGGCACAGTCCGGCATTTCTCCATCGGACGCGGCAAAACAGGCCGCACAGGAAACCGGATTTAAAAAGGGCGAACTTTATAAAGCTATGCTGAACGGTTAAACCCAGCATTTGATTTACAGCCATATAAAGAGGTCGTGAACTGCATGTTTGACGAAGCAAGCAAGACATATGAAAGCCAAACCCTGACGGACGTCGATTTTTCGGACAGGCATCTGAACGGCTGCACTTTTACAAACTGCAAATTTTTCGGTGCCAGCATGAGCGGGCTGACTACAAAATCCTGTCAATTTATCAACTGTAATTTTTCTTTTGCCCGCTTGAACGAATCGACTCATCAATCCAGTGCGTTTATCAACTGCCAATTTAACGGCGCAAGCCTGTTCAGCGCCATTTTTAACGAGTGCAAATGCAGCGGCAGCAGCTTTTCAAATGCTGACCTTACCGGATTTGCGATAAACGGCGGAAACTTTTCCTATGCCGTTTTTGAATCCTGTGACTTACAGAAAATGAATTTGGGCGGCATTCACTTTGATCATACGAATTTTACAAATGCCAATCTGGAAAAGTCAATTTTGTGCGGGTGCGATCTTACCGAAGCCGTGCTGCGCGGGGCAAATTTAAAGGATGTAGATCTTCGCGATGCCAGACTGAACGGGGTGGATATGAAAAGTATTCTGCTGAAAAACACAAAGATTGACTTACAGCAGGCCGTACAGATTGCGGAAGAAATGGGTTGTATCCTTGAGTGAATTTTAATCAATATCTTGTATTTTATCTTGACAATCATCACAGCATGCAGTAAAATTCAAACTGTACTTTTCTTCTTATCGTACATTTTGTGTGCTGCACACAATCTTAAAATTTGGGAAAGAGGATGTTTTGAAATGGTTAGTACAATTAAAAAGCGTAATGGAGTAATCGTCTCTTTTGACGCTGAAAAAATCCGCAATGCAATCCGCAAAGCAAATGTTCCGATTGCCGATGAGAAAATGACCGACCAGATTTTAGACAGTCTAACCGAACAGGTAGTCGGCGTATTCCATGATTCCGATGTTCCCACCGTGGAACAGATACAGGATATTGTGGAGCAAAAACTGATTTCCGCCGACTATGCAAAAACAGCAAAGGCCTATATCCTCTACCGCGCGGAACACGCCAAAATCCGCCAAACAGAAGCGGATTTAATGGATATCTACAAAGAATTAACTTTTCAAGATGCAAAAGACGCGGATATTAAGCGGGAAAACGCAAACATTGACGCCGATACCGCCATGGGCACCATGCTGAAATACGGTTCCGAGGGCGCCAAGTATTTTATTGACAACTACATCCTTCCAAAAGACATTGCACTCGCCCACGCCAACGGCGATATTCATATTCACGATAAAGACTTTTACATGCTCACCGAAACCTGCTGCCAGATTAATCTGTTAAAATTATTCCATGACGGATTTTCCACCGGTCACGGTTTCCTGCGTGAACCAAACGATATTCAAAGTTATTCCGCACTTGCCTGCATTGCGATTCAGGCGAATCAAAACGAAATGCACGGCGGGCAGAGCATCCCGAACTTTGATTACTGTATGGCACCCGGCGTGGCGAAAACATTTAAAAGAAATTATCTGAAAGCGCTGGCACAGCACCTGCAAATCACCATGGATATGTCGGCGGAAGATACAAGGGCCTTAGCAAACGCGATTGAAGCGGATATTACTGTTCCGGTAACCATTTCCGATATCGACAATTTTGGCGCAGAATTGGTAAACTACCTGCCCAAACACCAGCAGGAGCATTTATTTCAGCCGATTTCGGCGGAAGAAACCAAAAGAGCTCACGCTTACGCGGTCAAAACCGCATTGTCTGATACCGAACGTGCTACCTTCCAAGCGATGGAAGCCTTTATCCATAACCTGAACACTATGAACTCCCGCGCGGGCGCACAGGTTCCGTTCAGTTCCGTCAACTACGGCACAGATACCTCGCCGGAAGCAAGAATCGCGATAAAGAACCTTCTGCTTGCCACCGAAGCCGGTCTGGGTGAGGGCGAAACCCCAATTTTCCCAGTTCAGATTTTCAAGGTAAAAGAGGGGATCAACTACAACGAAGGCGACCCGAACTACGATTTGTTCAAGCTTGCCATTCGTGTTTCCGCAAAACGCCTGTTTCCAAATTTCAGCTTTTTGGACGCACCGTTCAATCTGCAGTATTACAAAGAGGGCGATTACGATACCGAAGTCGCCTATATGGGCTGCCGTACCCGCGTTATGGGCAATACCTATGATAAAAATCAGGAAACGACCTGTGGCAGAGGCAATTTGAGCTTCACCTCTGTGAATCTGCCGCGAATCGGTATAAGAGCGAAGGGCGACATTGATACCTTCTACAAACTGCTGGATGAACGCATTGATATGGTTATTCGCCAGCTGCTGCACCGCTTTCACATTCAATGCAGCAAAAAGGGCCGCAACTATCCGTTCTTAATGGGGCAGGGCGTTTGGATTGGTTCGGAGCATCTGGGACCGGACGACAGCGTTGAGGAAGTACTAAAGCACGGTACCTTGAGCATGGGCTTTATCGGTCTGGCGGAAACATTGGTCGCGTTAACCGGCAAGCACCATGGCGAAAGCGCTGAAAGCCAGAAGCTAGGTCTTGAAATTGTCGGCCACATGCGTGCCCGCATGGATGAAGAATCCAGCAAAACCGGTTTGAACTTTACACTGCTTGCCACTCCCGCCGAAGGCTTGAGCGGACGTTTTGTAAGAATTGATAAGCAGAAATACGGCATCATTGCCGGTGTGACCGACCGTGACTATTACACCAACTCGTTCCACGTTCCGGTGTATTACCCGATTAAGGCTTATAAAAAGATTCAGCTGGAAGCGCCGTATCATAACCTCACCAACGCGGGGCATATCAGCTACGTAGAGCTGGACGGCGATACCTGCAAAAATCTGGACGCGTTTGAATCCATCATCCGCTGCATGAAAGAAGCCGGCATCGGCTACGGCTCCGTGAACCATCCGGTCGACCGCGACCCTGTCTGCGGATTTAACGGCATCATCGACAATGAGTGCCCGAAATGCCACCGCAAAGAGGGCGATGGAAACCCGAACTTCGAGCGTATCCGCAGAATCACCGGTTACTTGGTCGGCACCACCGACCGCTGGAACAATGCGAAGCGCGCCGAAGAAAAAGACCGCGTAAAGCACGGCTTAAAATAAACGATTTAGGAATGAGCCATGAACGATACACTTCGAATAAGCGGCACGGTAGATGAATCCATCGTGGACGGCAAGGGCATCCGCTATGTGATTTTCACCCAGGGATGCCCCCACAACTGCCCCGGCTGCCACAATCCGCAGACACATGATTTCAAAGGCGGAAAAGACGCGGAGCTTTCCACATTGTTTGAAGAAATTGTGGAAAACCCGCTGCTCAAAGGTGTTACCTTCAGCGGCGGCGAACCGTTCTGCCAGCCCGCACCGCTTGCAAAGCTTGCAAAACGGCTGCATGAGCAGCATTTGGATATTACTGCTTACACCGGCTACACACTGGAGCAGCTTCAGGCGAAAAACGACCCCGCCATCAATGCCTTGCTGGAACAGACCGATGTATTGATTGACGGCAGATTCGAACTGGAGCAGCGCGATTTGACACTTTTGTTCCGGGGGAGCCGAAACCAGCGGGTCATTGACATGAGCCAAACCCGCAAAACAGGGCACATCGTTTTGTGCGAAATATAAAACAGGGAGCAGTCTCATAATGAGACTGCTCCTGATTTTTTGAATAGAATATCCGAATTGTATTGGGCCGCATACTATGCGTCCCTATTTACTGAACTTGTCAATAAACTGAGGCTTAAACTTTGAGTATACAATCTTCTGCTTACTATACAGTCCGTAATATCCGGAAAGCATATAGCTTACGGCGGCAGCAAGCAGATAATAAAACGCGCCGTTTATTCCGAACAGCTCCACGCTGATAAAAAACGCGGTCATCGGGCAGTTGGTCACCCCGCAGAACACCGCCATTAGACCGACTGCCGCGCCGAACGTCGGATTTAGCCCTATCAAACCGCCTACGGCGTTCCCAAAGGTTGCCCCGACAAAGAATGCCGGTACAATTTCGCCGCCCTTATAGCCCGCGCCAAGGGTGATTACGGTAAACAGCATTTTCAGTACAAATGCTTCCGGTTTTGACGAGCCAGTCATGGCAGTTTGGATGATGTTCATACCCGCGCCAAGATAATCGGTGGTGCGGAACATATAAGTAAGTGCAATCACCAAAACGCCGCCTACTACTATGCGTAAATATTTATTCTTAAGATACTTTTTGTATAGCTTTCCGGATTGATGGAGAGCCATGCAGAACAGAATACTCAGTCCTGCGCACAGTATGGAAAGCAGTAAAACTTGCAGGACCGGCACAAAATGCAGATTCGGAATTCCCTGTATCGGATAAAACGGTGCGGGCATACCAAAGAATCCGGAAATGGAATAACCAATCAGTGCGGCAATCACGCAGGGGACAAGCGCCGCGTAATACATCACACCGACACTAATCACTTCCATAGAAAACACCGCCGCTGTCAGGGGTGTACGGAACAACGCGGCAAAGCCCGCGCTCATGCCGCACATGGTAATTATACGCAGATCCTTTTCATCCAGATACATCCATTTGCCGATTTGATACCCCAGACTGCCGCCCAATTGCAGCGCGGCACCCTCGCGGCCGGCGGAACCGCCAAACAGGTGAGTAATCACGGTAGAAACGAAAATAAGCGGTGCCATTTTACCGGAAAGCTGTTCCCGGGAACGCACGGACTCCAAAACGCGGTTTGTCCCTTTGTCATGTGACATTTTCGCTATCTGGTAGCAAAAAACGATTGCCAAACCGCCCACCGGCAGCAGCCAAACAAGCCAGCCGTTTGCGGTTCGATATTGGGTTGCCTTTTCAACACAATAGGAAAACAGGGTTCCGATTCCGCCAACCACAGTACCTACCAAACAGGCAAGTGCAATCCATTTTATAAATATCAAAAGATCATGCGATATCTTTTTAATAGAATTCCACATCATTTGCATAAAAGCCCCCCTTGCAGACTAAGACAGAGGATTTCGCAGTCTGCCTGCAAGATTTTATTATACCACCGCCTAGTTCCGTAATCAAATCAGCTCTGCAGGAAAAGCACCCTAACAGGGAGAACTTTGCTTTAAGGAACGGAAGAGAATACAAAAATTCATCTTATTATGAATTTTCTATTGACTAATGCACAATAGTGGTTTATAGTAACGGTAGCAGCTACTGATTATTAATCAATAGGGGGAGGAATATTATCTTGGAAAAGTCAGACTATCTGCAAAATTTAGAGCGAACATTAAAAGCAAATTTCTCACAGCAACAGGCAAACGATATCTTGGCAGACTACACAGAATTTTTTGACACAGGCATAGCCGAAGGAAAGAGTGAAAGCGAGCTTTGCGC
>JAEWYE010000072.1 GCA_023458755.1 Bacillota bacterium | reverse complement strand
GGCTATGTGAAGCGCGGCGGTACGCTTGTTTACTCCACCTGCACCGTGTCGCATGCGGAAAACGAGGCGCAGGTCGAGGCATTTTTGAAAGAACATATGGAATTTTCACTGGCGAGCCTTGAAGCTTATGTGCCGCAATCCCTGCATGAACGGGCGAAGCGCGGCATGCTCCAGCTTTTCCCGCACCTCGACGGCACGGAGGGCTTTTTTGTGGCAAGGATGGTAAATCATGGCGGGTGAGTTGAGCCTTTGCTCCATGAACCTAACGGAGCTTGAAACGCTTCTGAAATCGTGGAACGAGCCGAAGTTTCGCGCAAAGCAGGTGTTTTCGTGGCTTGCGCGCGGCGCGCGTCCCGAGGAGATGACCGACCTTCCAAAGCCCCTTCGTGAAAAGCTTGCTCAATTGCCTTTTGGCAGTGCTGCGCTCTATGATAAGCGCGTATCCGAAAAGGACGGCACGGTAAAATATCTGTTTGAGTTGGAAGACAAAAACCTCGTAGAGGGCGTTTTGATGCGCTACCGCTACGGCAACACACTCTGCATTTCCACGCAGGTTGGCTGCAAAATGGGCTGCGCGTTTTGCGCCTCCACGCTGGAGGGCTGTGTAAGAAACCTTACGGCAGGGGAAATGCTCGGCTTTTTGAGCGTCGTTGAGCGCGACGAAGGGCACGATGCCGCGCACGAGCGCGCGGTAACAAACGTGGTGCTCATGGGAAGCGGTGAGCCGCTCGACAATTACGAAAACGTCGTGCGCTTTTTGCGCCTTGTGAGCGATAAAAATGGCAAAAACATAAGCCCTCGCAACATTTCCCTTTCCACCTGCGGGCTGGTACCCGAGATTTACCGGTTTATGGAGGAGGCGCCGCACGTTACGCTGAGCGTATCACTGCACGCACCAAACGATGCATTAAGAGATTGCATCATGCCCATCAACCGCCGCTATCCGGTTGCCATGCTTCTGGAGGCGGCAAACACATACGCTTTGCAAACGGGAAGGCGCGTGGTGTTTGAATACGCGCTCATCGGCAAGCTCAACGACGCACAGGAGCATGCAATCGAGCTTAGCGAAAAGCTTCGCGGCATGAACTGCCATGTCAACCTCATCCCGCTCAATCCCGTGCCGGAGCGCGGGCTCGATGGGGTCACAAGGGAGCACGCAAAGCGATTTGCTGAGTGGCTTGAAAACCGAGGCATCTCAGCGACGGTGCGCCGCGAAATGGGAACGGATATTGAGGGTGCGTGCGGCCTATTGAGGCGGCGCGTTTTGGAGGCTCAGGGGAAGGGGGAGGACGCATGATTTACGCCGCGAGAAGCGAAAAGGGAAAGCGCTATCAAAATGAAGACACGCTGTTTGTGCCGGCGCGGGGCGAGGTTGCGCTTTTTATCGTGGCAGACGGCATGGGCGGCCACAACGCGGGGAGCGTTGCGAGCAGGCTTGCCGCAGAGACCGTGGAGACGGAAGTCAAAAAAGGCGGTATCGCCACGCCGGATACTTTACTTTTAAGCGCGATCGCGGTTGCAAACCGTGCCGTATTGGACTATGCAAACGGCGATATAAACTGCCGCGGCATGGGTACCACCATGGTTGCGGCACTCGCGTTTCAAACCAAATATGTGGCGGCAAACGTAGGCGACAGCCGCCTTTACCATATGCACGACGGCGTGCTCACGCAGGTGACGCGTGATCATTCCTATGTGGCGGAGCTTGTGGAGGCGGGAGAGATCACGCCCGAGCAGGCAGCCGTTCACCCCAGAAGAAACATCATTACGCGCGCTTTGGGTACGCGAAGCGAGGAAAAGGTTGATATTTTCAGGCGCGAGTGGGCGCGAGGCGATACGCTTATGCTCTGTTCCGACGGCCTTCACGGTGTACTTGACGACTGCGAGCTTGCGCGCGTGCTTCGCGAGGCCGACGATGATCTTCAGGATGCCTGCGACATGCTCGTGGAGTTTGCGCTCTATGGCGGCTCCACCGACAACATCAGCGTCATCCTCATCAAAAATCAGGAGGTGCGGTAGGTGACAGAAACCGTGATATCCCAAAGATACCGCATCGACAGCCTGATCGGCTCGGGCGGCATGGCTAATGTTTACAAGGCGTTCGACCTAAAAACGAGCAAAGCGGTTGCACTCAAGGTGCTCAAGGATGAGCACCGCGAAGATGCGGATTTTGTTCGCCGGTTTGAGCGCGAAGCGCAGGCGGTGCTTTCGCTTTCGCACGACAACATCGTCAAGTCTTATGACGTGGGCGAGGATGGCGACGTTTCCTACATCGTGCTCGAATATGTGGAAGGAAGCACCTTAAAGGAGATCATCACGCGCGAGGGCGCGCTTTCTCCGCGTGTTGCAGTGAGCGTGGCTTCGCAGGTTCTAAACGCGCTTTCTCACGCGCACGAGCGCGGCATCATTCACCGCGACGTGAAGCCGCAAAATGTGATCATCACCCCGAGCGGGCGCGCGAAGCTAACGGATTTCGGCATTGCCCGCGATGTGGCTTCCACCACGCGAACATTTGCCGGAACCAACGTGATCGGCTCGGTGCATTATCTTTCTCCCGAGCAGGCGCGCGGCGACGAGGTAACCGCCGAAAGTGACCTTTACTCCTGCGGAATCATGCTTTATGAAATGCTTTTGGGCGAAGTGCCGTTTGCGGGCGAAAATTCCGTTGCCATTGCGCTCAAGCACCTGCATGAGGAAATTACCCCGCCCATGGTAATCAACCCCAAAATATCGCGTGCGCTTTCGGACATCATCGTAAAGGCCACGTCCAAAAAACCATCCATGCGCTATCATACCGCGGGCGAGATGCGCGAGGATCTTCAGCGCGCGCTTCGCGAACCGCACGGCAAATTTGCGCGCGTCAAAAACAAAGACAAAGACAAGCGCCGCAGCCGCCGCTACGGTATCCTAAACATTGCGCTTCTCACCTTTGTTGCGATTGGGCTTTTTGCGGCACTGTTTTTTATCATTCGAGCGTGGAGCGACGGCGGGATGAACGGTGCCGACGATTATGTGATTCCGACGCTCGAGGGGAAGAAGTTGGAGGATGCGACGGCGCTTGCGAAGCTTCGCAGCTTTGAGCTTTTTGTGGCGGAGTATCAGTCCAGCACGCAGTATCCGGAAGGCACTGTAATCAGCCAAGATCCTTTGAGCGGTACCAGCGGCAAGCCGGGCGACGTTATCAATGTAATCGTCAGCAGCGGCAGCGAGCGCGCTGTTGTGCCCGATGTGTTCGGGTTGTCCCTTGTGGATGCCACAATCGCCATTGAGGAGCAATCGCTCAAGGTAGGCGTTGTGGAATATGTGGAGAGCGAGCTGCCGGACGGGCAGGTGGTTTCACAGGATCCGCCTGCGAACACTGAACTTTTGAAAAACGACGAAGTCAACCTTCAAATCAGCGGCATGCCCGGGCAGGGTGTAGAGATGCCAAACGTTACCACCCACACGCTTACGGAAGCGCTCAGCACACTTGATGAGGATGGGTTTACGCGTGTATGGCTCCGGTTCGCGCCGCCGGGCGAGGGCGAAAAGGAAGAAAAGGTATTTAAGCAAAACCCCTCTGCTGCCATGGGCGTAAGCACGTCCGACCTTGTGGAGCTTTGGGTTTACCGCGCGGTGCTTGGGGACTATGCCACGGACATCGCGGAAAATGTGGATGTGGTGGGCACCGAGCAGCCGGTTGTGGTAACGGCAACGCTTCGCGAG
>JAEWYE010000071.1 GCA_023458755.1 Bacillota bacterium | reverse complement strand
GAGCGAGCTGGAACGACTGAACAACAAGAGCCGGTTTTCTCTCATCCTCCCCGGCGATGTACTCAGAGTACCAGAGAAGTAAAACAACAAATCAATAAAGCTATGGGCAAACTCGGCAAAAGCCGGGTACGCAAAGCCGAGGGTCTAAGGTGTCTTAGGGCGCTATGATAGTCTGGCTGCTGACAGTTAAGCAAAAGCCTGCCCTTCATACTCGGAGGGCAGGCTTTTGCTGTTTTTAACGGATGCTTTGGACTTCGTGATACCGGCTTTCGCTATGGCTATGGCGAGAGAGGTATCCATATGAAGATATTCCGCTTTTATCTCTTTTCGGGGTGTAAATAGAGCAAGAACACCCTATACAAACCTGCAATTTAATAGTGTATACCTAAAAAAGTCAGTATTTTGCCATGGGCATAGTGCTGACTTATTTTTTTCGACAAAATTTCTGCTTGTTTTACAATATATCCCATTTGAAGACTCTTACAGTAGCCTTTCTGCACAACCACGATGCCGTTCCCCGCCCTCCGATCTGTTTTCGCATTTCAGCAAAACAGATCGGAGGAAAGGAATTTGAAAAATTATAAAGACAGTGATTATGCCTTAAATAAATTCAGCGAGGGCATTGTTTACCGTTTCGCAGACCGCATTGTAGAAATTACAGTGGAGGACTACCTTGCAGAGAACCCCGGCAAGACAGCACAGGACTTTTTGGAGCTGAAAGCCTTGTCGGATGAAATCTATCATGAGCAAGTCATACATGAAAATCGGACAAGCCGTTTGGATGTGAGCATCAGTGGGATGGAGGAAACAGAGCAGCTTGCCGCACCACCCCTTGATTTAGACTTGATACATAAAAGCGATACTGCAAAAGCTATGCAAGCTGCAAAGCGACTGCTGGACAGTGGAGAATTGACAGAAATCCAGCAACGCCGGTTTATTCTGCATTACTTCCGTGGCTTGTCTACCCGACAGATTGCAGAAAAAGAGGCGGTACACCAACGGGCAGTTTGGGACAGCTTGCAGTGGGCTTCAAAAAAATTAAAAAAATTTTTCTATGAATGACTCGTCATCCCCCTGTTTTTTTGACATTGGGTGAAAGGATTTTTCAATTTCCTTTCGCCTGAACATTGAAAACAGAATATGGGTGTGATGGGTACATCACCGGCAGGGGGAGCAACATACCGGGACACGCCAAGACGGGGGCAATGCCCTCCGAGCGATTATGTCTGCGGCAGTTACGCCCCGTGGTGGGACGGATTGCGACGATCCCTGCCGGTCATCATGGTACTTCTGCTTTGAACGCTTCACCGCATTGAGCAGCCCGGTAGACGGCCGGGAAAACGCATCACCCTCATTTGAGAAAGAATGAGGGGCGGCTTTTATGGAGTCCGGCAACACCAGCCGGATCGCTTGTCACACCTTTGCTTTGATATAAAAATCTATCGTGCTCTATCGGAGCGATAGAAACCATGCGGCGGAACAGGCTTTTTGAGTCAACAAACTTTCAAACCTTTTCCTGATTCCGCCGCATTCTTGTGTCGCTCCTTTAGGCAAGCAAAGGAGGCAAAATATTATGGAACAACCTGTCTACATGGCAGATATTCAAAATAAGATTTACG
The DNA here is from genome assembly GCA_023458755.1 of Bacillota bacterium. Classification (GTDB taxonomy): domain Bacteria; phylum Bacillota; class Clostridia; order Oscillospirales; family Acutalibacteraceae; genus JAEWYE01. The sequence goes on along the minus strand of JAEWYE010000071.1, from coordinate 33,906 downwards.
AAGCAGGCTTAATCCGGCAGGAAGAACGCATTGTGCTGACCGCCGAAAACTGCGTGCTTTTGGAATACTACACCGGAAAAACATACAGCTATCGCATGGTGGAGCTTTCCACCTTAAAGGCAAAGCGGCTTTTTTCCAAGTCGGCTCCCCTGAATGAAAGCGGCTATCAAAAAGCGATGGAGAAAATGCTTTCACAGGCAGTATCGGAACCGGAAAGCACCTTTTCCATCAAACCTGTTCTGAGAGCAAGAAATCTGCTGGAACACATTTTTTCAAACATCCTGCCGGAACATGGTATGGACTTTCGAGAAAATCAAGCGGCTCTTGCGCTGGAAATGCTGGAGTCCTTGCAGGGAAACCGGCTGGCGCTCTGTGAGGCCGAGGTGGGTACGGGAAAAACCCATGCCTACATCCTGGCCGTGACGGTCCACAACCTGTTCAGCAACAATAAGTTGCCGACCATTATCTCTACTTCCACCATTGCGCTGCAAAAGGCACTGACGGAAGAATATATCCCTCAGATTTCCGATATTTTGATGGAACACCGTATCATTGATAAACCCCTGTCTTTTGTGGTTCGCAAGGGGAAAGCCCATTACGCCTGCGACAGCCGGGTAAAGGGGTATCGTTCCTCTATTGCACACAATCACCGCCATGAGGACGAGGAGCTGCTTTCTGTCCTGACCGGACTTTTCACCGGCGCCTGCCCTCTTGATTTGGATAAGCTCCCTTTAACGGACTATGTGAAATCCTGCATCAATGTGGAACGCTGCCACCTGAATTGCCCGTTGTCCTCTGTCTGCCGATACCGTGACTTCATCCGAAAGGCACAGTCCCTTGGATATGACTTTCAGATTGCCAACCACAATCTTGTGCTGGCGGATGTTCTTGGCAGGAAGAACGGGAGAAGGTCCTTGTTTCCGCCCCGTGGCGTGGTGATTTTTGACGAGGCTCACAAGCTCCTTGACGCCGCAAGGCAGATGTACGGTATGACAATGGAAAACGTGGAGCTGGAACGGCTGGTGGCAAGCATTTACCATGCCATAGGTTCGGGAAATCCTGATAAGGCCGAGATTGTCAGACTGTGTGAAACCATGCAGGAACAAAACGCCCTGCTCTTTGAAGCCCTGCGCTACGCCGCAGGCACAAGCTATGATAAAAACTGTTATGCCGTGCAGATCGACTTAAACTGCATACGGGCTTTGAAAACACTGATGGCTGTGCTGCGCAGGCTGTCGGTGCTTTTTTATACGACCGCCCGTGAGAAAAGGGATCGGTATGACCGGCTGGTGAACCGCATGGAGCAGCAGGAAACCAAGCTATCCATTCTGTTTCACCATGCCGGGTCTATTTTATGGCTGGAAATGACCGGGGCAACGGCCTGCCGGGTCTGCGCCCTGCCAAAGCAGCTTGATTTTCTATTGTCGGAGGATATTTGGCAGGAAGAAATTCCGTATATCTTGACCTCCGGTACGCTCTCTGTTGGGGGCGATTTTTCGCACTTCAAGCGAAACAGCGGAATTATACTGGCAGAGAAACGCCGTATTTTTGAAACCAGCAAGGCATCTCCCTTTGATTATCCGAACCATGCCCTGTTGTATCTTCCGCAGGATATGCCATTGCCTTCAGACAAAGACAGCGGTTATTTTCAGGCGGTGGTCAACCGGCTTGTAGAGCTGATTGAAGTGACCCATGGGCATACACTGATTCTGTTTACATCCTACCGTATGATGGAGCAGGCATATGACGAGCTGTGCGGACGGATTACTTCATTTCCCTTGTTCCGTATGGGCAAAGGACGTCTGGACGCCCTCGACGCTTTCCGTAAAAGCGGCAACGGTGTCCTCTGCGCCAGCGACAGCGCCGGGGAGGGCATTGACCTTGCCGGGGATATATTATCTTCCCTCATTGTGGTACGGCTGCCGTTTCCGGCTCCCGATCCGGTATTGGAATATGAAAAGACCCTGTATCCTGACTTCTACGGCTATCTGAACGAGGTCATTGTGCCGGGTATGCTCATTAAGCTGCGCCAGTGGTTTGGCCGGGGCATCCGCAGGGAAACAGACACCTGTGTTTTCTCTATCCTCGACAGTCGGGCGGGCAGACGCTACCGGAACGACATACTGGCGGCCCTGCCCGATATGCCGGTTACGCACCAGCTTTGCGATGTGAACCGCTTTATTGCGGCCAAGAAGTCGGGCGCCTACTTTGATTGAGTGGGCGCCCGTCTTTTCTCCAAGAAAAAGGACGGAGCCTATTCATCGCTTTTTTCCCTCGGCTGTCACCTGACAAGCTGACCCGGAATACACTGTATCAGGGCGGTAAGACAGGGAGCCTTATCGCCCTGCGCCCCGAAAGGAGTGATTGGGTGGACTCATTACCAAACATAGACTTTGAAGCTATGAAAAATATAGACATCCGAACAGTCAACCCGGATACTCTGGTTGACATTAACGATACAAAAGTCAATGCGAAACTGCCCATAGAGGAACGGATACTGGACTTTATCCAACAGATTAAAAATCCATATTGCTACAAGTGCGGAAAAGTAGTAGTCAAAATCAGCTTTAATGATAGCGGCGCCACGCTGGAGGATAGGATGGAAAGTTTTTTGAGGATGATGTGATATGGGTGGTTTGCTTCGGGCAGAGCCTGATCGTGTGGGTTCGGATATATGGCAATATTGTCTGGACGCATCCTGAAAGGGGTGCTATAATTATACATGGACTAATATTAGCGGACGCCCATTGATTAGGTCAGGTTTTGCTTCTTGACTTTTTCAATCGGGAGGTTTCGTTATGCCATTAAATAAGGATACAATCATATACAATGCTGTGGACTATTTGCGCCTGTCTAAAGAAGATGGCGATAAGGTAGAAAGCGACAGCATTTCCAATCAAAGAGATTTAATAACCAATTTTGTGAAGTCAATGCCTGACATCCGCCTCTGTTCGGAAAGAATAGATGACGGATTTAGTGGTGTTGACTTTAATCGTCCTGCCTTTAATTTGATGATGGAGGACATAAGAGCCGGGCGTATCAACTGCATCATCGTCAAAGACCTGTCCCGTTTCGGAAGAAACTACATCGAGGCAGGACGATATATTGAACGGATTTTTCCGTTTTTAGGTGTGCGTTTCATTGCCATCAACGACGGATACGACAGCGCAAAGGAAAGAACCCCGTCAGACGACATCATCATTCCCTTCAAGAACCTTGTCAACGATGCGTATTGCAGGGACATTTCCGTTAAAATCAGGAGCCAGCTTGATGTAAAACGCAAGAACGGCGAATTCATCGGCTCCTTTGCCGTCTACGGTTACATGAAATCAGCGGAGAATAAAAATCAACTGGTGATAGACCCCTATGCGGCAAAGATTGTGCGGGATATTTTTGCATGGAAGCTGGACGGACTCAGCCAGCAAGGGATAGCCGACAGGCTGAATGAGATCAGCGAGCCGTCCCCCATGGAATATAAACGCTTTTTAGGGCTTAACTTTGCCACCAGCTTTCAGGTCAATTCCAAGGCAAAATGGACTGCTGTGGCGATTGGCCGCATTCTGAAAAACCCTATCTACGCAGGGCATCTTGTGCAGGGTAAGGAAAGTACGCCGAACTATAAGATTAAACAGCGGTTTATAAAGCCGGAGGATAAATGGGTTCGGGTGGAAAACACCCATGAGCCGATTATTCCGCAGGAAGTGTTTGATACGGTAAACCGTGTGCTGGCACAGGATACCCGTATCGCTCCAGATGAAGAAACGGTCTACCCGTTCTCCGGTCTGCTTTTCTGTGCTGATTGCAAAAGCGCCATGGTACGAAAAACTGTACCCGCAGGCGGGAAAAAGTACGCCTACTATTATTGCTCAAAGAATAAGGCTGGGGACGGCTGCACTACCCACTGCATCAGTGAAAAGGTGCTGGAAAAGGCAGTCCTGCAAGCCCTTCAAAATCACATTGCTTCTATTCTTGATATTGAACGGATTCTCCGTTATATCGACACCCTTCCCATGCAGCAGGAGGAAGTCCGAAAAATTGATACCCAACTGCTGATGAAGCAGGAGGAAATCGAAAAGTATAAAAACCTCAAAGTGTCTATCTATGAGGACTTGAAAAGCGGTGTCATTGATGCGGATGAGTACAGGGAGTTCAAAGAAATCTATGGTAAAAAGTGTGAGGAAGCGGAAAAGGCTGCTGGGCGGCTGAAACAGGATATAACCCTGATCCTTGCGGGTAAGGGAGCAAACAGCGTTTGGATTGAAGCCTTTAAGAAGAATCGGAATATCACCGAGCTGTCCCGAAAGGTAGTTATTTCCCTGATTGAATGGGTCAATATCTATTCCGGCAGCCGGGTGGAAATCCGGTTCCGCTATCAGTATGAATATGAAAGAGCTTTGTTCTTTGCCGAGAACGCAAAAAACCTAATTGCAACAGCTTCGCCGGCTCCCATGAAGGGGGTGGTGTGAGATGGCGAGAACGAGCAGAAAACAAATAGACAGTATTGCCCAGGTCCCTCTTGAAACGATATGGAACACCTGTGTTTATGGGCGGCTGTCGGAGGAAGATGAGCGAAAAAAAGAAAGCGATTCTATCGGCAATCAAATTTCCATGCTGGAACGCTATATCGCTGAAAGGCCGTACCTGAAGCTCATATCTGTTTTTAAGGATGTCAATCAGACAGGAACAAACTTCGACCGTCCCGGCTTCAATGAAATGATGGACGCCATCAAGGGTGGGAAAATCAACTGCATTGTGGTCAAAGACCTGTCCCGTTTCGGAAGAAACTACATCGAAACCGGAACCTATCTTGAAAAAATACTGCCGTTTTTTAACGTCCGCTTTATCTCCGTGAACGATGGATATGACAGCTTGAACGCCAACAGTCAGGATGAAGGGTATGTTGTTCCTCTGAAGAACCTGATCCATGATGTGTATGCCAGAGATATATCGCAAAAGATAAAATCAGGGCTTGCAGTCAAGAGAAGTAAAGGCGAATTTACCGGCTGTGTCGCTGCCTATGGCTATCAAAAAGCGGATAACGGAAAGCTGGTGATTGACGAGGAAACCGCACCGGTTGTCAGGGACATTTTCAGGTGGGCAAGCGAGGGTATGGGTGATATGCGTATCGCTCAAAAACTCAATGCGCTCAGTATTCCCTCCCCAAGCCAGTATCGCTATATGAAGGGAATTTTGAAAAAAGAGCGTTATGCCAATATGCGTTATTGGTACAAAAGCGCCGTCCGCAGGATTTTAGTCAACCCCGTTTATCTTGGACATATGGTACAGGGCAAAACCAAATCTGACCTATGGGGCAAGGGCGGCTGCGTAGAACAGCCGCAGGATCAGTGGGTGGAAATCAAAAACACCCATGAACCGCTGGTGGATGAAGAAACCTTTTTGGCTATACGGCAAATCAAGCAGGAACGGGAGTCCAGTGAGAGAAAAGAAGCGGAACCCGGGCGGTCAAATATCTTGAAAGGGCTTGTGTTCTGCGGTGATTGCAAACGAAGCATGAAATGGCGTAAAATGCCCAAATCAAAGGGTTCAGCACTCTATTACTTTAGTTGTGCCACCTACGAGGACATAGCCAAAAATGACTGCGTCAAAAAGCGAATGGACGAACCGGATTTACTCTCTGTTCTCTATACGGCGATCCGCAAGCAGATTGACCTCGCTGTTGACATAGACCGAATGGTGTCGAAGCTCAATGCAAAAGAAGGCTTCTGCCAGCAACAAAGTGAGGTGGACACAGAGATTTCCGAAACGGAAAAGAAGCTGTCCAGACTGTCCATGCTCAGAAGCTCCTTGTATGAGGATTATCAGGAAAAGCTCCTTGATGAAACGGAATATCTCTTTACAAAAGCAAAGTACGAGAAAGATGTTACCCTTTTGCGAAGCCGACTTGATGAGCTATCCAGTCAAAAGCACAGGCTGAATACTATGCTGACCCCTCAAAATCCATGGCTGGCAGCCTTGAAGAAATTCAAGAAGAACAAAGCCATAACGGGAGAAATGATTTCCGAGCTGATAGAACGGGTGGAAATATTCAGCGATCAAAGCGTGTCCATCTGCTTTCGGTATCGGGATGAGTTTGAAAGTTTGCTCGGCTTTATTGAGGCGGAGAGCGAGGTGAGGGTTTCGTGAGTATCAGGAAAATCCTTGCCGAGTATATCCGGCTATCCCAAGAGGACGAGAACGAGGGTGAAAGCAACAGTATCATAAACCAGCGGGATCTTCTGAACGCCTTTGTGAAAAGCTCTCCAGACCTCTCACAATACGAAGTGGTTGAGTTTTGTGACGATGGTTACAGCGGTACGAACTTTGACCGTCCGGGCGTGAAAGCCCTGCTGGATGAAGTGCGTGCTGGAAACATACAGTGTATCATCGTGAAAGACCTGTCCCGTTTCGGAAGAAACTACATTGACATTGGAGATTATTTGGAGCAGATATTCCCCTTTTTAGGAGTACGCTTTATCTCCGTAAATGACCGTTTTGACAGCAATGATTTTGACGGCACGACCGGCGGGCTTGATGTGGGTTTCAGGAACTTAATTTACTCCCTTTACAGCAAAGACCTTTCCCAAAAGGTACGGAGTGCAAAGAAAACCCGCATGGAGAAAGGCGAATTTATCGGCAGCCACGCACCTTATGGCTATGCGAAGTCGCCTGAAAACCGCAAGAAACTTGTCGTTGATGAAAAGGCTGCCGCTGTTGTCAGGCGCATCTTTGCGATGGCGGATGAGGGTAAAAATGCCGTGCAAATTGCCGCAATCCTGAACGCAGAAAATATTCCGACGCCATATATCTATAAGCGGCTTATGGGCTGTGACCGTAAATACAATGTGGTTGGAAAAATAAATCATTGGCATAATACAACCGTCCTGACCATTATCCGTGATGAACGCTATACCGGGAAAATGGTAAGCGGAAAAAATCGCAGCCCTTTTGTCGGGAGCAAGCATGGGAAACGCATTCCAAAGAGTGAGTGGATTGTTGTGCCGAACACCCATGAACCCATTGTTTCGGATGAATTGTTTACTTCGGTTCAAGAGCGTTTTTCTGCCCCTGTGAGGATAAGGATAGAACCGGCTGAGGTCAGACCACTGATGGGTAAAGTGAAATGTGGAGTTTGTCGGCACGTTATGCGAAGAAGCAATAGTCCCTCGGCTACGGCATATTATTATTGTGAAAGCCATCAGTATGTGGCTGATAGCACTTGCACAAAGGATAGAATTTCCGAAGTCAGTTTGATACAGACCGTCCTATCTGTGATACATAAACAGATAGCGGTCATGCTTGATATGGCACAGCTTTTTGACAAGGTGAAAACGCAAAGCAATAATGATATAACCACTCTGACAGAGCAGATCAGGCAGCTCCAAGCCATTCTCTCCAAGCTGAAAGCATCCAAAGTTAAGGCATACGAAAGATACAAAGATGGAGCTTTGGACAGGGACAGCTACCGGGGTCAAAAGGCGGATATTGGCAAGGAGATTGCGGAAACAGATGCCAAAGTCGCTGAACTTGAAACGGCATTACAAAGCCGTTATAAGGAAAACGGACAGCCAATTTCCATCATTGAGAGTTTCAAGCGATATGAGGGATTTACGGAGCTTTCAAGAGAAATGGTAGATGAGTTGATTGACAGTATCTATATCTACGGAAGTGAAGCGATTGAAATTGCATGGAACCATATGGATGAGTATATGAGGATTGTCCAGTACGTCGAGGAGTATGTGTCAATGAAAACATGTAATAAAAACGGCATTTTGAGGAACACATAGTCTATATTGGGACTATAGTACAAGATTAATATTACCATACATCAATAGCATGTTTGAAAACCACTTTTGCAAGAGGTTTTCTTTCTTAAATATTATGAGCATAACGAGAACCTGCGATCAATTCGTCAAACAGGCTGACTCCACAATAAGGAAACAGCCCGTTTTTTTTATCTGAAAGGTAAATATCTTGTAAAGTTAAAGTTCACTAAGGAAGTACTTCTTGTCGAGCTACTTCGATATTATGTCCAAATAGTCCTTGATTTTCGGGGGGATTCGTGGCACAATAAGTATACCTATTCTTGCAGGAGGTGTGCAATATGGCAATTCAGAGTAGATTGTCCGTACTCATGGGCGAACGCAGATACAATATTCAAGCGGTCATTGATAAAACTGGGTTGGATAGAACTACAATATCAAATCTATATCATGACAAAGTGAAGCGCATTGACTTCAAAACACTCGACAAATTATGTGGGTTGTTTGATTGCAAGCCAAACGATATACTGAACCATATCAAAGAAGATTAGCATTTATTGCTGGTGTCATTCAAATGGCAAGGGATAGCCAAAACGACGATGGTGGCTTATTAGTATCAGAACCGTACCCACTTGTTATGGATGCGCCACTTTCTGCGTTCGACAAGACACGCATTCAAACTGTCTGCGATGTTCTGCCCAAAATTGCAGAGCAGGTTATTATCTTTATCAAAGATGCCGATGGTGAAATAGCCGAAGAACATCTCGGAGGTCGAATCGGTTCTCACTTATCGTTCAATGCAGTTAGTAAAGTCGAAACATACGTGTCATAAGGAGGAATAGAAAGATGTTGTTTCAAGGACAATACCGATTTTTCGGGACTCATGCCGATAGAGTCAAAAGACTTACATCAGAATTTGATGCTAACAAGCACAAATTGTTTTCTACTGTTCACGAAGTGTTTCAGCTTGCGCCAATAGTGGGATCTTCTCATACTTGAAGCTGGTTTCACAGACGGCATCTTATTCATCGCTTACAGAATCTCCATCCATTTCTGTATGGATCCTAACTTCTTTCGTTCCGCCTGTCCATAACCAGGGTGTTAACTCAACTCGTCTCCAGTGCCGTAATGATAGAGAATCAACCATAGAAAAAGCAGAAGTTCCTGCACCGCTCATCCGTTACAGCATGGCATCTGCCTCTTGCGTTGCATACATCATGTATCAGAAATATCAACTGCCAACCGTTTTACTGACAGGAAAATACAATCAAAAGACTCCACGGCAGGCACTTCAGGAGCAGTCAAAAAAACTTCGCCGTACCGTTTATGAAGTGAACGAAACAATGAAAGGCCAGTTTTCTGCTAAAAATACCGAAGATTCTTTGGAAAAAGAACTGGAGTATTGCAAACAGCTTATTTCCACTATAAAAGAGAATGAAACTATATGCAGCTATCCCAAGGTGCAGGAAAAACTGAACTTATTAGAAGAAGCTATCTGTGATGATCTTAAACATTTGGATACCTCAAAAGATGGGGATGCAAAAATTGGACATAAAACAGCAGATACCTCCTTCTTTGGGTATAAAACACATATAGCTATGACGGAAGAAAAGAAAATATTGATGCTGCAAAAGATGGAGATTATGAACTAGTCGCCAGATTAAACAGTATTGTTACACAAGGGAATCGTACAAAGCCGTCTGGATTCGAATTTAACAAAGATGCTGGAATGTATCAATGTAAAGCAGGTCATTTGGCAATCCATAAATATTTAGACAAACGAAAAACTGAGGAAAAGAATTCGCGAATGACATATTTCTTTGATATAGAAAAATGTAAGAGATGCCCTTACAGAGATGGATGCTACAAAGAGGGAGCGAAAAAAAGACTTATACAGAAACTATTATCAGTGTCTCCCATAGCAAACAGGCACAATTTCAGGAAACGGAACATTTCAAAGAAAAGGCAAAAGAGCGTTATAAAATAGAGGCAAAAAACAGCGAATTAAAGCACAGACATGGTTATGATATTGCGTCATCATCAGGTCTTATTGGCATGGAAATGCAAGGAGCGATGGCTATATTTGCAATGAACCTCAAACGGATCATTAAGGTAATGAGCGAAAAATAAAGGAAACCTTGGTTTAAAATAGGGAATTATCAACAAGAAATACATAAAATCCATCAGAAAAATTTGAATCTGGTGGATTTTGTGTATTATTAATAACTCAGGATTTAAAACCCCATGTTTTTCAGTGCCCTCGATTGAGGGGGAGGGGAATTAAAGTGTCGAAGACACTTATTTGTACGAAAGAGAACTGCTGATAATAAAAGGCCCCACTAAAATTGACCGTAAGAGATCCCCAAATGACAATTAGTTTGGATTTTAAACATTTTAGTATGTAATTTATGTTTTTTTGAAATAGGGTTATGTTTATAATGATATCGTCATCAGAAAGCATTCAAACAGGAGGGGGATAAAATGAAGCAGTTAGATGAAATTGTAATTGGTGCATGTTATTATCCGGAGCACTGGGACAGGAAATATTGGGAAGATGATCTGAAACGGATGCTGGAAGCAGGAATTCAGGTGATCCGCATTGCAGAATTTGCATGGAACAAAATTGAAATAAGGGAAAATGTCTTTGAATTCGATTTCTTTGACGAATTTCTGGATATGGTCGAAAAAACACCGATGAAAGTGATTTTTTCAACTCCCACCGCAACGCCTCCTGGGTGGTTAACCAATAAATATCCCGAAGTTCTTTGTGTGGATTATGATGGAAAACAACACAAGCACGGCATGAGAAGACAGTACAATTATAATTCCCCGGTTTATCTGGAAAAAACGTCGCAGATTGTGGAACAGTCTGCCAGACATTTTGGAAAACGCAAATCCATTATTGGCTGGCAGATAGACAATGAATTAAACTGTGTGACTGATGAATTTTATTCGGATCCGGATCATAAGGCGTTTAGGGTTTTTCTGAAAAATAAATACAATACCTTGGAAAAGGTAAATGAAGCATGGGGAACAGTGTTCTGGAATCAGGAATATTCCCAATGGGATGAAATTTACCTTCCAAGACATGCGCCGAGGAAAACGGCGAATCCTCATCTGAGGCTGGATGCCATTCGCTTTTTCTCAGACAGTGCCTGCAAATTCTGCAAATTGCAGGCCGATATTTTGAGAAAATATATCAATGAAGATGTTTTTATTACCACCAATGGAATATTCAAACATATTGATTATAAAAAAATGGTTTCCGAATCCTTAGACATGCTTACTTATGACAGTTATCCCACATTTGGTTTACTGGACCCTCAAAATGCGCTGAAGGACAGGAAGTGGAGCATGAATCTGGCAAAAGTGAGAGCCAGCTCAGAAACATTTGGTATCATGGAGCAGCAGTCAGGGCCGGGCGGATGGGTGAATTACCATAAGGCGCCGACTCCCAAGCCGGGACAAATTCGTTTATGGACCTATCAGTCGCTGGCACATGGGGCGGATTTCATAAGCTATTTCCGCTGGAGAACCGCTGTATTTGGAACAGAACTCTATTGGTATGGGATTTTAGGACATGATAACCAAGACAACCGGCGACTGGAGGAAGTAAAGAGAGTCACGGCGGAAATGAAAAACTTAAAGGAAATTGCTGGAAGCCGGTACCGGTCAAAGGTCGCCATTTTATATGACTATGATAACGAGTGGGATGGGGAATACGACGTGTGGTGGGGACCGCTGTATCAATACTCTCAGACAAATTGGTTCCAGGCCCTGCAGGAAGAGCATATCCCGTTTGATTATCTGACCATCAATGAAGAGACGCTTCCGGAGGATGTGCAGAAATATTCCTGCCTGATCATTCCTCACATGGCAATAGTGAAAGAGCCCATAATTACCATGGTGAAAGAGTACGTCAGAAAGGGCGGAACTGTCATTGCTGGTGCCCGGACGGGATTTAAGGATTGTTATGGAAAGAGCCCCATGGAGCCGGAACCGGTTTCCATGAATGATTTATTTGGAATCTGTATTCATGATTTCACGCTGTTGGCTGAGGAAAATTCCATTCAATATGGAAAGTGGGGAGATGAGCTGGTTGAAATGAACCTATTTCATGACATATTAACGCCCTTAGCAGAGTCCTGTGAAATCAAGGCTGTATACATCGATGATTACTATAAAGATAAACCGGCGATTACTTTCAATCGCTATGGGGAGGGAACCGCTGTTTATGTTGGTTCCGCGTTTGGACTTCATACGGCACGGACCTTGATCCGAAAATTAAAAATATTTTCACCCTGTGAAGAAAAAATAGTCATTCCACAGGTCTGTGAACTGGCAATCAGGGAAAAAGAAGGAAAGGAGTATATTTTTATATTAAATTACAGTGCACAGGAACAAACGCTGGTATGCAAGGCCGGTTACTTTGATCTCATTACGGAAAAAGAGGTCCGGGGGGAAAGAAAGATACAGCCATATGACGTGCTGGTATTAAATGAAAAGGAGAAGATAATATGAAAAAGAAAATGGTAGTATTGGCGGCAGCCATGTTAATGGGGGCTTTGTTAGCCGGGTGCGGAAATGCAGCTTCCGAAAAAAGTACGGAGGCTTCCGGGGACGTGGGAACAAAAAATGAGAAAAAGATCACCATGTCAGTGGCATGTCTGACTGGAGGAAACAACGAGGCGTATGCAAAACTGATCGAAACGGAAATTGAGGAATTTAATAAAACGAACCAATATAATGTGGAACTGGTTCAGGAAGCATATTCCAATGAACAGTATAAGACAAAGATCACTACCTTAATGGCTTCCAATGCGCAGCCGGATATTTTCTTTACCTTTGAGGCCGGATTTTTACAGCCTTTTGTAGAGGGAGGCAAGGTATATCCTATAGGCGATGCGATAGAGGCAGATGAGGAATGGTCGTCAAAGTATGATGACAAAAGCGTATTCGGCCCGGTTACCTTTGACGGAAAGATATATGCGGTACCGAATACGAGGCAGATCGTAGTCGTGACATACAATAAAAAGTTATTTAATGAACTCGGAGTAGAAGCGCCGAAGACATATGATGAGTTCCTGGCAGTTTGTGAGGCTCTGAAAAGCAATGGAAAAACAGCTCTCGTTGTTCCATGCCAGGAAGCCTGGTATGCGGGACAGCTGCTGCAGCAAATCGCAAACGGGATCGGTGGGTCTAAGCTATTTGAGGAGACCAGTGCAGGAGAGACGGATTGGAAGGATGGGTGTTACGTACAGGCGGGTGAAAGCCTGGCAGAGCTGGTGCAAAAGGGCTACTTGCCGGAAGGCTTTCTGGGAATGACTCCCAATGAAGGCTTTGAAAAATTTAACAGCGGCGAGGCAGGCATGATGATGAATCTGACTTCAGCAATCACCATGTTCAACAATAAGGATAATCCTTTATACGATGATATTGACTTCTTTGTCCTGCCGGCAAAAGAGGAGCAGGCAAAAGGTGTGAATGTTGGCTCAACGGGGCAGATGTACGCTGTAAGCAGTAAAGCGGAAAATGTGGAGGCAGCCTGTGCATTTGTAAAGCAGCTTTCAGAAACCCGTTATCAGCAGGAACTGGTTAACCTGGGGCAGGTGCTGGTTACAAATGTAGAAGTGAACAGGGATAATGTGGATCCGATGGCACTGAGAATGCAAAAGGTATTTCCTGAGGTAAAGACGTATACTCCATGGTTCGACCGTATCTTTGCAACCGGGGAAGGCACGGAGTTCAACAATATTGCGGTTGCAATTATGGCGGGTGGAAATCCGGAGGAACAATTTGCAAATTTACAGCAATTCGCAGAAGATAACGCAGAGCGTTAAGGGCTGACAGAAAGGGGAAAGCTGATTTATGTGCAGCAGTCCCCTTTTTTAAGAAAGGAATAAATACTTTATGAATAAGGTTTTAGAGGAAAAAAAGACAGTGGCAATTTTTATTTTGCCTGCATTATCTTTATACGTTATATTTGTGATTATCCCTATTGTATACAGTATCTTCTTGAGTTTTTACCAGACGGATCTGATGAATAAGCAGAATTTTATTGGTCTGAAGAATTATAAAAATTTATTAAATGATAAATTCTTTATAAAAGCTGTTAAGAATAATCTACTGCTGGTTGTCGGCTCGCTGATTGCCCATCTGCCCCTAGCATTATATTTTGGCAATGCTTTATTCAAAAAGATTCGGGGATCTAAATTTTTTCAGTCCGTATTTTTCCTGCCATCCGTAATCTGCGGTGCGGGAGTAGGTCTTCTTTTTAATATGGTGTACAATTCCCAGTTTGGTCTGGTAAATTCCCTGCTTGATCTTTTGCGCCTGAGCGGGTGGAAACACGCATGGCTGAGCGAAGAAAAGACTGTTATGTTCGCGCTGATCGTTGTGGTGATGTGGAAATTTGTGGGCTATCATATGATTATCCAGCTGGCGGCGATGAAAGCAATTCCTCAAAGTCTTTTTGAAGCGGCAAAAATAGACGGAGCTTCCAATATGCAGCAATTTTTTAATATTACTCTACCTCTCATCAGGCATGTTATAAAGATAGATGTTATTTTGATCATTACAGGCTCTCTGAAATACTTTGACTTGATCTGGTCCATGACAAAGGGCGGACCGAATCATGCCAGTGAGGTGATGGCAACCTATATGTATTACCAGGGGTTCCGTACCCTGAAGTTTGGGTATGCCAGCGCGATCGGTGCGATTATGCTGCTTATGAGTATGTTTATTATCTGGCTGGTCAATCACGCCATTAAGACAGAAAAAATAGAATTTTAGAGGGAGATCCGATGAGAAAAAAAACTGATCTTGGTACTATTATAAAATGTATTTCCTTATCTTTATTTGCAGTTTGCTGTCTATACCCCATCCTATGGCTGTTCCTGAATTCATTTAAGGATAACAAGGATTTATTTGCAAATCCTTGGGGATTGCCCGTTACGTACCGTTTTGATAATTATATAAGGGCTGTTACAAAAGGAAATATCGGACAGAGCTTCATTAATTCTGTGATTATCACGGTTGCTGCTGTTTTTATCGCCGTATTGCTGGGTTCCATGGTGTCTTACGGAATTGCACGGCTGAGATTTAAGTATTCCCTGTTTGTAAAAAGCCTGTTCCTGGTGGGGATGAGTATTCCGGCATATGCAGCCATTGTTCCGTTATTCTCTATGTTCAATGGAATGAAACTGCTGGATTCCTTCGCTTCGGTCATCATTGCCCAGGTGGTATTCGCTTTTCCGATTACGGTATTTATACTGGAAGGTTTTTTTTCAACACTTCCCACTGAATTGGAAGAAGCTGCTGTTATGGATGGATGCACTGCTATCGGTGCATATTTTAAAATTATTACACCTGTGGCAAAGCCGTCCATTGTTACGGTTGCCGTTATTGATTTTATTAATATATGGAATGATCTTCTTTTTCCGCAGATCTTCTTATCCTCTGAAAAAAAGATGCCTCTGCCAGTTGCCTTGACTACCTTTGCAGATTTGGATTCGGTGGATTATACAGGTATGCTGGCTGCAGTCGTTTTGACAATTATACCGACTGTTTTTGTATACATGATACTCCACGATAAGATTATGGACGGAATGACTGCCGGAGCGGTAAAAGGGTAAAAAAGGAGAAAGATTCCAGAAATTCTGCATGATTTGACTGGTCAAAGTATAAACGGTCTGTTAAAATAAGAAGCATAATCAAAATAAAGGGTGATTGAATGAGAATCTTAATTGCAGATGATGAATTACATATCAGACAGGGACTGGAACATCTTAACTGGGCCTCCATTGGCGTAAAGGTATGCGGGACCGCAAAAAATGGGCAGGATGCCATAGAGCTGGCTAAGTTGCATCAACCGGATATCATACTTTCTGATATTAGAATGCCCAATATGGATGGACTGGAAATGACAGAGCTTTTCTTGCGGTCCAATCCACAGTGTGCGGTGATATTTTTAAGCGGGTACCGGGAATTTGTTTATGCAAAGAAAGCGCTTATGCTGGGGGCCTTTGATTATCTTTTAAAACCAACCAATCCAGAAGAAATTTTAGCATGCTGCAAGCGTGCGGCAGACGAAATCAACGCAAGTAATATGCGCAATGCCAGCATTGTGGAGATGAAGTGTAGGATTAAAGAGCTAGAAATCAAGAATGAGATTGAGCGGGAGAGTCCGAACCAGAACGGTGGAAAGGTCAAGCTGAGCCAGATACTGGAGTATATCGACAAACACTATTGTACGGAATTATCACTTCAGGACTTGTCGGCGGAATTTCATTTCAATCCAATCTATATCAACCGGATAATTAAAAAAGAAACCGGATATACATTTTTGGAGATACTAATCAATAAACGGATGAGTAAGGCATCAGAATTTTTAAAGAAGCCGGATATTAATATTTCGGAGATTGCTTCCCTTATTGGAATACCGGATCAAAGGTATTTCAGCCAGGTTTTCAAAAAATACTATGGACAGTCTCCCAGACAATACAGAAAGCTACTGGTAAAGAAACAGGAAACCGTATGAAAAAAAAACGACGTAAATTTCAATTTAAGATAAGCCAGAAGCTTGCCGTTGCCTGTATGGGATTATGCATTGCCGTAATCACCATCCTGACCGTCCAGTATTACAGTTATTCAAGAAAATTAATGGAAAACCAGACCCAGCAATATATAACCGATATGCTGATACAGACCGGGTATAATTTGGATCTGCTGATGGAGGATGTGGAAACATTAATCTTTAATATTCAGAAAGAGCCCAATGTACAGAATTACTTATCCCAGCTGAAAAAAAACAGAAACAATACTTATGCCCAATATCTGGCAAAGGATGATTTGAGAAATACCATTTACAAGTATATCCTGTTCGATGATAATATCCAGTCAGTCATTCTTGTGCCGGAAAATGGGGTTGCCGAAACCATTTCCAAAACCCTGAAAGATTACCCTGTAGACCGTAATCAGAAAAATAAAATTTACGATGCCGGTGGAAGCGCAGTATGGATGGGCGTCAATTCCTCGGAACGGTATATCACGGTAGCAGCCCAGATCAACAGCATAAAGACCATGAAGCCATTGGGATATCTCATGGTTCAGGTTTCGGAACGCAAATTTTCAAAGGTGCTGAACGGTCTCGGTTTTGTAAAGGATGGGAAGATCTTTATCGTAAACCAGGATGGAATCATTGTTTCCGGAAACAATTTAGAACTTTTGAATACCAGGCTAAATGATACGTACCGGGAGGTGATTGCGCAGACATCTGCCCGGATATTTGATGTGGTGCAGAATGACCAGGAGGAGTACGTCACATATCAGACCCTTGCCAACCGTTCATGGAATCTCATGGCAGTGATTCCGGTTATCAGCTATCAGAACATATTTATAGAACTGAAACAGTATTTTGCCCTGGTCTTTGGAATTGCGATCCTTGTTTCCGCCGGAGTGAGCATCCTATACACGCTGTCATTTTCCGGCCCCATAAAGAAGCTGCTAAAGACAATGCAGGATTTCGGAAATGGGAATTTTAATGTGATCAGCAGCGTAACGTCCAGTGATGAGATCGGTCTTTTATCCCAGAATTTCAATATGATGGTTTATAATATCAACGACCTGATTGATAAGGTATATACGGAAACCATGCTGAAGCAGGAGGCAGAACTGAAATCCCTGCGCATGCAGATCAATCCCCACTTTCTGTATAATACACTGGATACGATCAACTGGCTTTCCAGAGAAAAGGGTGTGCCTGAAGTGGGGGCAATGGCAAAGTCCTTAGGGGATATGATGTATTATACCATCAATGGCTCGGATTTTACGAATGTTGAGGACGAGATTAAAAATATCAATAATTATCTGATGATCCAGAGGAAGCGTTATGAGGAAAGAATTGTATTTACCGTCGATATCCCGGAAGAATTGTACCCCTACAAGCTTCCGAAACTTATTTTACAGCCACTGATTGAGAATGCAATCATCCATGGGCTTGAAAATAAAATGAAAGGAGGGCTGGTCAGCATCTGGGGAAGAATAAATAATAAAATGTTGATGCTGTCTGTTTCCGATAACGGTATCGGTATGTCACAGGAGAAGGTAAAATCAATTCTGCTGAAGGATTCCCAGGAATCCATTGGCGTCAGAAATGTAAACCAGCGTTTGCAGCTGTACTATGGAGAACAGAGGGGACTGGAAGTTCAGAGCATCATAAATGTGGGAACTCAGGTAACCATATCCATACCTGCAGACAGTTAAATAAGAGAGAATGATCTGTGCTGTTTTATGAGGAGGGTGTCCCAAAACTATGATTTTTTAGATGAATAGAAGAGGGCAGCCTCTTCTTTTAAAAGAAAATGATGTTCTCTTTGCAAAAATGACACCGGTGCTTTATCCCTCCAGTGCCATTTTTGTGATATTATGGGCGATCGACAGAAGTCCCCATTCTATTTTTACCTTATCCTTTCCTCGCAGCAGAAATCGTCGGAACGACCAACAGCCTTTGTTCCGACCAAAAGTCTGTTCCACTTCAACTACTCTCTGGGAGCGCAGGTTCTCATTTGCCTTCTTTAATTCGTTCAGGCGATGGGATACCCGGATTGTGCGTCGCTTTTGTGTTTTCTTACATTCCCCCTCATAGGGGCAGCCGCTGCATTCCTCACAACGATAATAATCCCTTCGGGTTTCATAACCGGCTTCTGTCACATATTTCCGGTTTCCCGTATGTATCAGCTTTTTTCCATTCCGACAGGTATAGCTGTCCGTTTCACCGTCATAGGGCAGATTCTCTGTCAAGTATGGATTTTCACGATTCTTCCTTTTCTTTTCCCAATGAAACTTATTATATTTTACATAATTACCCAGTTTCTTTTCTTCCAGATATTCGTAATTTTCTTCACTCCCATCCCCTGCATCTGCAACGATGTTTTCAGGCAGCTTTCCCAGCTTTTTATTAATGATTTCTACAACAGAAGCAACTTGTTGTATTGTGATACGGCTGTTTTCTCCCGTTTCTTCAAGATCTTCATCCAGCCTGCTATCATAACGCTTTGCAAGTTCCGGCATCTGCTGGAGAAAAACGGGCTAAACGAGCTGTTTTTCGACGCCATTAACCGCGTCATGGTTGCCACTGGCCACATGATGAAAGGCGGCACGATTGTAGACGCTACCATCATCAACGCACCCAGTTCTACAAAAAATGCGGAGAAAGCACGCGACCCGGAGATGCATCAAACAAAAAGGGCAATGAATGGCGCTTCGGTATGAAGTGTCACGCCGGCGTTGACACCGGCAGCGGGCTGGTTCACATAATAGAGGTGACTGCTGCCAATAAACACGATGTGACCGCAGCGACGAAACTCATCCGTAAGGACGACGAGGTTGTCTATGGCGATTCCGGTTATCTTGGTATTCAAAAGCGCCCGGAGTTTAGGAATGACGCGCATTTATCCGGAATCGACTACCGTATCAACCGCCGTCCGCACAGTCTGCCCAGGGTTTCCGACAACGCCATTGATTGGGAGCGTTTCATCGAACAATGCAAATCCTCGGTGCGATGCAAAGTGGAGCACGTTTTTCGCATCATCAAATGCCAATTCGGCTACACGAAAACCCGGTACAGAGGCTTGATGAAAAACGGGAACCGGTTGTATGCCATGTTTGCGTGCTCAAATCTTTATATGCTGGCAATGGCAGGGCGAAACCTCCGCGAGAACTGATAAGGGAGCAGTGCGCCCAATTCCGCAAAAGCGGGGATAAATCCGGTAATGCGGGCACCGAAATTCGGTACTAACAACCCGGTCTGCAAGGCATCCTTGTTCTCACTTGGTTAAAATACTCTGTTTACGACTTTTGTTCAGAGGTTCCTTAAATTATTTTTGTTCTTTTCGTTCATATCTCGTATGACTAAAAAAGTTACTTGGCGTAAGCAAATAGGAGGTGATTCTTTGCTGATTGGAAAATCGTTGGAGGATTATTTAAAAACCATTCTAATACTGAAAGAAGGAAGCGGTGTCGTACGGTCTGTGGATGTTGCCAGATATATGAATTTTTCAAAGGCAAGTGTCAGCCATGCAGTAAAACTCCTCCGAGAAAAGGGATTGTTAATTGTGGATAATGAATGGAATCTATGTTTAACCGAAAATGGACTTGTTTATGCAAAGAGGATATTAGAACGACATACATGCTTTGTAGAAATCCTTACATCCCTGGGCGTAGATGAGAAGACAGCAGAACAGGATGCCTGCCGGATGGAACATATTTTAAGCGATCAAACTTTCGAAAAGGTACGCAATGTGTATTTGGCTCAAAAACATTAAATAGCTTTTTATCCTTTTCAAAACCTTATTTAGAAATAAGTAAAATAGCCAAGGGCAAACCCGGCTAAAGCCGGGGACGCAAAGTTACAGGGTCTAAGACGTTTTCGGACGTTATGATAGCCTGGCTGCCAAAAACCGCAAGGGCCTGCCCTCTCTAACAGAGGGTAGGTCCTTGTTACCTTTTGACGGATCATACAGATATCAGGATACCGGCTTTTGCAGTGCAATGCTCTTGTGAAAGGGGGTCCTGATGCTTATGCTCTGTTTCTTGCCTTTTTGGAGGGAGAAATAAAGACGGCACAATCCGTCTATGCCACCCAATACATATACAATTTCATAAAACTATTTAAAAAAGTCAGTAGTTTGCCTTGTGCGAACTGCTGCTTTTTTCTTGTGCGCCTTGCGGCGCACGTTCCTAATGGGTGAAAGTCCTTAGTCCACCCTAGTAGTGGGAAGGATATAGCCAAGACCAAGGATGTCCACCGTGAGGTGGAATCTGAAGGAAGGTGGAGGCAAATCTCTGGTCTGACGAACAGAAACCACATCAGGCTATAGTTAAGGATAAGGTTGCAAGACAAGCTGAAGTCCAATAACTACTCGGAATTAACTGTAGTAAATGTGGCAGATAGATGGAGAGAAAGAAACGTGTGGTACCAAGGGAGGTCTTGTCAGCAAGTGAAAACAGAGTATGAAACTTGTAGTAATAACGAATGGCAAGAAGTCAGCAGAAGTCATAGTACCAAGATGGTTGCAAACATAATGCTCAAAGCATTAGGCTGTGAACATTGGAGAGCCAAGGAACATGCATGTAGCAGAAAAGGTTATTGGAGAATGGCACAGGTGCTGAACCAAATCTTTTCAAATAAAATAATAGCCAAGCTGGGTAGTTTATGAAAACTAAGGAACCGCCTAGTACCGAACGGTATGCTAGGTGGTGTGGGAGGTCGGTAGATAAAATAATTATCTACCTCCTACCCGATTTCGACAAGAAAACAAACACAACGACTAGAATTTACAGAGTATTACAAATCATATTTATTTCAATATAAGATAGTTCCACTTCTAAATTGCCGTTCCCCGCCCTCCAATCTGTTTTCGCATTTTTGCAGAACAGATCGGAGGAAAGGAATATGAAGAATTATAAAGACAGCGACTATGCCCTAAACAAATTCAGCGAAGGCATTGTGTACCGCTTTGCCGACCGCATTGTGGAAATCACACTGGAGGACTACCTTGCGGAGAATCCCGGCAAAACCGCAGAGGACTTTCTGGAGCTGAAAGCCCTGTCGGATGAAATCTATCATCAGCAAGTCACACATGAAAATCGGACAAGCCGTCTGGATGTCGATCATCCCAGGTATGCTCATTAAGCTCCGCCAGTGGATTGGCCGGGGCCTACGCCGTGAAAGCGATTCCTGTGTATTTTCCATTCTGGACAGCCGCGCAGGCCGCCGCTATAAAAATGATATTTTGGCGGCACTGTCCGATATGCCGGTGACAAAGCGGCTTTCGGACGTTAGCCGTTTTATCCGGTCAAAGAAGGACAATGCATACTTTGAATAGGACAATCGGCAGATTTCATATATTCCTATAGGAGCGTCATTTTTATAGATGGGAGGGTAAGCCATGGGAAACTCTGATTTCTCCCAAATGGATTTTTCGGCATTAAAACAGGTGGATGTGCGAACAGTCAACCCAGATGCGCTGGTTGACATTAACGATATAAAGGTCAATACAAAGCTGCCCAAAGAAGAACGGATACTGGATTTTATCCGGCAAATAGGAAATCCATATTGCTATCGGTGCGGCAAGGTGGTTGTTAAAATCAGCTTTAACAATACCGACGCTACGCTGGAGGACAGAATGGAAAGTTTATTGAGGATGATGTGAGATGGATGATTTTTTTGGGCGGGGCCTGACCATGGGGGTTGCAAAAGCTGCTGTTTAGTCTGGACGCGCCCTGAGAAAGGTGCTAAAATAAAAACGGACTAATATTAGCGAACGCCCATTGATTCAGTCAGGTTTTGCTTCTTGACTTTTTCAATCGGGAGGTTTCGTTATGCCATTAAGCAAGGAAACAATCGTTTATAATGCTGCCGGGTATTTGCGTCTGTCCAAAGAGGACGGCGACAAAACGGAAAGCGACAGCATTTCCAGCCAAAGAGATTTAATAGCTAATTTTGTAAAGTCAACGCCTGAAATCTTTCTCTGTTCGGAACGAATAGATGATGGATTTAGTGGCGTTGACTTTAATCGTCCTGCCTTCAATCTGATGATGGAGGATGTGAAAGCCGGACGGATCAATTGCATTATTGTCAAAGACCTGTCCCGTTTCGGCAGGAACTACATAGAGGCAGGCCGGTATATTGAACGGACTTTTCCGTTCTTGGGTGTACGCTTCATTGCCATTAACGATGGCTATGACAGCGCAAAAGAAAGAACACAGTCAGACGAAATCATCATTCCTTTCAAGAACCTTGTCAACGATGCGTATTGCAGGGACATTTCCGTTAAAATCAGGAGCCAGCTTGATATAAAGCGCAAAAAGGGCGAATTCATCGGCTCCTTTGCCGTATACGGTTATTTGAAGTCGGAAGAAAATAAAAATCAACTGGTCATTGACCCCTATGCTGCAAAGATTGTGCGGGATATTTTTGCATGGAAGCTGGAGGGATTAAGCCAGCAAGGGATAGCCGACCGACTCAATGAAATCAGTGAACCGTCCCCTATGGAATATAAGCGGTTATCGGGGCTTCATTTTGCTACCAGTTTTCAGGTAAAGCCCACGGCAAAATGGACTGCCGTGGCAATCGGCCGCATCCTGAAAAACCCCATTTATGCAGGGCATCTTGTGCAGGGCAAGGAAAGCACCCCCAACTACAAAATCAAACAGCGGGTGCTGAAGCCGGAGGATAAATGGATTCGGGTGGAAAACACCCATGAGCCGATTATTTCGCAGGAAGTGTTTGATACGGTGAACCGTGTTCTTGCACAGGATACCCGTATCGCACCGGACGAGGAAACGGTTTATCCGTTCTCCGGCCTGATTTTCTGCGCAGACTGCAAGAGCGGCATGGTACGGAAGATCGTACCTGCAGGCGGTAAGCGTTACGCCTATTATTATTGCTCCAAGAATAAGGCCGGGGACGGCTGCAGCACTCACTGCATCAGTGAGCAGATACTGGAAAAGGCGGTTCTGCAAGCACTTCAAAATCATATCGCTTCGATTCTGGATATAGAGCAGATTCTCTCGTTTATCAACACACTTCCTATGCAGCAGGAGGAAATCCGAAAGATTGATACCCAGCTTCTGATGAAGCAGGAGGAAATCGAAAAGTATAAAAATCTCAAGGTGTCTGTTTATGAGGACTTGAAAAGCGGTGTGATTGATGCAGAGGAATACAGAGAATTCAAGGACATCTACGGGAAAAGGTGTGAGGAAGCACAGCAAGCTGCCGAACGGCTGGAACAGGATCGAAATACGATTCTTGCGGGAAAAGGGGCAAACAGCATTTGGGTGGAAGACTTTAAAAGGAATCGGAATATCACCGAGCTGTCCAGAAAGGTCATGGTTTCCCTGATTGAGTGGATTCATGTCTATCCCGGCAACCGGGTAGAAATCCGGTTCCGGTATCAATATGAATATGAACGGGCGCTGCTCTTTGCTGAAAACGCCAAAAAACTGATTGCGGAACCCTCTCTGATTGCAAGACAGGGGGGGATGTAGAATGGCGAGAATCAGCAGAAAAGCGATAGAAACTCCCGCCCAGACCGTTTTAGAGCCGTCATGGAATACCTGTATCTATGGGCGGCTGTCTTTTGAAGATGACCGGAAAAAGGAAAGCGATTCCATCGGCAATCAGATTGCCATGCTGGAACGCTATATTGGGGAAAGACCCTACTTAAAGCTCATATCAATTTTTAAGGACATCAATCAGACGGGGACGAACTTTGAGCGTCCCGGCTTTCATGAGATGATGGAAGCGGTAAAACAAGGAAAAATCAATTGCATTGTCGTGAAGGACCTTTCCCGTTTCGGCAGAAACTACATTGAAACCGGGACCTATCTTGAAAAAATACTGCCGTTTTTTCATGTACGCTTTATCTCCGTGAACGACAATTATGACAGCCTGAACCCCAACAATCAGGATGAAGGCTATGTTGTCCCGTTGAAAAACCTGATTCATGATGTGTATGCCAGAGATATATCCCAAAAGACAAAATCGGGGCTTGCGGTTAAGAGACACCGAGGGGAATTTACCGGATGTGTTGCAGCTTACGGCTACCTGAAAGCGGATGGCGGCAAGCTGGTGATTGATGAGGAAACCGCGCCCGTTGTCCGAAACATTTTTAAGTGGGCAAGGGTTGGCATGGGAGATATGCGCATTGCGCAGAGGCTGAATGAATTGGGGGTTCCCTCACCCAGCCGGTATCGATACACAAAGGGAATCTTAAAAAGTGAGCGTTATGCCAACGTGCGGTATTGGTATAAAAGCGCTGTCCGCAGGATTTTAGTCAACCCGGTTTATCTCGGACACATGGTTCAGGGCAAAACCAAATCCGACCTATGGGGCGGTTGCGTGAATATGCCGCAGGAGCAGTGGGTGGAAACCAAGCATACCCATGAACCGCTGGTTGATGAAGAAACCTTTCTGGCTGTGCGGCAAATGAAACGGAAACGGGAATCCATTGTAGAAAATATAAAGAAACCGCAAGAGTCAGGCGTTCTTCAAGGACTGGTTTTCTGCGGTGACTGTAAGCGGAGTATGAAACGCCGCAAGATGCCCAAAGCAGACGGTACGGCATTCTATTACTTTACTTGTGCTACCTATGAGGATATATCCAAAAACGATTGTACGAAAAAGCGGATGGATGAACCGGAGCTGTTAGACGTTCTCTATACGGCTATCCGTAAGCAGATTGATCTTGCCGTCGACACAGAACGGCTGGTATCGAAACTGAATGAGAGGAATAGCTTCAGCCAGCGCCAAAATGTCCTTGACACAGAGATAACTGAAACAGAAAAAAAGCTGTCCAGACTGTCTATGCTCAGAAGCTCCTTATATGAGGACTATCGGGCAAAGCTCCTTGATGAAGCAGAATATCTCTTTACAAAATCCAAGTATGAGGAAGATGCAGATGTTTTGCGGAGCCGCCTTGATGAGCTGTCCCTGCAAAAGTACAGGCAGGACACCATGCTGACCCCTCAGAATCCATGGCTCACAGCTTTGAAAAAATGGAGAAAGAATAAAGCCATAACGAGAGAAATGGCTGCCGAATTGATAGAACGGGTGGAAATATGGGACGATAAAACCGTATCCATCTGCTTTCGTTACAGGGATGAATTTGAAAGTTTGCGACCCTATATCAAGGCAGAGGTCGAGGAGGAGAGCGTATGAGCAAGAATCTCCTGGCCCGTTATATCCGTTTATCCCAAGAGGACAAAAACGAAGGTGAAAGCAACAGCATTACGAACCAGCGGGAGCTTCTTATAAACTTTGTGGGAAACTACCCGGAGCTTTCACAGTATGAAGTGGTTGAGTTTTGTGATGACGGCTACAGCGGTACGAATTTTGACCGTCCGGGTGTGAAAGCCCTGCTGGAAGAAGTGCGTGCGGGAAACATACGCTGTATACTTGTGAAAGACCTTTCCCGTTTCGGAAGAAACTATATTGACAGTGGAGATTATCTGGAACAGATATTTCCCTTTTTGGAGGTTCGGTTTATCTCTGTAAACGACCGCTTTGACAGCAACGATTTTGACGGCACGACAGGAGGGCTTGATGTTGATTTCCGCAATCTGATCTATGCCCTGTACAGCAAAGACCTGTCGCAAAAGGTACGGAGTGCAAAGAAAACCCGAATGCAAAAGGGGGAGTTTATCGGCAGTCATGCCCCTTACGGTTATGCGAAATCATCGGAAAACCGCAAAAAGCTGGTGATTGACGAAACAGCCGCTGCCATAGTCCGGCGTATCTTTGCCATGGCGGACGAGGGCAAAAACGCAGTCCAGATTGCCGCCGTCTTAAATTCAGAGAATATCCCGACGCCGTATGCCTATAAGCGTCTTATGGGCTGCGACCGTAAATACAACGTGGTCGGGGATAGAAACTATTGGCTGAATACCACTGTTCTGACCATTATCCGCGATGAACGCTACACGGGGAAAATGGTAAACGGGAAAAACCGTACCCCTGTTGTTGGGAGCAAACATGGAAAACGGGTTCCGAAAGATCAGTGGATTATCGTTCCGAATACCCATGAGGCGATTGTTTCGAAAAAACTGTTTGCTTCGGTGCAGGAACGCTTTTCTTCCCCTCAAAGGATTAGAAAACACACCGAGGTCAGACCCCTGTCAGGCAAAGTCAAATGCGGGGTTTGTAGGCACGCTATGAGAAGAAGCAACAGCACTCCGACGAGGGTATATTATTATTGTGAACGCCATCAGTATGTAGCCGATAGCAACTGTCCAAAGGACAGAATTACCGAAAGCAGCCTGACACAGATCGTTTTATCCGTGATACATACGCAGATAGCGGTCATGCTTGATATGGAAGTGCTTTTGGATAAAATCAAGACGCGAACCCATAATGACATAACCGCTCTGACGGAGCAGATGAAACAGCTCCAAGCTGTCCTTGCTAAGCTGAGAGCCTCAAAAGTTAAGGCGTATGAACGGTACAAGGCTGGAACTTTGGACAGGGACAGCTACATAAGCGAAAAGGAAGATACAGGTAAGCAGATTGCGAAAACGGATGCCCGAATGGCAGAACTTGAAATGGCACTGCAAAGCAGCTATCAGAAGAATAGTCAGCCGTGTTCTATAATCGAGAGCTTCAAACGGTATGAGGAGGTTACGGAGCTTTCAAAAGAAATGGTTGATGAACTGATTGACAGCATCTATATCTATGGAAGCAAAAAAATTGAAATTGTATGGAACCATATGGATGAGTTATATGAGGTTTATTCTGTAGTTGGGGAATGTAGTTGATCTTATGTGCATATCCCTTGTTTTCACAAAAGTAAATTGCTTTGGACAAAAAGTTAAAATGGGGTTCACGCTAAATGAAGAAATCTGCATCCCACGAAGTTAAATTAGTGGGATGCAGATTTTCCTTAAAGAAGAGGTTACCATCTTATATGGTTATGGTTCGGATTAATTTAATTGATGATTTCTATATTCATCTTTTCTACAGAACAAAAAGCAGCAAGCCACTCCTGATACTGTGAAGCAATTATTTCAAACTGATCTTTTCCTGAAAACGAATAAACCACACTTGAAATACGGTGTTTACCCATTGAAATCATTGCCCTTCGGCTGTCACTGGTCGGATTTCCAAAGGCACCTTGCTCATCATATAGCGTTGGAAGATGCTCAATGTTTAAGATATCTTTACCAATTCCCTGATAGCTTTCACCGTCTGGAGCGCGTTTCCATTCCACGGCACCGGATAAGCAATCTGTATCATAAGAACCTACCGAATAACCGGTTGTAACGGAAATCAGGTTATTGATTTCTACCACGTTGTTGATACGATACAGGCCGTTCCCTTTTACAATGCGCCGCAGCATTGCTTCTGCCGCATTGCGATAAGCCGTAGGTGATTTGCCAAGACTGCGGTAGGCAGTGCGTGTATCTTTGATATGAGGTATTTCCGGTAAGTCCGCCATGGTATAACGACTGTGCAATTCGTTAATGGTTTTATCCAACAAGGCCAAAAGCACATCAGAGCTTTTTTGTACCTCTGCTTCATAACTGAGCACCATCAACGCTGCTCCTGGAGATAGCGCGGATAATTCTTGTGATATTTTGATATTCATCTTCATGCTCCTTTTGTTGTCTTAAAGCGGGTCCCCACAGGAACACCCTCTAAAATAGAATAAATATGTTTGGGATTTGAACCGTTAATAATAAACATCTCGCAGCCATGAGCGGTTACCAGTTCTGCTGCACGGATTTTAGTAACCATGCCTCCGGTACCCATTGCGGTTCCGCTCTCACCTGCTAATTCCTTTATGTTCTCGTCAATGCAGCACACTTCATGAATCAGCTTTGCGTTTATATTTTTTCGTGGATCTTGCTGATATAGCCCATCAATGTCTGAAAGTAAGATCAATTTATCTGCGCCGCACAACAGAGCAACATGGGCTGATAGCGTATCATTATCACCAAACAGCTTATCCTGTGATTCGATTTCATGGTAGCTTACAGAGTCGTTTTCATTGACAATCGGTATTATTCCATGTTCCAACAGGGCAGAAAAAGTGCGAAACAGGTTCTGCCGTCTTTTTTTAGAGCGCATATCCTCTTCGTCTAATAAGATTTGAGCGGCTACCCTGCCATATTCATTGAACATTTGGTCATAGAGGTGCATTAGCTCGCATTGTCCAACAGCGGCGGCGGCCTGCCGCAAATTTAACTCTTTCGGGCGGGTGGGAAGTCTCATTTTTTCATAGCCGACGGTTATTGCTGCTGAGGTGACAAGAATGACTTCCGTGCCCTTTGCCATTAGGTCAGATAAAACCCGTACCAAATGCTCCATATTCCGTAAATCAATTTTTCCGTTTTCACTCGTTAACGTTGATGTACCCACTTTAACAACAATTCTGGATTTCATGTATTGTGCCTGCTTTCTGCTTCATTGTATTGTAATTTACGCAATGTGAGTATATAATAAAAAACATATTAAGTAAAACGACACTTTTTAAATTCGGAATTGAATGATTCTCACATATAGGAGAGCGAACTATGGACTTGAAAAAATACAGAGTATTACTAACAGCAGTAGATTTAGGCAGCTTTACAAAAGCTGCGGCGCAGCTTGACTACACACCTTCGGGTGTTACTCATATGATGAATGCTTTAGAAGATGAGCTGGGATTCCAAATTTTAACCAGGAATAAAACCGGTGTTTTACTAACCGAGAACGGCGAACGTCTGGTGCCAATTCTTCGTGAATTACTGCGGCTTGAAGAGGACTTTTCTCAAACCGTTTCCGAAATAAATGGCTTGAATACAGGAACCATTCGCATCGGGAGCTATTCCAGCATTGCGGTACATTGGCTCCCGCAAATTATCAAACGCTTTCAGGAGGATTATCCCATTATTCGAATCAAACTGATGGAGGGTATTCGGCAGGAAGTTGTCACATGGTTGGAGGAACGCAAGATAGACTTAGGATTTATGAGCTATCAGCAGGGTATGAAATTTGATTGGGTTCCTTTAAAAGATGACCCTATGCTGGCCATACTGCCAATGAATCATCCTTTAGCGAAAGAAAAAAAATATCCGATTCAGAACTGTGAATCGGAAGATTTTATTATGCCTGCTTGTGGATATGACTATGATGTTGTAGAGTTATTCCGCCGGGCAAAGATATCACCACAAATACGGTATGAAACCTTTGAAAATTATGCGGCTCTTTCTATGATTGAATGCGGACTGGGCATGAGCGTGATGAATGAGCTCATTACAAAAAGCCGCATCTGCAATGTTGCCAAGTTGCCGTTGCAACCGGAACAGCATATTTCTCTTGGCATTGCTGTACCCAATACAGATAAGCTATCGCCCGCTGCAAAGAAGTTTATAACCTATTGTGAAAAGGAATTCTAGGAGGTTGACTATACTTTATTTTAAAACCAGTGAATTATTTTAGATAGTGTCTACACGAAAAATATGAAATAATGATAGCAATGAGAGAAACGAGGTGCTACTATGGCGAACGAACAACATAGACATGATATTTCAGATAAAGTGTGGGCGCTTCTGGAACCCCATCTGCCCGGGTAGCAAGGGCAATGGGGCGGAGTAAAAAACACGGCTTCGTTCCTTGCCGATGTTCAAATCCGCTGTATTGCAATTTGGTGCGCGGTTTTAACTTGATCTTGTGTAGACACTATCTAAATGTAATATTATAGGTAACCGCTGACTTCATTGTGTCTGCAAAAAATGTTTCTTTACAAGAGTAAAGAACGGAGTCCTTTATTATGGCAATTGCATATGGCCGTTGCAATATAATGGTAGGTGTGCTGCCCTTTGCTTTCCAGCCACCATTTTACCGTGGCTATTGTATTAGCGGCATATAATTTTGCATAAAAATCTATATTTTCCTCATTTGAAACGGTAATTTTACTGTTGGATTTCAGCCATTCTTTTACGATCAATTCAATAGAGTCCTGCATGATCAGGTATGGAGAAAATTCCTTTGTTTTAATTGACCATAGACCAAGTATTGTTTTTTTGTTGCGGTCAATGAATAGGAATCCTTTCATGATCAGCAGTTCCGCCTCATTAGAATATTCCGCTTTTAAGCTTTGAATCATAATATCCGTATATTCATTCAGAAATGCAGAACACAAATACTCGGCCAAAGCATTTTTATTTTCAAAAAATAAATAAAAAGACGATCTGCTGAGATGAGCAGCTTCTGCGATATCTTTTACTGAAATCTCTGAATATTCTTTCTCCATAAGCAAATTTGTAAATGCTTTGACAAGCCGAAGGGTTCCTCCGTTTTCTATGGAAGTCCTTTTCATAATAAAAACTGCTCCTTTCTCGTTGGGATCTATTTGGATTAATGTTTAGTCGACACATAAGCCGAATCTGTCTTGATAATAATATAACATTTTAATATGATGAATGTATAGCCAATAAAAGAGGTTTTGATTCATCAATTTGCACCGCAAAACACGAGATGATGTTTATCATTACAACACATAAAAAAGGAGTGTATTTATGAGTAACAGAGTATGTGAAATACTGAATATTGAAAAACCTATTATCCAAGGACCGATGGCATGGATATCAACGGCGCCTTTAGTTGCCGCAGTATCCAATGCAGGAGGGCTTGGCGTACTTGGGGTCGGCTTTGCGCCTTTAGAATTTGTCAGATCCCAAATTGAGGAAACAAGGAAACTCACAGACAAACCCTTTGGAATCAATACGATTATGATTCCGGAGAATTTGGATCACATCACCACGGTTATCAAAGAACTGCAGCCGCCGGTTGTATACGCAGACACGCTCGCCGGATTGGATGAAGCGCTTAGCCGTAAGTATTTTGACATATGGCATTCGGCAGGGTGCAAGGTAGTTGTGAAAGCGTCCTTTATCGCAGATGCCGTAACAGCCGAAAAGGCGGGAGCAGACGTTGTTATCGTAAAAGGCTGGGAAGGCGGCGGGCATGTCACCTATGAAGCAACAACGGTATTAGTTCCTCAGGCTGTGGATCTGCTGCACGTTCCGGTAGTTGCGTCCGGCGGCATAGCAGATGGGCGCGGAATGGCGGCGGCTATCTCGTTAGGCGCCGAGGCCATTGAAATGGGAAGCATCTTTATGGCGGCGGAAGAAACCGTGGTACACCCGAATGTGAAAGAAGCTGTAGTCAATGCAGGCGATATGTCGACTGTCATTACCGGATTTTCCACAGGAGAACCCTGCCGCCAGATAAAGAATCCGCTTTCTGATAAATTAACGGCAATCGAAGAGAACAATACAAAAGAGGCTGCCGCACTAAAATTAAAAGATGCCGCTGAAAGCTCATTAAAGAAAGCTATGATGGAAGGAGATATGGTCGACGGTGCTGTCATGGCAGGGCAGATCGTGCCTCTGATTCAAGAAATAAAGCCGGTTTCAAAGATTATGGATGAAGTATTGGAACAGGCAAAAAAGTGCGTTGAGGAAATGCGGGTATTTCATTTTTGATTCCGCATTATAATTTGTGAGAGATTGACCGATTTATATATCAACTCCGATTGCATCCTATCCTTAAAAGGCTGTCATCCTGCGGGGGTGCGGTTTTGAGTGAGGGTTTGCGAAAGTTATCTGTTAGCACCCGTTTATTAGGTCTTCTATGATAGAACATGAAATCATAGAAGGCCTTTTTATAATGAAAAAAATAAAACTAAAGTTGTTTAAAATATCTGCCTTTTGCGCTCCGTATTTGCTTAAAAACGGATAAAAAACACGACTGCCGACAAGGGCAATTGCGTTTTTGGCGCTGTAGCTTAAAGGCCAAGTATCTCTTTTATGGCATCGGGCAGGGAAGACAAAGGTCTTCCGAGAACTCTTTCAAAATCGGACTGGTCAACATCCAGCGCACCGTCGCGGATTTCTTTTTGAATCGCAAGCGTTCCGCCAATCTCCATATCAGACACCTGATGCTGTTCAAGGTACGCTTTGTATTCCTCATCCGTAAATGATTTTACTTCAAAAGGCTTTTTCGAGATTTTAACGTAGCCTGCGGCAAGGTCGCTGTAAGTGACAGACTTGCCCGACATCTCCAGAACACCTGTGTCCCTTGCGATTCCCAGTAGAACCCTTGCGGCTGCTTGTGCATATTCTCTGCGCAAAGCCCAGCTTACACGACCGCTGCCGGCGGAATAAGCAAACACACCCGTCGAATCCGCTCTTTCAAAAACCGATTGGTCATTTTCCAAATACCAGTTGTTTCTCAGCAAGGCATAATCCATACCGGACGCAATAATGCTTTTTTCGGTTCCCAAGTGGTCCGGAGCCAAGAAGCTTGTGGACCGGTCCGCCTTTGCGAGGCTGGTGTATGCGATGAATTGAACACCGGCTTCTTTTGCGGCAGCCACCACATTCTGGTGCTGCGTTAAACGAGGCACCTCTCCGCCCGGTGCCGAAGAGATAAAGAGCAATCTTTCCACACCGCTGAAAGCGCTCACCAGGGAATTTTTATCCATATAATCAGCAATCCGGACTTCAAACCCCTGCTCCTTGATGGGCTCCCCTTTTTTTGAATCACGGACAACTGCAATCGTTTCCTTCTCCGCACCTTGCTCTTTCAGATACTGTAATACAAAAGTACCGAGCTTGCCGGATGCACCAGTCACTGCATATTTCATAATAATCACTTTCCTTTCGTTTTATAATATGCTATTATTATAGCATTAACAAACAATTTGTGAAGTACTCATATTATTGTGAGTGTAAACGGAAGGAGACTATGATGGAGAATTGTCCTGTATCTTATATGCTGAAGCATTTAAGCGGAAAATGGAAATTTGATATTATATGGAGATTAACAGAGTCCAAAACACTGCGGTTTAATGAACTGCAAAGGCGTTTGTCCGGCATATCCGCACAAGTATTATCAAGAAAATTGCAGGAACTGATTGATCTTGGAATAGTGACGAAAATAAACTATGACCAGATTCCGCCAAAGGTGGAGTATTCCCTGAGCAAAATTGGGCTAAAACTGCATCCCTGTTTTGATAAGCTGGGGGAAGTGGGAAAAGAGGTGCAGAGCTTTCAGCTGAATAAATAGAGCGGACAGCAGAATTTAATAGAAGCGTAACACTGATACTGCATCCGTGCCAGAACATCATAACAAGGCAACAGCATGATCCAATTAGATGTAAATGCTGAAGGATTACGCCCACAAATACGAATTCTTCAACTCTACCTACTTCTCAATTACTACATTTTCGGCACGTATTTGCCCCCGACTTTACTGCCATGATGAAGTAGTCGAATTTAGATGTGCGGAGACGGTTATTTTACATGAGCTACCACGGCACAATTGTCTCAAGGTAATTCAGATTATGGACAATTATTTGAAGAAAAACGGCCGGTTGATATTAAAAAGACATTTCTAATAAATATTTTTAGTCCTGTCTTGACACCGGCAGGAGCAACCGGTCCAACGGGAGATACCGGTCCGACAGGAGCAACCGGTCCAACAGGAGATACCGGTCCGACAGGAGCAACCGGTCCAACAGGAGATACCGGTCCGACAGGAGCAACCGGTCCGACAGGAGATACCGGTCCGACAGGAGCAACCGGTCCGACAGGAGACACT
>JAEWYE010000070.1 GCA_023458755.1 Bacillota bacterium | reverse complement strand
TTCCAGAAAATTGACCATGCCATCAACCATTGCCTGATAATCAGCCTCACTGACCTGTCCGCTGCAAGGACCCAGGCATTTGCCAAGATCATAATTCAAACAGGGCCGGACTTGCTCCTTTAGGTTTTTACAGGTTCGCAAGGGGAATATGTTGTTGAGCAGTTTGAGAGTTTCCTTGACATTGCCTACTTCCGTATATGGCCCGTAGTAACGGGAGACTTTATCCTTGCTTTCCCGGACGATAGAAATACGCGGATATTTTTCCACGCTGATTTTGATGTACGGGTAGGTCTTGTCATCCCGCAACAAAATGTTATAACGGGGCTGATATGCCTTAATAAGGTTATTTTCTAAAATCAGTGCTTCCACTTCGCTGCTGCTGATTACATAATCGAAATCCGCCACCCGCATCATCATGGCCTTTACTTTGGGCAGAAGATGCTCCGGAGACTGAAAATAGGAGCGCAGGCGATTACGCAGGATCTTGGCTTTGCCGACATAAATGACGCGGCCTTCCTGATCCTTAAAAAGATATACCCCCGGCTGGAGGGGAACATGTTTCAAACGCTCCCGCAGGGCTTCCATAAAAAACCTCCTGAATAACAAGTCAAACTATTGCTGCAGAACCTGGCGCAAATACCGGCCAGTATAGGACTTGGTCTGCAAAGCCAGCTCTTCCGGTGTACCCTGAGCGATGATCTCGCCGCCCTTTTCACCGCCTTCAGGCCCCAGATCAATGATATAATCCGCTGATTTTATAACATCCAGATTGTGTTCGATGATCACAACGGTATTACCGGCCTCCACCAGCTGGTTCAGGACTTCCAGCAGATGTTTTATATCTTCCTTGTGCAATCCGGTGGTAGGCTCATCCAAAATATAAATATTTTTTCCCAGGGAGCGCTTGGACAGCTCGGTAGCCAGTTTGACACGCTGCGCCTCTCCCCCGGACAACGTAGGAGCAGGCTGCCCCAGTTGAATGTAACCCAGGCCAACGTCCTGCAAAACTTTGAGCTTGCGATGAACCTTGGGTATATTCTCAAACAGCTCTACCCCCTCGTCTATCGTCATAGACAAAACATCGGCAATCGTATGGCCTTTGAATTTAACTTCCAGCGTCTCGCGGTTATAACGCTTGCCTTTGCAAACCTCGCAGGGTATATATACGTCGGGTAAAAAATGCATTTCAATTTTGATGATGCCATCGCCGGAGCAAGCTTCGCATCTTCCCCCGCGCACATTAAAACTGAACCGTCCGGCATTGTAGCCATGGATACGCGACTCGGTCGTATTGGCAAAAAGCTCTCGTATGCCGTCAAAAGCCCCGGTATATGTGGCTGGGTTGGAACGTGGGGTTCTGCCGATGGGAGACTGATCAATATTGATTACCTTGTCCAGGTGTTCAGCTCCGATCATTTCCTTGTGTTTGCCAGGTTTGAGCCGGCTTCCGTAAAATCTTTTCATCAAAGCCGGATAAAGGATATCTTCTATCAAAGTGCTTTTGCCGGAACCCGATACGCCAGTTATAACCACCATTTTACCAAGTGGTATGGACACGTCAATATTCTTTAGATTGTGTTCGCTGGCTCCGCGGATGATCAATTCCTGGCCGTTGCCGTCCCGACGCTGCTTGGGTACTGCAATACTGCGCTGGCCTGATAAATACTGACCGGTCAGTGAATCTTCACTGTGCATGATATCATCCAGATTGCCAGCCGCTACTACTTCACCGCCATGCACGCCGGCACCGGGGCCAATATCAACGATGTAATCAGCATTTTGCATTGTCTCTTCATCATGTTCCACCACAATGACGGTATTGCCCAAATCCCTTAATCTTTTCAAAGTAGACAGCAAACGGTCATTATCGCGAGGATGCAGGCCAATACTTGGTTCATCCAGAACATAAAGAACGCCCATCAAAGATGAACCGACCTGAGTAGCCAGACGGATACGCTGGGCTTCTCCCCCGGAAAGACTGCCGGCCATCCGGTCAAGGGTCAGATAATCAAGTCCCACGTCCAACAAGAATCCCAGACGGGCATTAATTTCCTTGATCACCTGGCGGGCGATGATCATATCCCTTTCATCCAACTGCAAAGCAGCGAAAAATTCCAGGCTTTCCCGGATCGAAAACGCGCTGACCTCGGCAATCGATTTGCCCCCCAGCAATACCCAGAGGATCTCCTCCCGCAATCTTTTACCCTGACAGCGCTGGCAGAAACTACTGGTCATATATTTCTCCAGATCCTCACGCGAAGCATCTGATCTGGTTTCTGCATAACGCCGGGACAAATTATTGATCACTCCTTCGAATGCGGAATTGAAATCCCTCTCCTCTCCGTAAGAATTGGTATATTCGATTTTAAACCGTTCCCCGCCGTTACCGTACAATATCGTTTCGATCTGTTTGGCATTTAAATCTTTTAATGGCTTGTCTATGGGGATCTTGTATTTTTTGGCCATTCCGGCTACCAATTGCCGGTAATAGCTGTGAAAATACCCTGACCATGGTATGATAGCTCCTTCTTCCAAGCTTTTATTCCGATCCAAAACCAGGTCGGGGTCGATTTCTTTTTTTTCTCCCAAGCCGTCACATTCCGGACAAGCCCCGAAAGGACTGTTAAATGAAAACATGCGCGGACTCAGTTCGGGCAGGCTGAAGCCACATTCGGGACAGGCAAAATCACGGCTGAAGATCATTTCCTCATTCTTACCTTCAGCCCCTAACTTCATAATCTTGACAATTCCTTCACTCATCTCAAAAGCCAGTTCCAATGATTCAGCCAGACGGCTGCGAATATCTGCCTTTATAACC
>JAEWYE010000069.1 GCA_023458755.1 Bacillota bacterium | reverse complement strand
CCTGAATATGTAGTTTTACAACTTTTTTCTTGGTTTCCTCAGTAATTGTTTGCATGGCGTACTCCTTTTCTCATAGATATTATAATCCATTAGGCAGGAGCGTTACAAGTTCAGTATACCACTACAGGTATTGTTCAAGGCATCACCGAGTTTTTGCCTGTTTCAAGTACAGCGCATTTAACACTTATGCCGTGGATTTTTGGCTGGCAAAACCCCGGAAATGTCTTTGATGTGGCATTACATCTCGGCACGGCGATTGCCGTTATCGCTTTTTTCTTTAAGGATTGGGTTAGGCTTGTTACATCAGGGCTTACAAAACCAAAAACAAAGGATGGCAAGCTGTTTTGGTTTCTTGTAATTGCAACCATACCCGGCGCGCTTGCCGGTGTTGTCTTAGATAAATATATGGGTGCGTTTTCAAATCCGCTTTTAGTAGGTATCCTCCTTATCGTAATGGGTATCGTTTTGTATGTGTGCGACAAAGTTGGTAAGAGCAATATTCATTTAGAAGAAGTAGGCTTGAAACGCAGCATCTTAGTAGGCATCGCACAGGTACTTGCTATTATTCCCGGTGTTTCCCGTTCTGGTATTACCATGTCTGTCGGCCGTGCCGCTGGCATTGACCGTGAGAGCATTGCAAAGTTTACTTTCTTGCTGTCAACACCGATTATTTTAGGTGATGCACTTTATCATGCAAAAGATTTATCCAGTGTGAATATTGATGTGCTGCCTTTTATCGTTGCTGTTGCAACTGCTGCAATCGTTGGTATTTTAAGCATTAAATTCTTATTGAATTATCTGAAGACAAAGAGCTTTTTCATCTTTACCGTTTATCGCTTTGTTTTCGGCGCGTTAATAATTGCTCTGTTCTTTATTAGAGCATAAGGGTAAATGTGGATTGGACGGGTGTTACTGCCATAGGCATTTGCTTATACTTGTTATGTAGCTATTCACGGCCTATCCCCCCTATCCTTCCAGCTGATTTCTAATGCAGCGCGGCATCATGCAAAAAAGCACATTAGTTTTCCTGCTGTACATCGGGCACCCATGACAAGGGTGTTGCTTTGGCAGCTGCACAGTTTGTAAAAGAGCTTGTGATATTGCATTTGAATTTGCCGGCAATTTAATTTTATGTCCGTGCTTTTTGATTGTTCCATAATCCATTTTCTTAGTCCTCTCTGAATTTTTTGAATCTGACTAACACCACAAGAATGCGGCAGAATGCAATGCACCCTGCCGCATGATTTCTGATGTTAATCTCAAACTCATCGTATTTGTTCTCAACACCCCCGATGAAAGCTGTATCAGCCGGGAATACTTCAGACTGCCAACAGCGTATTGGCATCATAGGAATCTCACCTCTCCCAGGATCTCTGCGAGCCGCCCCCATTGCGTGAGTCTGTGGCTGGACGGAAGTATCATTATCACCCCTGCCTGTTATCGCCAACACAGAAAGCTGTTCTGTGGTTAAAGCAAAGTATTACTCGCTCACACCGATTACTCGGCGGTCGTGGCGTACCGCTTATTTGGCTGCCAATTACGGCTGCAGGGGCAACGTATCTGAAGCACTGTATGTTCAATTTTCAAGGAACGATTTGAAAGGAGCACTCTGCCTCTCGGTTTAAAAAAGTCCTTTCACTTCTACTCACAGAAAGAAAGAGTTCTATGCATCTGTTTTCAAGATTTCTTTCAATTTTTTTAAACAGACTTTAAGTGACCGCGAAATACTGCTTTGACTGACATCTAGGATTCGGGCAATTTCTGCTTCACTTTTGCCATAGAAGTAATAAAGTATAATGCGCTCTCTTTGCGCGTCTGTCAGAGCATTCATTGCCGTTTGAAGAGCTTGGCTTTCAATATTCGCTATAACCTGGCACTCGACAGAATCTCTATCTACGTCTTTTAAAAACAGTTCTGTTTCGCCGTCTTCATATCCGCACACATCATGGTGCCGGATTGCTCGCATTTCTTGTTTGTGATCCTCACGGCGAAACTCAGCACATGCATCTTCAAGCTTCTTTTTTTCTTCAAACGTGAGTTCAAGATCTTCGCCCTCATAATCAGGGCACAAATCCTTAAGTGCAACTTTAATTTTTGTTTGGTCGTCCATTTTCTTTACCTCCGAATTTTGATTTGTATTGAGATCAAAAGCCAGAGGTTATGGATACCGAGCAATGCTTGTTTGCCACTTTTCCATGCCAATCTCCAAAAATGGGCAACAAAAAAGGCTGGGCACCGAAGTGCTCAGCCTTTTTTGCTCCTGTATTGACTGGAGAAGGCAGCAAAAAGCCGCAAGGTCAAAACCGACCTTACGGCTAGCGCAGATTATCTCCAGTATGGATAGTGTAGCATGCTTGATTTTTCATTACAGTACCGCCGGGGTACCTGATTCATTCCTAATTTATACCGATTTTGTCCCACTTAAGTCCCATGGGCTTTACTATGCAAGAAGCATCGGTCTTTCTGCCGGGAGCTTCGGCAAAATGTGGTCAAGTTCCGGAATTACATAACCCCAGAGCATGGCCGCGTACGTCTGAACTGCAGCAGCACGTTTGCGGTAGTATGTAGTTCTGGCAAGATTGCAGTATTCCGCAATTTCCTCATGACTGCTCCGCACCGTATCAAAGTAAGCATACCGAAGAATTCGGTAATACAGTTCCCCATCGTCCGGATAATCCTTCATAATAATCAGTGCCGTTTCCATTAATTCGAGAAGACATAAGCTTGTCCCCATAGACATGAGATGGTCATAAATATGCTGCTTTTTCTTCTTTGAATCGAACTCAATAATACTTCCGATATAATCCGTCAATTTCTTTCGATCCGTAAGGTTACATTCATCCTGAACCTGTTCAAAGCGTCGATTGACACGGAAGAGAACCTTCCGATACAGTTTGAGGAGCAGTTCGGTATCGTGGTATGTTTCTTCGTCAACTGAGGCAACGATATCAATTTTTTTGCTGATATCAGCGAAATTAGACATAGAATCTCCCCCCTATTATTTCATAATGAAATAGCTTGTCCCGCATTCTAATCTGGGATCTTCATTCTTTCCGTTCGAGAATACTCTTTCCTTTACTACCCTCCTCTTGACAAAATGTGCAACTTGAAGTATTATGTATGCAACTTATCTTCATACTTTTAATTATATGAAGTTATGCTGCACTTGTCAAGAAAAAATTTACAATATTATGCACGTTAGTTTCACACTAGGAGGAATTATTATGAATTTCGGTGAGAAGGTTAAAAAACTGAGATTGGAAAAAGAAATGACGCAATCGGATTTGGCAAAGAAAGCCGGTGTTTCTTTACGCACGATTATCAGTTATGAAAAAGGAGAACGCTACCCCAAAAAGCGTGAGGTGTATTCCAGACTTTCCGCAATTTTTGGTGTCGATACAAATTACTTGTTAACCGAAAATGAAGAATTTATTACTGAGGCTGCATCGCAATACGGCACGCGTGGAAAACAACAGGCGGAGCATCTGGTTTCGCAAATTAGTGGCCTGTTTGCCGGTGGTGAACTGAGCCAAGCTGATAAAGACGTTGTTATGCAAGCTCTTCAGGAAGCTTACTGGGATGCAAAGCGTGACAATAAGAAATTCACACCAAAAAAGCACAGGAGCAAGGACTGACATACTACTGTACTGTTTATCGTACAATCGGTATGCTATTCTTATGATAGACGACTGTGAGGTGGTTTGCTTGATTACATCTGATACTCTCCACAAAAAAGCCGCAGATATTGTAAGGCAATGCGGAACCAGGGATACTGTTACCGTTGCAAAAGAAATTGGAATTCATTTATACTATCGTGATAATTTCAGTGATTTGCTGGGAATGTATGCTGTCATTCAGCGCAGACGCTGTGCATTCTTAAACAATCGCCTGGATGATCAGCTTCTGCAAATCGTTCTGGCTCATGAAATTGGGCATGATACGCTCCACAGAAATCTGGCCAAGCAAGACGGATTGAAAGAGTTTATGCTGCTTGACATAAAAAGCCGTCCGGAATACGAAGCAAATGCTTTTGCCGCTCATCTGCTTCTGGATGATGATGATGTATATACTCTAATTAAAGATGGATACGGTGTTGAGCAAATCGCACAAATGATGAATTCACACATAAATCTTGTGCTTATTAAAATGGCTGAACTTCATAAACTGGGATATGACTTTCGTATACCGGATACTGCTCAAAGTGATTTTTTAAAAAAGATCAAACAATAAACAGTTTTGAGATATTGGGAGGGATTTCTATGGGTTGCTTAATCGCTTTGCTCTTACTTCCTCTTGTAACATTCGCAAGACTTATAAAAAAGTGCAAGTAGCATAATACGGAGGCTGATTAAATGTTAGGTGCAATTTTAGGCGATATCATCGGGAGTCCTTACGAGTTTGACCATAACAATATTAAAACCACGAATTTTCCTTTATTCAGTCCGAAATCTGCTTTCACAGATGATACGGTTATGACTTTAGCAATAGCAGAAGGATTACTGAACGGCTACGGTGACGAGCAAAAAACAGAAGATGAGATTATCCTTTCTATGCAAAAATACGGTCGAATGTATCCATATGCAGGATATGGGATCAGTTTTCAGAAATGGCTTCAAAGCGCAAAACCGGACCCATATGATAGTTATGGAAACGGATCTGCTATGCGTGTCTCATCCGTCGCTTGGATTTTTGACAGTTTGGATCAAGTTCTAAACTACGCGCTGATTACCACACGAGTCACTCATAACCACCCAGAGGGAATCAAGGGTGCAAAAGCTACAGCGGCGGCGATTTTTCTTGCAAGGGCTGGGAAAAACAAGCAAGAAATAAAATCTTACATAGAACAAGAATTTACATATGATTTAAGCCGAACACTGAATGAAATCCGCCCCTTTTATCATCATGTTGAAAGCTGTCAGGAAACCGTTCCAGAAGCAATTACTGCTTTTTTGGAGAGTGATAGTTTTGAAGATGCAATTCGTAAAGCTGTATCACTCGGCGGAGACAGCGATACCCTTACTGCAATCACCGGCAGCATTGCTGAAGCCTATTACGGCATTCCGGAAGCATTAAAGCAAAAGGCTCTTTCCATGCTGGATGAACCTCTGCTTGCTGTTTTGAAAAGATACCACCGGTTTATGCTTAATAAAAGAAATGATACTCAAAAATATCAAGTAGCATTAAAATTCGCTGCTGAAAAACATAAAGATCAAAAACGAATCGGCGGTGACGATTATATCACACACCCAATAGCTGTCGCGGAAAAGCTAAGGGATAAATTCTATGCTGTGGATTATCAAATTGCGGGACTTTTTCATGATCTGTTGGAAGATACGGATGCCACTTACGATGAATTATTGGCACTGGGCGGAAAGAATGTGGCAGATGCTGTGGTGCTGCTCACAAAACAAGACGGTTATGAAATGGATGACTATATCACAAAAATAAAAACAAACCCCATTGCGCTGGCAGTGAAGGTCTGCGACAGAATACACAATTTGGAGTGTGCTGTGGTTGCTAATGCAAGGTTTAAGAAAAAATACATTTTACAAAGTATCCATTATTATATTGAACTGGATAAAAACACAAAGTATGCCGGCCAAATTAGATCTGCGGTAATCCGGTTATCCGATACTTTGAAGCATCCACTTTACGAACCAATTTTGCACTACATTCCATATTTTGAGCAAAAGCCTAAATATCAATGGCAAGGTGGGAAACAGCCAGATGGCTCACTTACCTTCCCCTATCCAATGTACGATAAAACCATATCTCAATTTATTGATGACTGCTGTTTATACGGATTAATGGATCGCCACTATGGTGAAACATTAAGCAAGTATGGCGTGGAACTATCACATGAAGATTTTCAAAAAGCAATACCAAACGCAGATGAATCATTGCTACGTGCAATGATTACCTGCTACATTCGTCAGGAA
The DNA here is from genome assembly GCA_023458755.1 of Bacillota bacterium. Classification (GTDB taxonomy): domain Bacteria; phylum Bacillota; class Clostridia; order Oscillospirales; family Acutalibacteraceae; genus JAEWYE01. Next base: position 52,499 of record JAEWYE010000069.1, on the reverse strand, counting down.
CGATTTTGTGACGGAGTCCTTGCATCTGCAGTCGAAAATGGCATCATGGCAGATTTACTTAAAAAAATGAAATCATATGTCTTATAAACTAAGAGGTGATACATTTGAAAGAGGTAACAGGTACCTATAACACTGCTAAAGTATTTACTGATGTAGTGGAAGAAGGAGCAATTACCCAAATTCAAACCCTGTGTGATCAGAAATTTGTAAGTAGCAGTAAAATACGCATAATGCCGGATGTGCATGCCGGAGCAGGTTGCACCATCGGCACCACGATGACGATAACGGATAAGGTTGTTCCAAATTTGGTTGGTGTAGATATCGGCTGCGGCATGGAAACAATCTGTGTCAGCAATAAACATGTAGAGCTCCAAAAACTAGATAAACTGATTTATGAAAAGATTCCATCAGGATTCAATGTCCGCAATACACCACATCGATATAACGATGAAATTGACCTGACCCAGTTACGCAGCTTTTCTGATATTCATTATGACCGCGCACAAAAGAGTATAGGAACACTCGGTGGAGGTAATCATTTCATTGAAGCGGATCAAGATGATGATGGCCAAATTTATATTGTAGTTCACTCCGGCAGCCGCTATCTGGGGCTTGAAGTGGCGAAATATTATCAGGAAGCGGGATACCGCCAGCTAAACCGCAGTACCAAAGCAGATATGGAGAAACTGATTACTCAGTACAAAGCCGAAGGACGGGATAAGGAAATCCAAGCAGCACTGAAAGAACTGAAAAATCAAGTGCTGACCACGATTCCTTTTACGCTCGCATATGTGGCCGGTGATCTGTTTACAGACTACATCCATGATATGAAAATTGTTCAACAGTTCGCGGTACTGAACCGTCGGGCAATGATGGACGAAATCATCAAAGGCATGAAGCTGAAAGTTATAGAACAATTTACTACCATTCACAACTATATTGATACCGAAGCCATGATATTGCGTAAAGGCGCAGTATCTGCCAAAGTTGGAGAAAAGCTACTCATTCCTATCAATATGAGGGATGGCAGCCTCATCTGCATTGGCAAAGGAAACGAAGATTGGAACTGTTCAGCACCACATGGAGCAGGAAGATTAATGAGCCGTACTCAAGCAAAATCCAGTTTTACTGTTTCTGAATTTAAAAAGCAGATGAAAGATATTTATACTACTTCTGTTAATAAAGAAACCCTAGACGAATGTCCTATGGCTTACAAGAGCATGGACGACATTGTCAATAATATTGAACCCACTGCTGAAATTACAAAAATAATAAAGCCTATTTATAATTTCAAAGCTGGAGAGGAAGAGTGATCATGCAGAAACAAATACAAAAAAAGCTAAGCGAAATTGAAGGTAAGGAAAATATTAAAATTTTACACGCAGTTGAATCAGGAAGCAGAGCATGGGGCTTTGCTTCACCTGACAGTGATTATGATGTACGTTTTATTTATGTACGTCCCAAAAATTACTATCTTCAGCTTGAAAAATCAAGGGACGTGGTAGAATATCCAATTGATGCGGTTCTAGATATTAACGGCTGGGATTTGAATAAAACTCTGCGACTACTGCACAGCTCCAACCCTACTCTGTTTGAATGGTGTAATTCTCCGATTATATATCAGACAACGGATTTTTTTGAAGAACTCAAATTGATTATCAATGAGTATTTCCAAGCAAAATCTGGCTTATATCACTATTTAAGCATGGCTGAAGGGAATTACAGAGAATATCTAAAAGGAGAATTTGTGCGCGCGAAAAAATACTTTTATGTTATTCGACCAATTCTAGCCTGCAAATGGATACTAGAAAACAACTGTCCCCCGCCAATGCTATTTTCAGAGCTTATGAAAAATCAGTTGGACGACAGCATGAAATCAGTAGTCAATGAGTTACTAACCTTAAAAATGAACACGCCTGAAATAGGTGAAATCAGAAAAATAGACGTACTAAACCAATATATTGAAGATAATTTGGCAGCAATTAAAGATCAGATTGAAGTTATGCCAAAGGAAAAAGAACCCGAATGGGACAAACTTAACAAGTTGTTTCTATTAGCTTTAAATGAGCTATAAACCTTTTAAATTGCAAACTTACAGAATACGGCTTCCGATAGTATGCAAACACAGGAATATACCGCTGTCATTTGCATCGCTGTGTTAAATGCAATCTCACGGATATTTATATCTACGGCCACCATATTCAAGTTCCAATGATCCCAAAAGTGATGCACCAAAAACAGCACACTCCTTGCGCTATAATAAAGCCGAAGTAAAAGAGCAGAGGAGTGCTATTATGTTATTTTACAGGGTTGAAGTAAATATAGCAGGAGAAGCCGAGGCCGTTGACAGGCGTGAGCAGAGCGAGCGCGCGAATGCCATGCAGTCAAAGATTGAAGGACTTTTTGACAATAGCGGGCACTCGGTTCATATTTCCGTTTCAAGCATTGACTACAAGAGACATAAAATGACGTTATGCGCCGCGTTAAAAAGTGGAACGCTTTCCGAAAAAGCGGCGGCGGAATTTTTAGATTATCTTGTTTTGCCGTACCGACAAGACAATGCTTCCACAGAAATCGATGTGCAGGGCAGTTCTTTTGACATTCAGGAAATCACACTGAATTCCTACTTCAGCCTGCTCCGGGTAAGCGGACGCAACGGTTTTATCGAAGATGAAGACGATGTTATAGAGAAACTCTGCCTCGATGGACTCAATCCTCGCAGGCATCAAGAAATAGTTTTTTCGGAAACCCTCATCAGCGGAGATGAGAGCAAAACGGAGCTACTCGATAAATCTGCAGAATTGCTGTGCGACGCCACATTGACGGCAGAAATAAAGCGGATTTATCAACGCCGGAAGTGCAAGGACGCTCCCATCGGACATCCCGTCCACTATATGCTGCAATCCGGGAGCAAGGAAACCCGTAATCAAGCGCTGCGGATTTTGCATACCGCACTGTATCAAAATAGGCGAATCGCAAGCCATAGATATTGCGAACTGGATTTAGATGGGTTTGTCTCCCTGCCGGAGGGGCAGCTAAATGCTCTTTATGAGGCTTGTTCCGGTGGTACGATAGTAATCCCTTTTTCTGAAGCTATTTCGGACGAGAGCAAATTTGCCAATGTTCGCGCAAAAATAATCGGAGCGATATGCACAGCCATGAGAAAACACCGCAACAGCGTACTGACTGTCTTTTGTCTGCCGCTTACGAGCAATAAAGCGAAAGGCCTACTTCTGGAGAATTTAGGCGCTGTTACGGTAGTACCGATTTGCGAGGAAGCTGCGTTTGAAGGCAGAGCAAAGTCGTTCCTGCGCGGGCTTGCACGGCAATATAACGTCAAGCCTAATCCTGTACTTTTTCGCCCTATTGTAAGCGGGAAAGGCTATTCGGCCACTGAACTGAACCTGATTTTTGACGAATGGTATGACCGCCGCCTGAAAACCGATATTTATACTCAATATGCTGATTTACAAGCCGCCAATAAGCAGATTGCTGTAAAGAAACCCAAAGGCAGCGCGTATGACGAGTTAAACCGGATGATAGGGCTTAAAGAGGCGAAAGCCGTTATCGGGCAAGCCATTGATTTTTATAAGGCGCAGAAACTGTTTGCTTCCAAGGGTTTCTCCGCCGAACATCCCGCCATGCACATGGTGTTCACAGGCAACCCAGGCACGGCGAAAACGACCGTCGCCCGCCTGTTCGCGCAGATTATGAAAGACAATGGGCTGCTCTCCATCGGCGATCTGCATGAGGTGGGCCGCGCCGATTTGGTGGGAAAATATATCGGCTGGACGGCACAGATGGTCAAGCAGAAATTCAAGGAGGCGAAAGGTTCTGTGCTGTTCATTGACGAAGCCTATTCGCTGGTGGAGGAAGAAGGGTATTTCGGTGATGAAGCAATCAACACCATCGTGCAGGAGATGGAAAACAACCGCGAGGATATGATTGTCATTTTTGCGGGCTATCCGTACGAAATAGAGACCTTTCTTAGCAAGAATCCTGGCCTGCGCTCCCGTATTGCCTTCCATGTGCCATTTGCCGATTACTCCGCAGAGGAACTGTTTGAAATCACCGAGCTGATGGCAGTGGGCAAGAATGTCACTCTTGCGGACGGGGTAAAAGAAAAACTCATCACGATTTATGACGCAGCGATGCGTGGGGCTAACTATGGAAACGGTCGCTATGTGCGTAATCTGTTTGAAAAAGCCCTGATGAAGCAGTCAAGCCGCCTTGTCGCTATGGACGTGGATAACGTTACGAAAGCAGACATTGGGACGCTGATTGCTGACGATTTTGAAACGCCGACAAGCGGAAGGCTCGCCGCGACAAAAAGAATTGGATTTGCATCTTAACTCGGCAGCTATGTACCATTTTTTGGGCATTAATTATTGGAAGAAATGGCGTTGTATGATATAATGTCGATAAATGGATTATTATGGAGAGGTGACGCCGCTCATGAACTATACCATTCCTCCCAAGAAGATGCTCATTCTGAATATTCTCGACATCTTAAAGAAATACTCGGACGAAAACCATCGTCTCTCCGCCAAAGAAATCCGCGAACGCTTGGAGCGGGAGTATTCCCAAAAGGTTGAACGCCGGGCAATCAAACGACATCTGATGAATCTGATTGAGTACGGTTATGAGCTTAGATATACCGAAACAACCCGTACCGCTAAAAGCGGTGTGGAAGAGACCATCTACTCCGATTGGTATCTTGTGCGGGACTTCGAGGATTCGGAGCTGCGGCTGCTTATTGACAGCCTTCTTTTTTCAAAATATATTTCCCGCAAACAGTCCAAAGATTTAATCGAAAAGCTGGGAGGCTTATCGAACAACTACTTCAAATCGAAAGTCGCGCATATCCGCGCCATGCCGGAAAATTTCTCGGAGAACAAGCAGATTTTTTACACCATTGATATTCTTGACGAGGCAATTTCAGCAAAAAAAGAGGTTTCGTTCAAATATCTTGATTATGGCACAGACAAAAAGCTGTACCATCGCCTTGACTCAAACGGAAAGCCAAAAGAATACACCGTTAGTCCCTATCAGATGGCGGCGACGAATGGACGTTATTACCTCATTGCTTACCAAAGCGTTTATGACGATATTTCAAATTACCGCATTGACAGAATAAACGACATTCATATGCTCGAATCACCTATCACATCACTTGAAAAGCTACCGGATTTCAAATATGGGCTTGATTTACCCCGCCTTATGGCGGAACATATTTATATGTACACCGGTGAGAGCGTTCACGCGGTTTTTGAATCGAAAAAATATCTCGTGAGCGATATAATCGACTGGTTTGGCCCTGATTTGAACTTTCAACCGATTGACGCAGATACCATCAGGGTTTCTGTTACCGTCAACGAGCAGGCAATGGTTTACTGGGCGCTGCAGTACGGTATGCACGTCGAGATAAAAAGCCCTCAGAGTTTAAGAGAGAAAATTAAAAAAGCCGTTGACGATATGGCGGTGAAATATCATGAATCTATCTAAATCCAAATACTGCGCCGGGCAGCAGTGCTCCAAAATCCTCTGGATGGATAAAAATATGCCAGAACAAAAAGCCGAGCAGGACGACTCGCGTATGAAAGCGGGCCTCATGGTCAGCGACCTTGCTATGGGCTATTTCGGTGCGTTCACCGAGGTGCCGTTTGGCCGAGAGAACATAAGTGAAATGATAACCGAAACAGGACGGTTACTTAAAGCCGGAACGCAGGTTATTACCGAAGCTTCTTTCTCCTATAACAGCAACTTTTGCAGCGTTGATATTCTTCGCAAGGTGGGCGGCGGCTACGAAATCGTTGAGGTGAAAAGCTCATCGGGTGAAGATGGCGACGAGTCAGATAAGATAAGCCAAGAATACCTTGACGATATGGCGTATCAATATTATGTGGTGGGAAACTGCGGGCTTCACATCAAGAAAATTTCCCTTATGCGCCTGAATAGGGATTACATAAGGCAAGGCAAGCTTGATTTGCAAAAGCTGTTCATAATGACCGATTGCACGGAAATAGTTCTGAATATGCAGGGGGACATTCCAGAACATATAGCGAATATAAAAGCGGTTGCGACGCAGAAAGACGAGCCGGCGCTGCCCGTCGGCAGCCGCTGCAAAGGCTGCGCCTATAAGGGATGGTGCTTTCGGAATTTACCCGAGAACAACGTGTTTGACATTGGCTGGGGCATGTGGGGCAGTAAGAAAGATGAGGCTTATAGTAGCGGCTATGTCAGCTTTGAGGATGTGCTTAACAGCCCGACGAAGCTCAGCGGGCACCAACTGTTGCAAGTCAAAACGGTGGTCAATAACCTGTCGCCGCACATTGAGCCTTACAGCATACGCCAGTTTTTGAACGGCCTGACTTATCCGCTGTACCATTTGGATTTTGAAACCATACAGCCGACAGTCCCGCCGTGGGATGGGATAAAGCCCTATCAGCAGATACCGTTTCAGTATTCGCTGCACATTCAGGAAAAGCCCTGCGCCGAGCCCGTACACCGTGAGTTCCTCGCCAAAGAGGGCGAAGACCCGCGCCGAGCGGTTGCCGAAAGGCTATGCGCCGATATTCCGAAAAATGTTTGCGTGCTTGCCTTTAACGCAGGGTTTGAAAAAGGGCGGCTCAAAGAGCTTGCTAGAGCGTTCCCGGATTTGTCCGCGCATTTACTGAATATACGGGACCATGTCAAAGACCTGGCAGACCCATTCTCGAAAGGGTATTACTATTGCCGCGAGATGGGCGGCTCGTACTCAATCAAAGTGGTGCTGCCCGCCCTGTGCGGTGGTGACCCGGAGCTGGATTATCACGCGCTCGATTTGATTCATAACGGTAGCGAAGCGATGAACGCATTTCTTGACCTGCATACGCGACCACTTGATGAAATTGCCAAGGTTCGTACCGCCCTCCTCGCCTATTGCAGACTCGATACGCTGGCGATGGTCAAGGTGCTGGAGAAGCTGTACGAGGCGGCGAGAGATGTAATGTAAGATTGTTTGCGAAGACAAAAATATCTAAGGCAACCGCAAAATAAATATAGACGTACAAATCTAGATGGTGCAATTTTTTTGAGCGTGTTGCTATATATTAAGGAGGGCTTTTTTTGGAGATTGCAGAGTTAAAAAATATAGTTGAAAATTTTCCTTTTTCTGAATTGCCGAACAAAACAAACACCATTGCTCACATTTTTAAAAAGGATAACAGGGAAAATTTCATCAGTGATTGGTTGGCTTTTTTATTTGACCCCTTTCAATATGGCGGATACGAACCTTTGAATGCATTTTTGGCATTATTGCATTTAGATACACCCATTTATTTTTCCGAAAATGAAACCATTTTAATTGAACGTGAACACACTTTCGAAGACGGAAGGCGAATAGACTTTTTAATTACAACTGATGAATACGTCATAGGCATTGAAAATAAAATAGATCATTCTGAGGGAAACAACCAATTAAAAGATTATTACAAATCATTAAAAGCATTGGCAGATACGAAGAATAAAAAGCCTATTCCTATATTTCTGAAGCCGCAAAAAAATCCAGCTCAAGTAAATAGTAAATTTTATGAAATTTTGTATGAAGATTTAATTGATTCATTTAAAACTATCCGATTAGATTTTATCGGTAACTTGAGATCCGCATTTTTGATGGAAGATTTTATTAAACATATGGAGGATTACGTTATGGAGAATGAATATGAAATTAATAACACTTTGAAATTCATTGTCGAAAATAATAAACCGCTTAGAAATATTAAAAATCAAACAGAGAAGGAAGTAAGCAATTTTGCATCTTTTTTAGAGAAGAAAGTCGCAGAGTTGAAGGATAATGATGATGAGTGGGATACTAAAGCCCCATCCTCCGGATCTTTTATCCAACTTTTTAAAACTACATGGGTGAAATATGGAATACATTATGAACTCTTGCCAGAGACAAAAAATTCGGTATTTCCTGATAGTTATGAGATCGTTCTTCATTGCGAAAGCACGAAAGATATTAAAAACAAATTTAATGGCATAAAATCATCTGCCGATGAAAAATATAAAAAAACATACAATATAGACTTTTCGTCAGAACAAAAATTCTCAGATAGTATTCTGCAAATGATTGAACACCTTAAGAATTTAAAAATTGAATATACGGATAAAATTGATGAGTTTATTTCAAAACACCCTATCTCATAAGAGTCAAACTCCGCTTAATAGCGTCAAGGGATAAAGGCATAAAGCGAGGGACTTTTCCCGATAGAAAAAGGCAGAGGCAGCAACGCTCCTGCCTTTCATTGTATTGCAGATGCCAATGAATAGAGGTGCCCTTTTTGCTACACCGCCCATGGTAAAATATTTTGATAGGACAAAGAAGGGTGGTTAACTACTGCCATGAAAATTGAAATCCACAGCCTAAAAAGCATAGAAACCCGTGCCATGCTCCCTTTTTCTTCGCACACAATTCTCATCAGTATGGGCGACACAAACGAAAAACCGCTACGGCTTCAAAATAAGCCCGACCATATTCTTCGGTTGGAGTTCGACGATATAACCCTGCAAGAGGTCAAAGAAGAATTTGACCTGCCCCAAAGTGTAACATCGTCAGATGTGGCGTTAATCGAATTCCTCCATAAGAAAAACATCCACATTTTCAGCGACGAACAGGCACGGCAAGTCGCCGAGTTTGTTTTACGGCATAACAGCGAAACCGAAGTGCTTATCTGCCAGTGCCATTATGGGCAATCGAGAAGTGCGGGGTGCGCCGCCGCTATCACCGAGTATTTCAACGGCGACGGCATAGACATTTTTGCAAATGATAGGTATTACCCAAACAAGCTGGTCTACCGCAAGGTAATTAAGGCGCTGGAAGAATGCGAATCCGAGCAGATCCTTGAATAAACTAAAATGTGTAATCTTGAGTCCGTTTTATCGTACAAGTGATTTGTTATACTGATATCAGAAACAAAAAGCGGTAAAACGGAGGCTTTCTTATGAAAGACAAATACATTACTATTACAGGTTTTAAGCATTATTACGGCCTTACACCTTTTGCAATCGGTAATTTAGTTAAATGCGTAAAAGAACCGGAGAATCCCTATGACAGTGAAGCAATTAAAGCTATTATGCCGATGATTGGAAAAGTGGGATATGTTGCGAACAGCACAGACACCACAGCCAACGGAACCATGAGCGCAGGGCGGGTTTACGACCATGTAAAAAGACATTTTTACGCTCGCGTAATGTTTACCACCTTCACCAAAGTCATCTGCAAAATCGAATTCGGTCACCCGGAAGAATTCGACCGAGAAATGAAGGAAAAAGCAAAGAGTTTCCCTGATGAGGATTGGGATGACGATGACGAAAACAGCTGGTGTTCCAGTGATGAAGATGACCTAAAGTTTTAGCTGGAGGCATCAAGTATGTTTGATATTTTTGCTAAGCCACCAACAAAATGGACCGGGATGGATTTTGCAGAATACAACATGCTGACAAATAGCAATTACAACGCTGCACAAAGGAAACATAAAACCGGCTGCAGTGGATGCGGCGTTTGACAACGATTCTTTCTATCCTGGCGATTGCTGTTTTTACAGCTTTCATAATATGTATGTTAAAAAACAAAAGGTTCAAAAGGAGCACCTTGTCGTCTCCCCTTTTGAACCTTTAGTATATTGCATCTATATGCAAACATTATCAATGAAAATTATGTTGAATTCAGAAATTTATAAGACTATAATATAAATAAATGTTGGGATTTATTGGAGAGGAATAACATCCAGTTTGCTTTCAAAGGCAAATTCCCGCCCTATATTGTTCGGGTATTATACACAGTTATGGCGGATACATGGTTTAGTAATTATTCGAAGAAACAAAGCAGGTGGAGTATATAAAAGGAGTATAGCATGCTTATTTTCCTAGATAGCAGCATTTTCTGCTCTGATTTTCATTTGACAAGTACAAATTTTGAATTGCTTAAGTCTTATATTAACAAAGGTGGCAGCTGGCTTTGCTTGTCAGAAATTGTAATTGATGAAGTAAAGAACAAATACAAAGAAAAGATTACTGCCCAGCTTCAAAAAGTAAATTCTGAAATTTGTGAATTGAATAAGAGTACTCTTACAGACATTCCCCTTGTTGCAGAAGAACTAATTAAAAAAGAGTTTGATGACTACGAAAAATTTTGGGATATGCTCCCTTATGAATATGGTAACAGCTCATCAGAAGAATATCCAAAAAATCCACACAAAGAAATAGTTCAACGAGCATTAGAAAGGAAAAAGCCTTTCAAAGAGGACGGTAAAGATGGCTATAGAGATTATTTGATTTGGCTTACTTTTCTTGACGTAGTTAGCCATTACACTATGGAAAATGCTTGCTTTGTTACTTTGAATACCCGTGATTTTTCCGATTCCATAAAGAAAAATGAATTGCACCCGCAACTAAAAAAAGACATTGAAGAAAAAGGAATTTGTCTATCTAACATATTATACTTTGCTTCATTAAAAGATTTTATTGAGCAGCAAGTAAAGCCGGGACTACAAGTAATTACTGAACATGAAAAGCTAATCAAAGATTTGAAAGCAGATCTTTCTGGCTTTATGGAACCCTATAATAAAGCTTTAACTAAGGAACTTCAAGGATTAGACCTTACAGGTTACGACGTCTTTGTTATGGATGAAGGTAAAAATCCTTCAATCGATAACATAGATGAAGTATCTGAAACTGACATTGAAGATATTTCTGAAGTTTCTGAATCGGAATTGCTGCTAACTATTCGGTCACAGGCTCTTTGTAATATTGGTTTCTATATTCTCAAATCAGATTACTTAGTTATGAAGGATACTAGTCAGTTTTCGGTTGTTGATAGTGACTGGAATAAGCACTATATTTGGGCAGAAGCGCCAATGGAATTAGCGATATCCCTCGAAGTTGTCTATGACAAAAACAAGAAACATATCAAATCAATGGATATTGAGGGTTTGGAAGATGCTTTTGCGGATTGCCCATACTGCCCATATTAAAATATATAAGTAGTATGAAAACACTATATGGGCTCTGTTATGCTTATAATGGACAGCCTGATTGAGAGACTTAAAAAAACGTTTTGAAAAGGGAGTGAAGATTCTATGACACTGAAGGAGCAGATTATCAGCGAACTAAATAAAGAAAACTATTTGTCAGACCGTGAATTAGCTGATCGGATATATGGCACAAACGCGCCTCAACAGACAGTAAATCAAGCCTGCCGTCAGCTCGTTACATCAGGTCGACTCAAGCGAACCTCGCCCCCTATTAAGAACTATATTGCGGCGATTCTAAAAGTAAATTTAGAAAGAACTTCTACTGTTGATCCAATCGAGATCCCTTTTCAGCCGACAAATCAAATTGTAAAGGTACAGGCGAATACTGCTGGTGCTAAACCTAAGTATCTAAGGAATGAATTCAATATTTTCTGGAATTCTTTCTGGAAAACAAGTGGTAGGGATTATTTTTCTGAAATGCCCTTGGATAGGCTGGTTCAACTAAAGATGGCTGTCACGAATATTAATAATCTGATTACCCATGAGATTACCATGCGTGCTGCACAAATAATAGGAGGAATTTTAGAACAAAACGATGTAGAAATAGCACATACTCTTAACGCAATAGAATCAACTAGTACAAATAGCAATGGTTATGATATTGAATGCATAGGAAATCCGTCATATATTTGTGAAGTAAAAGCAAATCTTCCGGTGTATGGTACAACATTTGGAGCTGCTCAACGGCAGCAAATTGTGAAGGATATATGGGGCTTGATAAATGGCAAAACAAAATCGATTATAAGATCAGAACAACTAGGACAATATTATAAATTTCTGTGCATGTATCAAGAAAATGAAAATGTAATTAAAGCTGTAAACAGTCTAATTTCAGGGCTTGAAAATCAGGTGAAGCAGAAAGTAAAGCTTTATCAGCCCAAAGAAAATATTACTTTTGATAGCGTTTATATTATCTTTGTACGTTTGCATGACGATACAGGCAATGAGCAATAATGTTTCTCGTTATGGTACTAATTGAACTTCCAATTATTATTTTTGAATATAACGAAAGATTTATCCGACAAAAGATCTGTGCGAAGTGGAAGGATCAACTAGAAGACCTTTTAGATTTAAACGTTCTGGGCTGCAAATGATGATAATGGATGAAACAAGAATAAGGACATACAAAGTGGAACTGATATACCGCCAAAATAAAGAATAACTAAAATAATTATGCAAATTTGGGAGATATGTTTGTGTTCAACAATAATAGACACCTCAATATATTCGAGAATTACACACAAAAAGGGACATTGCCAATAGAAAACAATGTATCCAGGGGGCTAGCTATCCTACTAAATCAGAACAGCTTAGTTCTTGACAGATTAATAGACTATATAAATGCGAAATGCATGGACAAAAAATCGTCCTGTTCAGTTCCAAAGCCTCAAAAGCTAAGTGATAAGGAAATTGGAATTCAACAACAGATAACAAAAATAGTTCAAAGCTATCCCAATCCACAAAATATTATTGGGATGACATTGACTACATCGTCTCCCATTAACATGGTCGAAAACAAATACGATGACAACAACGGTCTGATAACAGATATTGTGATAAGTTGCAAGGATTCGCTTGTTGTTATAGAGGTAAAAAGAAATGCAAATGATGCAAGGCTTCAATTAAAGCAGCAGGTGAAAAGCATTGCTGCAGAGGTAGTCAGGCAAGGAGGAAATCTCCCAGATACTGAATTGGTTGATGGCACTTGGGAGGATATAATTTCAACCCTACAGGATGTATATAATATATCTGGAAGCAATGAGGACAGCATTTTGGGGCATTACCTAAGCCATTTAGAAAACCATTATCAGCAGTGGTTCCCGATATCGCTCCTTACCGATATTCTAATTGATCGCGAAAATGAGTCAGCAATTGATAAACGGATATTAAGTCTCATCAAAAATTGCTGTGAAAATGAAAGTGATGCGGAGAAATACTCAGGTAGGTACATAATCCCATTAGGATATGACTTTTGCACTGAAGCCCAACTCAGCATGGATTATGAATCACAAAGATTAATGATCACAATTTGGAGCGGGGATACAAAATGGCAAGGCTATTGCCTGTTCAATAAAACAGTCAACGATCTGTCTTGGGTTTACGAAAATTCATTGACTGTAGACGGAATAAACTTAGATTTGCAGACAGAGCCTTATTTGCGGTTAGCTCATTTTCAATCCACTATTATCGCTGAGTATTTTGACATGGCATACTACCAAAAGCATTTCGGAGTGAGTAAGGAAAAGTGCATGGATCTTTATAATGATATTACCCATGAGTGGAAAAAATCTGATTGGTCACAATTTAAAGCTATACTGAAAGGCAAATACAAGGACTTGATCGACATGAGCAGTTTTGATTCTGATTTTAAGACTAGCTTTGAAAATTCAAACCGGAGCTATGCGCATGTTTCCTTTGGCTATGAAACGACCGTTTATTTACCATTGGATGTGATAAGTAAATATGAGAAAAATAATTCGACATTAAGAGGCAATGACAAGCTAGCCAGCCTGATATCAAAGGTTATTGATGAGCTGATGAAGAAAATGGTTTAGTAAAAGCGGGGATGAAAAGATGTCACAACAAACAGCGACTATCGAATCTGCAATCCACTGGAAGGAAAAATTACTCGCAAGCAATAAATATTACTTCAAAACATTGAAACCAACTATGCTTCTGGAGAATATGGCGGTTGTTTATGTTATATTTGATAAATCGACAGACAAGGCTCTTTATGTAGGAAGAACAAAAAAGCTAAGGCGGAGATTATATACAAATCACTTGCAGGGTAATAAATCTACTGCAAGATTGAAAAAGTACATAGTTGAAGATAATCAAGATCTTTCTGAAATCAACGATTATAAAAAGGCAAAGGCATGGATTAAAGATAACTGCTATTTTCAATATGTCGAAGTACAGAATCCACGTGAGCGAGGGCATATAGAAGGACTTCTCGGATTTCTCCTTGATTCAAAATATATAGAGGAAGAACATTGATGGATTTGCATCGAATAGAGTTTGTTTAAGGTTTTATTGTATACATTTTCTGAATTGCAAAATAATGAAAACAAGCTCCATCACGATGTAAATTGAATTCCTTATGTTTTAAATTTAAGACCAACCATTTTGATAAATTAGATTTAGCGGTCTATTTATGACAATCAAATTTCATAAACAATCACTTACATAGACTTAAAAGTAGGAGAATATTATGGATACAAATCAAGACTATATCAATGTAAAATCTTTTGGGGAGATTTTTCCGAAAAATGGTCCCCATACTCGAGTTCCATATGAACATCAAAAAAAGGCAATGGAATGCCTAAATGTAATAAATCAACAACCTACATATAGTACGTTAGTTGTTTTGCCGACAGGCGGTGGCAAAACATATACTGCATCCAAGTGGCTCCTAAAAAATGCACTGGATCAAAATAAGAAAATTCTCTGGATTGCACACAGGCAGATGCTGTTAGAACAGGCTGCTGAATCATTCCAGAAATTTGCATATGCAGAAGAAATTCCGCACATTTCTTCGTTTGACTACCGTATTATATCCGGAGCATCAAATCATGACCGTACTATTGATATCAAACCCACCGACAATCTTCTGATTATCAGCAAAGATAGTATCGGCAGAAATCTAAGTCAACTTGATAAATGGCTAGAAGGCGAAAAAGAGCTTTATCTCATCGTAGATGAAGCACATCATTCCACTGCAAAAACATATCGTAGGGTCATTCAATATGTTAAAAGTAAAGTATCGAATTTTAAACTTATTGGGCTGACCGCAACACCTTTTCGTACAGCTGCAGAAGAACAAGGTTTACTGGCAAAAATCTATTCCGACGGTGTGAATAATGGAAAAGCCGTACAAGGTGATATTGGAATCACTTATCAGATTGGTCTAAAAGATTTGATAAGCCGCCGAATTTTATCAAAACCTATTTTTGAAAGCTATTATACAGAAGAAAAATATGGCGACTCAATGGGTATAAATGACTGGGAACACATTCAACACATGGATATGATTCCATATGATATTGCTAATCAAATGGGAAAAAGCGCAGTTAGAAATAAACTGATTGTTGATACTTACTTAGCTAAACAGAAAGAATATGGGCAAACCATTGTATTCGCGGTCGGTGTGGTTCATGCAATTGAACTCAGTACTCTATTCAATAAAGCCGGCGTAAAGGCTGCTTATATTGTATCCGATGTAAAAGATGCTGTGACCGGTGTTAAAACCAGTCGTGAAGAAAACGAAAAAAAATTAGAAGACTATCGCTCTGGAAATTTGCAGGTACTTATTAACGTAAACATTCTGACAGAAGGTGTGGATGTACCACAAACAAAGACTGTATTCCTTGCCAGACCAACGGTTTCTTCCATCCTAATGACACAAATGGTTGGACGAGCCCTTCGAGGAGAAGCTGCTGGGGGAACCACTAGCGCCTACATTGTATCTTTTGTTGATAACTGGAACGAGCACATTGCCTGGGTTAATCCGGAAAGTCTGTTTGATGGCAACAACGATTTCACAAATAATCCCGTTGAACGAACGGAACGATCGCTACGGATGATAGCCATTTCTAAAATTGAGGAATTCGCTTCCATTCTGGATGATTCAATTGATACTACTGCTCTGGAAAAAGTACCGTTTATCCAGAGAGTGCCAATCGGTATGTATGCTTTTACATATTTAGAAGAAGCAGGTATGGACTTATCCTATCAGGTTATGGTGTATGATAGTACTTTAAAAGCATATCAGGAGTTAATGGATACTCTCCCCTCTTTATTTAAGAGTTACGATGTGAATGATGAGTATCTGTCCGATAAACTGCTTTCTGATATGGAAGCTCAATGCAGGGACACTTTCTTTGGCGGTGAGATGGTGCCGCCATATGAGCCTAAAGATGTCATCCATATTCTGAAATACTACGCACAGTATGAAGCAACTCCGCAATTCTATACGTTTGAAGAAGTGGATAGAAGCAAACTGGATGTGGCACAGATTGCTCAATATATTTGGGATGAAGGTCTAGGTGGACGTAAGAAAGCAGAGTATCTAGATTCAATTTGGAACTCTGGTGATGACAATATGCTCCGCTTGTTTTTTGTCAGAAAGTTGTACTTTTTACGTCAGGTGGATATTGAAGAGACAAAAATATCTCATCCCGGAATCTATGAAGATGAACAAAATATAAAGTACGGAACCAGACAGTTGGAAGATTTACCGCTTAATGAAATCGGGAAAGTTAATCCAATCTTGGAGAAAGAATTGAGAGACCATGCATATGAAAAATCCAAGAATGCAAATGGTGAGTATCAATGTGCTTGCTGTGAAAAAAAAGATCGTTCTCGTATCTTTTTTCAGGTCGATCATATTATTCCGATGAACAAAGGCGGTAAAAGCATCCCGGAAAACCTGCAAATTCTTTGCAGAGTATGTAATGGACGTAAGGGGGATCACTAGTGCGTAAGCTTTGTTATTCCGCACAGGATCTTGCCGCTATCATTAACAGTCTAAGGCTTGGAGCTAAAGAGGAAGCAAACCTACTGGAGCAGATTTGGCAGTATGACCGTGCCTATCTTGCTTCGGAATATCGTGATAACAAGCGTAAGCTAATTTTGGATGTGTATTATTGGGGTCATTATTTTCAAGATAAACCTGCTATTGATTCTGAATTTCCCTCAATTTGCAATGATTTTGCAGCAACCGGTAACCTTTTAAAGTCAGATGATTTCATGAGTGACCTCTCTGACCTAGATCTGTTTTTTAAAAGTTTACGGATTAAAATACTCTTTCTTGGAGAGCAAAATTATTCAAGAATTAAACTCCGAACACTGTTAAAACAGTATGGCTATAAACGCCGATCAGCAAAACTAATGCAATATATTAGAGAATGCCTTTTCTTCTATCATATGCAGCCTTATACAAGCGGAAACGAATGCAATATTGACGATATCTCAATTGATGAAATGATAACATTCCGGGTTTTATAATACAGCAAAAAGGACGTGCTAGCATGCCAAAAAGCGCTAATCAAAAGCTAAAAATATTGTATTTAATGAAAATACTACTTGAAAAAACTGATGAGGATCATACTCTCACGGTAGCGCAGATGATTGAGATGCTTGCACAGTATGATATTCATGCGGAACGTAAAAGTATTTATGATGATTTGGAAGCTCTGCGCATTTATGGCATTGACATTGAGTGCCGCAAAGGAAAAAGCTGTGATTACTATGTCGCTAACCGCCAGTTTGAACTGCCAGAGTTAAAGCTTTTGGTGGATGCGGTGCAGTCCTCTAAATTTATCACTCGCAAAAAGTCAGATGAGCTTATCAAGAAACTCGAGACTTTTTCTAGCGTCTATGAGGCACAGCTTGTGCAACGTCAGGTTTATGTAGCGAACCGTATTAAGACGATGAATGAGAGCATTTACTATAACATAGACAAAATTCATGCTGGCATCAGCGCAGACAAGCGGATTGCATTTCAATATTTTGAATATACTGTGGACAAGAAGCCCTGCTTTCGCCATGACGGAGCAAAATACAGCATCAGCCCCTATGCCCTAACTTGGGATAACGAAAACTACTATTTGGTCGGCTATGACGATCAAGCGCAAAAAATAAAGCACTATCGCGTTGACAAAATGACCTCAATTGATGTAACAGACCTTGACCGCCTCGGAAAAGAAGAATTTAATAAATTTGATATGGCCGTCTATTCCAAAAAAATATTTGGAATGTATGGTGGCAAGGAAGAACGGGTTACGCTATTCTTTGCAAATCATCTAGCCGGCGTCGTTATTGACCGATTCGGAAAAGATGTTTTTATCAGCAAAATAGATGAAGAACATTTTGCCATTGATGTCAGTATTCAGGTTAGTCCGCAGTTTTTAGCCTGGGTATTCGGTTTGGGTACAGATATTAAAATTTTAGAACCCCAAAGCGTGCAAGAGCAGTTTTTAAATATGCTTGGGAATGTTCAAAAACTATATCGTCAAATGTAATTTAGTAAAAAGGAAGTTTATCATGACTGAAATTTTATACGAATCCGAACTGTTTAATGAAAAATCCTGCGGAATGTTTCCTTTCAAAATTGTTGTGGAACGGGATACTGACACAAACGGAAATGTTCCAATGACTACAATTACAGTCAATCGTATAGAGTATAAATACGCAGATAACACGAGCATTCCACAAAAAACAGTTCTTAATTTAAGTACATGGAAGAATACTTGAATGTTAGTAATTTTATCATATTATAATATGAAATTGTAAAAAGCAGACTTTTATAGCGATTTTTTGCAAAGAGGGTGATTTTTATGCCAATAATTCAGGATGTTATACTAGAGTTTATTGATTACACACAAAAAAAGCGTGATAAACCTTATGATCAGACAACTGTAAAACATGCACTGGATCATCCAGCAAAAAAAAGTTTGCGAAAAAAATTTTCAAGTTACAGTCTGCTGGAGATTCTTGAAACTGATGCTAATTACATAGGACTTAAAGATTCGAAGCTTAATCAGTGTAGTATAAAGCAACTAAGAAATGCTATTGATGATTCCTGTGAACGTGCACCAAGTGGTAAAGAAACTATCCGTCGTATTTATCAGGATTTTATAAAATACATAAAAGAGCAATATGACCTAGAATTAGAATTGGACAACCCTGAATATAACGGGATGACGCCATTGGAAAGACGCTTGACAATCATTAAAATCCTTCAAGATCCTCGTAATCACTCTACTCAGGAAACATTAGCTGATAAATTTGGTGTTCGCCGCAGAATTATTTCGGATGATTTAAAAATTCTGCAAGGAGATATGGGCACAAAACCGTTAACTATTTTTGGACAAGAACTCAAGGTTGAATATTCAAAAGAGCGCGGCGTTTATTCCTCCTCTTCTTCCGTTCACCCAATTTTCCTTACTCTTAATCTGTCGCAAATTATTACCATTCTTGAAGGGCTTAGAGAAATGGAGAGTTATATAGAATATGCATCTTTTGCAAAATCATCTGCTCAGGCACTTTGGACCCAGCTTTCTGACTATGCCATAGACCACATTTTGCATGATAATGTGGCAAGCCTAAATTTAGATCGAAACTGGTATCATTCTCTGGAAAATTCACGGCAAAATGGTAACCAACCTATATTTGTTTCAGAAAGAGACAGCATTTCCAATAACAGGGCCGAAGCTCTTGTCTATAACGCAAAAATTCATAAAAAATGTTCTGTAACTATCCGGGATACTAATGGCAACGATATAATATACCGAAATTATTATATTTCGCCTGGAAGCGATCGTGAAACAGTTTTACTCAACCCGGATGATGATAAACGCGAAACTGTAAAAATCAAGGGAAGTTCCATAGTAAGCATAAAATAGTCCGCTTTTTGCAAAAAATGACCACCGCAGGTTGCCAATGCCCGCGGTGGTTTGTTTTATACTATGAATATCAAATAAATTCAAATGCAAAAGGAGATATTCATTATGTTGACAGAATTACGGACTTTCAACCCACAATTACTCGATTTGGCTTATCAAGCATCAGAACAACTGAAAGGTACTTTTAATCAAGTTGTTCGTGGTGAAGTATCATTTACAGAGATTCTTCCATTGCTCCAAAGTTCAGAGAAAATGCAATCACCGGATGGCTTTATTCGTCTTGTAGATGGAGAAGGAACTCCGCCGTCGGATATCCGTGTAGATCTGTGGTATATGCCTACCTATACCCTAACCGGTATCATGATGCATTATGTGCTTAGCAATGAACTCTCAATTAAGAAAGATTTCCCCTGGAAAGATTGCTTTTTCAATCTTCTTACAGCATCCACAGGGCGCAATTTTAAGGGTCATGGAATTGATGATATGATTGGGTTATGCCAAACAATAAATCTATTCTGTACCGCAGGACTTCCTTACTTTCTAAAAGGATTTCCAGACTTTTGCCCCCAATTTACCGAACTTGTAAAAACTACAGAACACAATTTGATTCATCTTCTTGCTGACAACCGTGTGAATGATTGTTGGGCAAGAAATCTCCGCCATGACTATCAAAAATCACTTTCCCTTCTCCACAACAAAAAAACGGAGATCTTTGTATATGGCACTTTGATGAAAAACAGAAGCAATCATTGTTTGATGGCTAGCGCTGACTTCGCTGGTCAAGGAATTCTAAAGGACTATGCGCTATTTGAATTAGGCAGCTTTCCTGGTATCAAGCCTTCACAAGGGGACTTTGTAAAAGGTGAACTTTATTTTGTAAACGATGAAACTCTAAATACGCTCAATCATCTAGAAAGCGAAGGCACTATGTATCATTTAACCCCGGTAAAAATTCAACAAGACAAATATACTCTTCCTGATGTATTTACCTATGTATATTCTGGCGAAATTCAGCCTAAAAGTCAAATTGACCTGATCCATCAGCCATGGGGAAAGAATCAGGATAGATATGTCTGGTACGCATGCTATGGTTCAAATTTGTTGGAAGGACGCTTTCTGTGTTATCTGCAAGGCGGGACGTGTTCGTATAACGGAAGAACTTATGCGGGATGTACAGACAAAACGCTCCCAAAAGCTAGCAAACCTATTACAATCCCTTTCGCGATGTATTATGGTAATCGCAGTGCTTCCTGGAATAACGGTGGTGTTTCATTTCTCGATTCATCCAAAATTGGTCAAACACTTGGCCGTATGTATTTAATTTCTGAAGAACAGTTCTATGAAATTCACAAACAGGAAGGTTCAGGATACCACTGGTATAATCAACTTATTTATCTTGGTAGAGACACCGAATTCGAGATTTACACTTTCACAAACAAAAACCGGCGAGAGAAATGTGAACCGACTGAGAGTTATATTACAGTCATGCGTCAAGGGTTGATTGAAACCTATCCAAAAATCTCAAAAAAGGACTTGAAATCATATTTTTCGACTAAACGCATTTGACATGTGCTAGTCCGTTTTATGGTACAGGTATTGTTATATAATTAATATAACAAGTTGTATATAACAGGAGGACGTATTATTTTACATATTTTTCTCGATTTTGAAATGAATCCGATTGCAAAGAGTAATAAAGCCGCAAAAGCTATCGCACACAATGAAATTGTAGAAATTGGAGCTGTTAAACTTGATGAAGATTACCATCTAATTGACCGGTTCTCCTGTTATGTTCATCCCGAATTAAACATAGTGATGAAAGATATTACCAAACTTACTGGCATTACGCAAGCAAATGTAGAATATGTATCCACTCTTTCTACAGCTTTAAAAGAATTCACCACATGGATCGGACAAGACACGGTTAAAATTTACTCTTGGAGTGATTCTGATAAAATGCAACTTTTTTCTGAATGTCAATTAAAAGGAATTGAAGTTCCAAATCAGTTCCATCGCTGGATGGATTTTCAGCGTGTCTACACCCACTTGATGGGATTGTCTGGGCGTAATTGCCTTTCGTTAAAAAATGCAATTGGATCTGTTGATCAGCATTTTGAAGGTGAACAGCACCGAGCAGTTGCTGACGCAGAAAATGCAGCTTCACTTCTAACACTTGTAAAAAATAAAAAAGCATTCCAAAAAAGAACTCAACTTATTTCAAATGTATTTAACGCATCCGAACCGGTGGTAACCACACTTGGAGATCTTTTTGCTGACACTTTCGCAAAGCTTAATCTACAGACAGCATAAGTTCTAATCAAATTACAGCGTTTCGAAAGCCTGTTTAACCATTTCTTTGTACTCTATTTTTACTTCTTCTGGTCTTTTAATCTTTACTCTCCAAAGAAACCGAATATCCAGCTGAAAAATATATGGCTAACAGATATCTTTACGATGATCCGGAACGAATCCATATCATTTGCATATACCTTTACATCTTCACCGAATCTATGAAGTAATGGAGTCCATTACTTTCCCCATATGTCACTTTATAATACTTCGTAATGCTTTTGCAATCTCAACAACATCTTCGTCCGTGTTATTTTTACCTAATGAAATGCGGATCGTCCCCTTGGCGTACACCTCATCTAAATCAATTGCCTTAAGTACATGAGAAATCTGCGTATTTACACTATCGCAGGCTGATCCAGTTGAGATGGATATACCGCACAAATCCATACGGTGCAAAATTGCTTCCCCATCGAAGCCAGGAAAAGACAAACTAATATTTCCAGGAACACGATTTGCTGCACCATTTCTCTGGTATCGAATTCCATTCAAACCTTCAAGGAGCAGCTTTTCTTGTTTTACCAACTGTGAGCACACTTTACTCATCTCATGGCAACTCTTTTTTAGCGCAACCGCCATACCTACAATCGAAGCAACATTCTCGGTACCTGCACGCATACCAAATTCTTGAGCGCCTCCATCATTAAACGCAGAAATTTTTGTTCCCTTACGTACAAACAGAAAGCCTATACCTTTCGGCCCATAAAATTTATGCGCCGATGATGAGAGCATATCAACTCCGAGTTCGTTCACATTGATGTTGATATGTCCAACAGACTGAACCGCATCTGTATGAAATAACGCTCCATGCTTATGTGCAACCGAGCACAGGTCTTGGATGGGCTGGATCGACCCAACCTCATTATTTGAAAACATAACAGATACAAGACGTGTCCTATCGGTGATAAATGAATTTAACGACTCAATTGCAACAGTCCCGGTATTGTCAACTGGAAGATATGCGACAGGATAGCCAAGCCTTTCAATAGCCGCGCATGCATTAAGTACTGCATGATGTTCAATCTGAGAAGTGATTGTAGCTCTCTTTCTTTCATCCGCAAAAGCCGAACCTTTTATTGCCCAATTATCGCTTTCTGTCCCGCCTGAAGTAAAATAAATCTCTTCTGGTGATGCACAGATACATTCAGCAATTGTTTTCCGGGCCTCCTTGAGCGCTTTTTTTGCAGATCTTGCAAAGGAATAATGTTGGGAAGCATTACCATACTCATCAAGCAAGTACGGCTTCATTGCATCAAATGCATCCATATCAAGTTTTGTTGTCGCCGCGTTGTCGGCGTAAATGAAACACTTCATATTGCTCCTCACTTGAAAAGGGTGCAGCCCTCATCCTTAAATTCCTCAATCTTGTCCAAAAGGTCTTCAACTGCGCACCCCAAATAGTCCGCCAAGCACTCCATACAATAAAACGACTTGATGTCCGCCCCCAAGAGCTTCTTGTTAATACCTATTGTGTCTTTGTCAAGTTCCTTCTTACCGCATGCTATACACTCTTTACTCATACTTATAACCTTACTGTCAAAAGTGGAACATCTTTTCCTTTATATTCGGGATCAATCATACCTTGCTGTAATTTGATTATCCGGCGCATTCGCATGGCCGGGATCAAACAATAATCATTAAATTCCTGTTTGTCAACATCAAACTCTGAACGAACATGTGGAAATAACAATTTCAGATATGCAGTTGAAATTCTCTTTATGGCTTCAGTATCTCTTGTGTCGGCATGATCAGGAACTTCGACGATTTTCTCAACGATGGCACGATAACTCGTATCATTTCTCAAATCATGCATTATTGAACAGAAATATTCAGAATTCAATGCCCAGCCAGTTACTTTCAAGTTATCGTTCATTCTTGGAATATCCCAACCTTTAACAAAGCCATGAATTCTATCCAGCAGCGCGGTTTCTTGGAATAAGCTAGGAAGCTCGGACAACATATAGCCATACTCATTCATGTTTTCTTCTTTGATGTTTCCTAAAAAGACTACTCCTGCATCAGACTCGCCATTGTATCCGTTGGAGTTGAACTTGCCATATTCAAGATATCCCTGTAGGATAGAGCGCATCTCGTTCTCATCACCGAAGTTTACAAGTTTGACCTCATCAATCGCAACAAAATCCGGGCCACATATAAATCCGGGCTTTCTTCTCACAGCATCATAAAACATTTTTGATCTAGTGACTTTTCCACCGTCTGTGAGCATGCCGTACTTGCTTACATGACCAAACACATAGCTTTTACCCGTTCCCTTAGGAGCCAGTTCGATAATGTTAACCTTCTTTTCAACGAAAGGAAGAAGTCTTGTAAGCATTGACAGCTTTTGAAGCTCGGTCTCATATCCGTCTGCGTTATAATCAATTGCACCCAGCACAATGTCAATCCATTCTGATGTTGAAAAATTGGCGCGCATATCTTTGAAATACTCCAAATCCACGGTATATGGGCAGAAATTTTTAAAACCTGTTAGTTTAATTTTTCCCGGGATTTTCGGCTTGGCCGCATCGTCCGGCGGTCGATAGCCGAGTTTAATTATTCCCCAAACTTCACCACCACGAACAAGATCGTTTTTATATACCTCCCATATTGCCGGTTCAATCATTGTTTCCTTTTCGCCCACACCAAAATCGGGAAGGTCAAAGGAAATCCCTCCTGTTTTAATATTGATATCCACAGATATCTTTGTCAAAAGTTGAACATTTTCGTTTTCATAAATGATTTTATTTTTGATGCTCATCCAGTCTTCTTTTTTAGGAATGAATTTCTTTACAAAATCAGACACTTCCTCCATATTAAAATGTCCATAATCATCGCTAAATGTTTTTAGCAAGTAATCTCGCAAAAACGCAGGAAGTCCCAGAGACGAAAAGAAGTTGTTTTTCAAATCTTTATATACAACCATTTCTTCAAAATAGTCTCTCAGTTTATCCACCATTTCTGATCCTCCTCAATTAAACAGGCTCACTTCAGACATACCCTTCTTCTTAACTTCAAAACAAGCATTAGAAGAAATCGTATCTGAGCCATTCAAAATATCAAAAGTATAAACACCCTTTTTTGTGCAATCAGGGAGTGTTATTTCATATAGATATTTCTCCGATGTTGTATTTGCATCGTAGAACCGGTCTTTGATCCTTATCGATATATTGTTACTCTCTACTCCAACATAAATCTTTATAGTCGGGATCTCTTTAGCGGCAAGTGTAATTACTTTAGATTCATCTGTAATGAAGGCCTCAATGTTTGTGGGCTTACGCGTTATTTCAATTATCGGGATAGCAACTTCTTCTAAAGAAGCACCACCGTGTACTTCCACATTTGCCTTTCGTCCACCTTGAAAACGATCATAGTTTGCAAGAACCCAATAATCTTCTGCTTCAATTGCAAAATCGGGTTTAGAATCGATCTCATTTTTAGGGCAGCATCTTCCAGAATGCACACCATTTGTTTCCATTTTCCACAAGTTTTCCGTCTCGTGAATCACGGCTAACCGGCTGGCTCCATGGTCAGAAATGATAATTGCTTTGTCAAAATGGCCGGCATAGATGCTTGCTCTTATCTTTTTCAGCAAATCATCGATAATCTCAAGCTCTCTAATAAGATAAACCGGTTTCTTATCTTTTTCATAATCGAAGTTGTCTTCACCATGATGCTTAATATTGTCCAATGTCTTAATGTTAGATACAGCGCAGCCTTTTTTCTCAAACGTTGAAACAAATTCTTTGTTGAAGCACGTTAGCGAAGGCAATTCACACCTGCCACAGGAGATATTTGTAGAAAGCTCATATTTATTGCATTTAGCTTGAATATATCCCAAATACTCTACGCCTAAGGCATCGAAAAAGTAAGCGTGTGACCTATTCAAGTCCAACTTATCGGCAAGTGTTGTTCTCGGTTTCAAAGCATTTACAAAATCTAGTTCACGAGACTGCTCATCCACAACAACCTCAAAGCTCGGCAGAATCTTGTTTATAACCTTTTGATATTTGTAGCTCTCAAAATATCCATCAAGAAGTTCATTCTTGAACCTAAAGTTTGACAGATAATCAGACAAATCCGGATAGACGTTTTGAAGTATTTTTATAAGCTTTGCCGTGGTATAACGTTCGCCGTAAGCATCCAACCACTCAATAACCTTCTCTTTTTCAGGTCGTGTCAAATCAGTAAGATAATAGACTGCTGCTTCTTCTTTCACAGAAAGGACTTTACAAAAGTCTACCGTTTCACTTAAAGAATCTATAAATGATTTTAGGATTTCTTTTCTCTCCGCGTATAGTTGCGCGAATTCCGCGTCGGTATGATCTATTGTGAGGATTGCTCTGAATAACGATTTCGGAAACTCCTTATAATTTGCAGAGTTAAAAACTGCTCGCTGTAAGTAAGAGTTCTGCTTTGCCCCAAAAATTGATAGTGCAACAAAGTAAAGCCATTTCTTATCATCGGAAAAATCGGAATACTGTGTAATGCAATCTGGCAAACTTGATATCGACCCAAACAAGGATTCAATAACAGTTGACCAGTCCCCATTTCCCATCATTTTCAGAGAGTTGTTCCACTGCATTTCTGACCCAAAACTACTGGGAAGCATTTTTGTCCGGGAATCTTTGCTGCAAAGGATGTCATACCCATTATTCATCTGAAAAATGTTGAAAATAGATTTCTCGAAAATCGTCCTTTTTACATCAGTTGCGACATAAATGATATCTTTCGTATCTCTTTCAACAGCAGCACCAATCTTTCCAAACCCAGAGTAGCAACCATGAAATGCATCTGTTAGCATTGGACTAATTAGACATATTTCTGGCAACACATCAGGTTCTCCATCCGCCAGAAGAATTTGATTACGCTCAGAAAATCTCACATCTGAAAACTTTAAGTAGTTTCTACACTGGTATGTTACCAATATCACATGTCCACCTACACTATTGGAGAGAAAGGATCTAAGCGTGTTTTTAGTAAAAGTCTCACCCTGAAGCTTCAGAAATGCCGTCAAGCAAACAACAAATGTGTTGCCGTCATTGTTCTCGATAGTATTCACCAATTCTTCAAGCTTGAAAGTTCCGTCATTTCCGCAGAAATTCTCTGCGGAAAGGAGTTTGTTTTCACCAACACTAAAATAGTCAACAAAATTCGCCAAATCAGCACGGGCAGAAAAATCAACAACGACAGGCCACCGTTTATCGGAAGACAGAACGGTTTCAATTTTTCTTTTTATACTATCAAGATTCATAACAATTCCTCACTATCAGCTTTTTCCCTTCATGATTTCTACGCCGACAACAACATTGTCTTCGATTAGCTGCTTCAAATATGTCCTCAACTGGTCATTCGGCATATCGTCAATAATCTTCTTTGCCTTGCCGTATCCGGAATCTGTGTATTTTGCCTTTGCCATTGATTTAATTTTTGCACTAACTTCTTTGCTCTCAAACCAGTAGTAGGGCGCATCAGAAACATGGCCTTGCAGATACTGTTTGACCTTTTCGACATCATCAAACAAAATCGAGTATTCTCCAAGGAATGTTTCAGCAAAAACTTTATCACGGGACGATTTACTATTCAGTTCCGGCAGATATGACATTTTTGAGATATACTCATCTGCTTGTGCAATTGCGTTGTCATCCGTGCTTTTCCCGTTAATGGTTGCGAAAATCTTGCGCGCTATTGCAGTTTCGTCCTCGGGGACCATGATGATTATAGGCATACTGTGCTTATTAGACCAATCCATCGGAGACTCCGACGCAGTCAGGTCAGACCATTTTTTCCTCAGTTTAATATGTCCTAATGTGCTCTTGTAGGTTTTAACCGCTTCTTGGACTTTGCCGGTATATACATTCGGTTCAACAGTATAAGTTCCCTTAAAACCATATTTTTCGTCTTCAAGGATCATTTTTACATCGTCCGGTGTAAGCTCGTCAAGATAGAAACCGCAAGCCTTTACGAATAGCTCGCTTTGTGTTGTCATAAAATGCTTAAAGTTTTCGATATTTTCCTGAAGCAAATCAAGGAACTGTTTCTTTTGAGAATCAAGCAGATTATTGGCTTTCTTGAGATTGTAAAGCATTTCATAAAATGCTCTGCTGTCTCCCAGCTCGTTTTTGATGACGGAATATGCAAGCCGAATCTGCGCAATCTTATCACACCATGCTCGAATCGTCTCTTGATATGTTGCGTTCTTCGTTAAGATTTTGTTGCTGGTTTCGATAATTTCATACTCGGTAATCAACTCATCAATTTTGGCATTAACGGTGTCTTTATTCCATACCCAGTTTGCTGCATCTGAACTGAATTTATAGGCAAGATAATTAATGTACTGCCCACCGTCACCAATGCTCTTGGCAATAGTGGGAAGTAAGCCTCCGCGATATACTTCAAGATACTTGAGCATTCCTTGCTTGCAGTTATCCTTTATGAGAACACTCTTCAAATCCTCAACTGCATCAGGATTATCAATGCAAATTCTACCTATGGCCAGTGCTATATCATTGTCGGATTTTTCGCCATCCATATTCTTGTTATTTGCGATCCCACAGTAATTGTAGATAAGCGAATGTACGATTTCTTTACTAGTTTTGAAGCGCGCATCTTCAATCGTGTACTCAATAAGCCAAATTGGGAATAAGAAGCTCTTCATCTGCTCACGAATTCTAGACCGAGTTTCCGTAATAGAAACACAGTATTTTTCTTCAATACCAAATGCGTCTGAAGTTGCCCGATTAAAAGCGCGCTCCTCATCTGTGAGGGTAACAATGTATTTATCTTTATAACGCTTATCCGGCGTGTTTTCTTGCTTAATGATTTCAGAAATCATCGTCGCAAGCTTGTCTGTATCAAGTGGGACTGTGGTGAGGTTATCACTATAGGAATAAATACCGTTCGCATATTCTTTCAGTACAAAGCCAAGAATAAACGCAGTAAGGTTACAAGGCATAAATCCATAAGGTTCTGTCTTTAACACACTATATATCTTCGAAATGGGAATTCTGTCGCTCTTCTCAAATTCTTTGTTGATGATATCGTCAATTGCAATTTTTAGAGTAGCAATATATGAGTGAGATGACTTCCAATAATCGGCTTTCTTCCAGGCATCCTTCAAAGCGTTTTCAAGCTTGGTAGCTTCATTTCCGGAGCGGAAGGTTCCTTTGGTCTCTTCTGTTATTCCGCAGGTAGCACCTGCACTGAGGGAATTTGCATCAAACATTGTATTTAATACGCTTGTAAATGCGCCCTCAAGGCAATCAGGGTAATGGAATCGGTTGATTTCCATCAGCTTCGCAAACAGATCGACGCTATTTGCGACGCGCTCTCCTTCAATTACATAGCGAGAGTAAACATAGAAGTCGCCGTTCTTGATTCTCTTTGCCCAATTTTTGAGTATCTCAGTAGCATAGCCTTCATATGTTTTTCTCTGATTAATATCGCTCTGGCCGATAGCTAGTGCCATTGCGTAGTTTTCAACAAACTCATCGTACTCGCTCTCTCCAAGTATACACTCGGAAGAATCGATTACAACAACATTGCTATCGGGGTTGCTTGCGAAGAAGCCTTTAATTTTCTTCTGAAGAGCAGCTCTTTCGGCATTATCTCTCGCAATTGTTGCGATGGAATAAATCTTGTTGTTTTCTTCGCTAGGATTTGCCGCCTTCTTTGATTCACTATCAAAATCGGAGAGTGTTGCATATGCCAATGAATACCGAAGTTTTAGGGCCCCGGTAAACTCCACCGTACTTCTAAGATCGCTGCCAGTCATAAAGGACATGTCTTTGGTACTCTTTGCTTTTGCGTCTTTGATAAACGGTGCTGTATCCACAGCCGGCCCCATGCTCTTGCAGCAATAAGAGAATACATCACCAGTCAAAGGTGTTCTCGTGACAACATGGTCATTCAGCAGCTTCTTGGCAATGTTTTTTGCAGAAAATTCAAGATCAGTTCCTTCAAACGCCAGTGTAAGGTTTCGATCATTGGGAAGGAAAATGTCCCTGTTGCCGGACATTCTGTCGGACACTGCCTGGAGCAGAAGAATGGTTTTCAACACTCTTCTTTCAGGGTCGATAAGTTCTTTTTCAAGTCTGGAGGTGTAGCAACTGAGTACTTCTTTTATGCCGGATGCAAGCTTGTCCTGACCATTTTCATAGAAGAAGCTCCACAACATATCGATGGTAACAAACGGGTTTTGAGATGAGAAGTCAAAGTTGTCGATAAACCACTGGAACGCCTTGACATCATCGCCTTCATCATTCTTTATGAAATTGAACATACTTCTTGCAGTGGAAGTATAGTAAATGGAAATATGCTGGAGTAAAAGTGCTGCATAAGGATGAATCGGTAAAACATTAGAAAGATCCTTATCTTTCAGGCTAATCTTGTTCTTAACCGCAGTGCGACTCTGCATTGTTCTCTTATCAAGACTGCTTTTGTCTTTGACCCATTTCGCAGAGAGATCCTCATCATCTGTCACTTTCATTGCCTGCGCCATTAGCTCAAAGGCAATATTTTCAGGCAAAGAAATATGGATAGGAGAAACAAAGCGGTCCAGAATTTTTCTCTTGTCCGGGTCTCCGTCGGAAAAATAGCCTTCTGCTTTGTGTGTAACAATCATAAGGCAGAACGGAGCGGTAGCAGAAAGCTCGGCGATTTGCTGAAATCCTGTCAGATGATGCATGTTATTTTCAAAGTATTCGGAAAATTCATCCCAGATGAAAATCAAATTGTAAAGATTGTTCTTCTCAATAACCTCTCTGATCCAGTCACAGAGTTCTTCAGTATTCATAGAAAAGCTGCCTTTTACAGTCTTCACTTTGAATACCTTGGTGATAAGAGACCGCAGTGCCTCATCATCATAGGTTTTCAGCTTTTCAAGAATATCATCTGCTTTATCTCCGCCGAGAACATCTTTATATGTACCAGAAGCATATATATCAAAGCTCTGTTTATTTTCTTCATTCTCCAGGTAACGAATCAATGAGTTCTTTAATGATGTATTTGCTTTATTCTCAATGCCATTATCTGCAAGAGCCTTTTCAATTCCTTCCTGAATTGCCACAATTAAATCAGTATCATTTGTTATATCAGAAGAGCCATATCGATGACATACAAGGATTTTACCTGCATTCTTTTCGGCTGTTAGGCTTTTGCAAAGAAATGTATCCAAACCATATTTTTCAAAATATGCGGATGTTTCTTCATCACTGGCTTCTATCAGCTTCTTCAAAGTAAGAACTGCGTGAGATTTACCGGTGCCGTAAGCGCCATCCACCCATACTGAAAGCTTCTGTTTTCTCTTGATTACATCAACAGTTGCCTTTAAGAGGCTAACAAAAGACGGATGCGGATAGAACTTCTTCCACAAATCCGGCACGGTCTCAATAATCGTTTTATCCACCTGCGGAAAATAATCAGGGTCAATATCAAAATAATCACGATAACTCATTTGTCATCCTCCTTAGAAAAGTTCATTCAGAATTTCTGCCGGACTTAGGTTGCTCTTTAAAGTTATATTATCAAGGCCAAGTGTAAATCTTGCCTCTATCAAATCCGGATAATTAAATGTAAGGCCATTAAGAATTTTCTCCATAGTATCTCTATCAAGACCAAAAATCTGAGTTGGGCTTATTCCGTCGCTTTCGATGGTGTTGTCAAGTAATCTTGTCAGCGTAAACTGCTTATAATTACCGCATGCTTCAGCAAATTTATAAAGAGAATATAGAATTACTCGATCATCTGGGTTTTGCCACGGGACTCTGGTTAACGAAACTAACTTTTTCTTAACATCACCCGTTTTGGTGGTTTTCTCTTCTATTTCCGGAATACCAAACCCTATTGAATTTAACGGCTTGGTTGTGTTTAAAATAACTTTAAAACCGTTCCAAAACTCACCTACAGCTTTATCTGTTACATCGTCTTGTTTTAATCGTAATCCTGCAGATTCGACTGTAACAGTTTCATAAAACGGCACATTTTTAATATACCAACCATACTGAGAAGTATATGCCAAATTGCAAAGCATAATTGCCCACGGTAATTCACCATCTAGATCGAAGCTGAAAACCACTTCTCCAATTTGTGTGATTTGTTTCTTTTTTACGAGTTCAGCATCAGACAAAAATCCAAACATCACATCCGTCTTTCTGTTTCCAGGCTCGAATGTGTTGTCTTTTGCATAGGCTTCAATCCAATCTGCATCTATACCAACGCTCAAATACTTGTTAATTCCAGTTAATTTTTTCATAACCCTACTCCCCTTAACTGAGTTATAATACAGGCAACCACAAAGGATTTTGAGGCACTCATGGCAACGAACGCACTTGTCCGAAATAGTTAATTTACCGTTGGCCATGCTAATATTTCTATATGGGCATTCTGCTTCACATGTTCCACAGTGCACACAATACTGTGACTTGGCCAATATAGCCTTAAAAAAATATACGAATTCAATTGCATTCTTGGTTTTTGCTTGGTTTTCAACCCTTATGATATCGTATTTTTCATCTCTCATTATATTGCAGCGCCGCTCTATGCCACCATATTCAAGGATGAATTCATCACAGTCAACTTCTTGTAATTTGCCGATAGTTTTGTACCATATCAACCAATTTGGATTTAATTTGATAACTTTGAATATTAATGCATCTTTCTTTTCCTCAAACGTAAATCTTTCATCTTCAGAGAATTTAAGCTCACGCCCGCTTAGCCTTGTCTTCCAACCGCCAACTTCCATAAACTTCTCTGCGTTATTGCCAGAAAGGTCTTTTGAACTATTGTTAATAATTTTATTAGTAAAACGCATTACTTCATTTTCAAAAAAGCGACGCTTTATATATTCATGTTTTTCAGACGAATTAGGACACATTATGCATCCTACACGGTTAAATCCAAACTTATATGCTTCGTTTAAAATTAGATTGTTTGCAAATATGTGTAAATATATTTCGGCTGACGACCATTCAAGTATGGGGTGAAAGCTGTATTGACCAGCGACCTTTTTCCCAAGACTAAGTTCATCATACTCCGATCTGCTTGCGCTCTCATCGCCTCTCACTCCAGTAATCATCATCGTACGAATAAATTTTTTATCATATAATTCGTTCAATTTGTTAATTACTGGAGCCGTTTTGTGTACTGTGCAGCACCATCTCACTTTCCTTGCTGGCGGGCCGAACAAATCCCAGGACTCTTCGGCCGGTCTATCTGACTTTGCACTATAAAAATCAATATTATCTAATGCACATTGTTGCGATATATGTTCCACCAAGTTCAATGTTGTGGGAAATTCCATATCAGTGTTTCCAAACAGCACTTTGAACTCGTTATGAGGTAAAGCTCTTTGAACGAGATCCAATACAACAACGCTATCCTTACCACCAGAAAACGCAACATAAAATACATCAACTCTATCACGATATTCTATAAAGGTGTTATAAACCTTTTTGATGGTATCCTGAACAAGCTGTTCCATAATGCTACGGTTTTTTTCTACCATAGCAGGAATATCAACATAGCGCAGAGGATATCCAGCCAGTTCAGGATCTTCAATCAAATTAATTTCTGGAGCCTTATAGATGGAACCTCCCTTCGTTTTGGCTACAAGTCTTCCGCGATAATAATAGCTGTTTGCTTCAGCCCACATATAAGGAAAACTGTCATTCTTATCATAAGTCCAATACTTATCAAAGCCTAAAATATCAAGTTCTTTATAATATACAGGGCGTGGTTCTTTTGAAAAGCTCAGTGACATTGGTGTTAGTACATAGCCGCCCGTTTCTGCGTCCCATTCATATGAATACATCTATTTTATTCCTTCCTGTTGCGAATCTGTCTTGCCCTTATCATTGCAATATCAAGTTCTTTATAGCTTCTTCTTGTTATCAAATTGGTTTCGGCAAGATAATTCAGTGCCGGTCCTTTTTTCAATTCAATGCCGCTTTCTGCAAGAGCATGTGCACAAACATCAACGAACTGCGTGTATTCTCCGTTCTTTTTTACGACTGCACCAGCAACATTATTCAGCGAAGAGCCATTATTAATCAGTGCAAACTTCTTACTATAATTGTGCAGATAGCTTTCCAGTAAAAACTCGTTCCATTCATACCCTACATTCGGGAAGACAAGAAACGAATCGACATCCTTCACCAGAATGTATCCGCTTGATAGATAGGTTTCCAAAGCCGCGTCCACCGCTTCTGCGTCAAAGTTCACATTCTCTTTCGATACAAAGAGTTCTCTACTCACTCGAACCGTTTCTTCAGCCAATGCATCGAAATAAATGATGGAACCTATCTCCCTAGAAAATGCGCAGATATCATCGTAAGAGAAAGGCGCATGATGCTTGCCATAAAGGCTGAAAACATCCGCCATGTTCAGACTCTTATCATGAGAACTAATTACTTCACCCTCAAAGTTGAACCTATCATTCATGTAATAAGAGAGCGCATTTCGAATACCAAGAGAAGAAAGGTACAAATTATTCTCAAGAAAAATCGGCATTTGTTCTTGTATCTCGGCAAACACTCTAGACCAGATTGCATAACCATTCTCATCTATTTCCTTGCTGATCAGCGTAGAAATACGATCAGCATCGTCGGCAGAGAATTCAAAGATGTCGATATGAAAGTAGTGTTCTTTCTCGTTCCGTAGGAAACATGGATTGACTTGTATTTCCCGATAGATCACATCGTTTGAAATATGCGATAATCCTGAATAGACTTCCTCATAGGAAAGCGGCTTACCTGCGGCAAGCATAAAATCTGCGATTTCTCTAGAAGGGTCTATCTTTATACCTTTTTCTGTTGACATATAATTGCTGTAGAAATAAAATCTGCCATTATCTGCTGTAAATTCAATAAACGCCTGCAGCATCTTTTCATCTGTTAGGCTAAAGCAATATGTAAAGGCATCCGACATATCCGAGTAAATAGATTTGTAGTAAAGCACCTTATTCCCGGCAGCAAAACTATTTTCAATGTAGGCGAAAAGCTTGTCCCTTGTAGTGTTATCAATAATACCCTCCGCCGGGAAAAGCCTGTCTTTATAAAAAATTCCACAATACTTTAGTCGCCGAACTAGCTCCTCATCCGAAAAAGTCAGTTCTTTATCAAACAGATTGCTATATGTATCTCGGAAGTTTTCTAAATCTATGGAATCAAACTGCATTCCGCTTTGATATCGTGTCATTAATACGCGGATGAATTCATCTTTGTCGAAATCCGTCAGTGCTTCATCCTGTATCTTGGCAGCTGGTTCTTCAGCCACCCTCGGAGTGGCATTTGGAGAAAACGAATAAACACCGTCTGCTGTTATGGTTGCCCAAGAAACTCGGTCAAGAAATTCGACAACTTCTTCATTTTTGGCAATTCCTCCGACTATATTCAAAATATGATCCACTGTTATTCCTTGCGGATCGTCATAAATTTTTGAAATAGAATAAAGTTTCCGATAAAGACTTGGAAATTTTATCTCAAGCTCAACATCGGAAGTGCACTGTGCATCACGGCGTTCGCTTTCTGTAATATAATCTCTCAGCTTACGGAAAGCAGCAGAAAAACGATTGTGCTGCTTCTGATTAAATTGAATAAACTCCTTATCAGCTAATAATCTTTCAATAGAGGTAAGCGTAACACCGCAATCATTTGTTAGCCTAATGCCCTCCATGCCATGTTCCTTTGCGAAGATCTCAGCTGAATGCAGGGATGAAAGATAG
This sequence comes from Bacillota bacterium, assembly GCA_023458755.1. Lineage (GTDB taxonomy): Bacteria > Bacillota > Clostridia > Oscillospirales > Acutalibacteraceae > JAEWYE01. Next base: position 16,953 of record JAEWYE010000069.1, on the reverse strand, counting down.
TTGCGCACGGTTGCTTCAGCCATACTTTTTTTTCTCATCCACTCGCCGAATCCCATCTCAATGTTGCTGTTGGCCTTTGCTACGATGGGCTCCCCAGTTACTTCAAAGCACGTCGTTTCTACGTTTTCCGGAAATTCAGTTTTATTTTCAAACTCAGGAACATTGTTTATTGAAGCCAAGAACTCTCGATAGTAAACATACGACTTATCAAATACTAAAGCGGTTTTACGATGTAAAATACGAAAAAGACGGGTATCTATTAGTTTTCTAGCAACAATATCGTATTCCTTGGCATCAATGATTTTCCAAAAGCTTTTTGATGAAACCTTGTGCGCGGTTGCGTACTCAGAACACTCACTTTGCACTGAGACTACCGTACTTACTGTATATTTAAGTTTTGGCTGCATATTAAGCCAAGCGATAAATTCATTCTTTGTTTCATCCATTTTGTTGGTCTCAACTCTCATTTGTTTATTTGGTTTTGCAGGATAACAAATAAACTCTATGGTTTTAGGGCTTCGTACATACATCTCGGTATATTCCAGGTTTTCTACTCTTTTATTCTGTGCAATCAAGTCCGCAGTATATGAAAACACTTCATTAAGCTTTCTACAGATAGGACTACCGGCAGAATACCTAATCTGAAATGTAACCACATCGGCATACTTCTCAGAAAAGTTCACATTCGTCAGCTTTGCCTCATAGGTCTCTCCACCGAGCAAAATCGAAATATTGCAATTTTCGCCTTTCTCAAGGGCAACGCCGAGAGCATCGCATAAATCCCTTGTAACATCCTTCGGAACAGTGAGTCCCGCCTTTAGCAATGACTTATCTACATACTTTTTTATGATCGCTTTATCATGAGCAGTTTCTACATTAATTTGAGCTTTTGCCTCAGACAGAATGGTTTCAAATGCGGCCAGATTGTTTTTTTTAAGTTCTGCCATCTCGCAATATAGCGTACTCCCCCCGGGCAAGCCTTTATTCCCGCCTGTAAGTAAATAATCCATTTTATTCATTTGCAAGGCTATACCATTTTGATTACGAAATACTTCGTCTATTTTCACGTCATTTTTTAAAGCTCTATTTCGTAACGCTGCGGATAACTCTTTCACCATTTGACTTTTTGGTACGGCATTATGAATGACATGCTCACATGCATCAATCAAAAGTGATACTTCATATTTATCCCAACCAATACGCTCAGGCATGCCATTACCTTCCCTCTATTCGTCTTCTATTACTCCCATTAGGTCGCCAATGTCACAATGAAAGACTTTACAGAATTTGACCATCGTTTCCATGGACATGGGAAGGCCTTTATTAAGCTTTGTCATCGTATATGAAGTAACGTTTGCCGCTGTCGCCAGGTCTTTTTTCGTAATCTTGTTTTTCTTTAATAGAATTCAAAGCTTCTCATAACTGATAATCATAAGGAGCCTCTATTCAGCAAAAACAGGTACTTGCGTTTAAGTTGCAACTATACATATTTTATTATATCGCAAAAAAATCTATAATTCAAATAGTTTCGCAAAGTTTAGGGATACCGTATCCAAGGATTTCATAGTAGCCAGCAGTGTAATGCCGTTCAGCGCAGCTGTCACCGTTGTTATCTTCCACATATTTCTTCCAAACAGACCTATTTCTTTGTAAGGTCCAACGACTCTATACAGTAACATCCAAGCCTGTAATCGTTATTCGGGTATCATATACCAAATCCAGGACACTGAATGATGTTAAACACTCGGTATTAACAATTATTCCCCACAATCCAAAATGGTCCGCCTGCCCCTGCTCCCTTGCTGGCTTCATTTAATATAATTGATAGGTCCCACTTTTGGTCGCTCCGTTTGGTGCTTGCAGGATCTGCAACCAGAATTTTGCCGTCAGAGGTAACACCACGCAGTACGATGAAATGGCCGGAGTCTGTGAAATGTCCTTTTACCATAAGGGCTACCACTAGTTTACCGGAAGAAAGGGCATTCACAACTTTCTGTGGCTCGCTTGCCTTACAACCTTCCACATTTAATCCAAAGGCTTTTGCCGCACCTGGAATCAGAGAATGATAGGAGCCGCTGTCTTTACACCAGTAGCCGTGCTGATAGGCCCAATCTGCCATGTAAACAGGATCAACCTTGTGAGCTGTCAGACTTGAAATCACAATTGCCATTGAAGTAGGTCCGCAGGCATAGCCACCAATATTGTCTGTACCATAAGGCTTGTTTTTCCATCGACTGTCAAGCTGATTGTAATACACCACTTTGGTAGCACCGTCAACGAAAGTAACTCCATCGTAACTTGTTTGGCTTTCATCATCCTGAAGGTACTGGCATAAACCATTTTCAGTCTGTATTTGCTGAATTTCAGACACTGTATCAGAATTCAGACCAATTAGCGAACTCGTTGGAATGGCAAGCAAGTTCATAAAGCAAAGAAAAAACAATACAACGACTGCGATTGGAATACAGGTGATCAGCAAAACACGTTTTCTGGTCTTCTCATCAGATAAAATCATTACTGCCGCTTTAACAATTACTTTCATCGGCATTTTGAACTCTTCCTTTCTTTTTTTTGAGCTTATTCATGTTGCTCTCTCTGTAATAAATCAAATAGTTAAACTGGTTAGTTACTGGTAGCCAAATATTGACCGGGGGGCAGTTAATTTTAATAAAAGGCAGACTGCTCCCTTGGCGTTGATCTTTCAAAAATTAGCGCAGCGTATAAAGATTGCTGGTTTGCCCTTGATTCCACCGCCGAAAACGATACTCCCGCACAAGGTAACCGGCTTGTTCCAATTCTTTCAGTGCCGTTTTCACTGTTGATCTGGACAGACCTAAGTCTGATGCAATACGACCGACAGCAGGCCAACACTGCCGGTTTCTGTCCATCCGTTTGTGCAGGTACATCCACACCGCAACAGCACGGTGCGGAAGACCAGAGCAATAAATGCGTTCCATATATCCCCCATAATGCAAGATGCCGCCACAAGAACGTGACGGCATCTATTTTTAATTTGGTTGTTCCGGCATATCAATTCCGTGTGCAGCAGAACCCTTTCTGTGTAAATGATTTTGTGGGTGCGGCTGATGATCCTGTCCTCCCCCACTGTGTCTGCTTGAACCGGATTTTATCTTTTCAGCAGGCATACGGGAAAGTTCAATTGCTTTCTCCACTTCCTCTTTGGTTGCATAGGAAACTGGGCGCTGGCCTTTGTCCGTAATGGTATATGGCTCTTTGAGAAACCGAATCCCCCATTCAAAGAACAAGTTCAAAACCGTTTGCATCGGATAGCAGCCTGTCTTCGTGACGATAAAATGAAACTTCGGCATGGACTTGAGTTCATCTGCTGTCATCAAGGGCCGCGCCATCATTTGCAGAGATGCAGAACCATCTTTGTGATTTCGTGTGACCGAACCGGAAAGCACCGTTTTGTTTCCAAGATTTCTCGACATCACTTCCGCTGTTTGACTGTTTGGAGCAAAACCACCGAAAAGCGTAACCTGACAGTTATCGATAATAATGGCGGAGCCTTCTTTACCGTAGTTCTTTTCAAGTTGCTGGAGCGACTGAATAATTGCAACCACCGACAGTCTTCTGGAACGAGAGGCAGAAAAAATCATTTCCATGGACTCAATTTTTGGAATAGTTCCTATTTCATCAAGATACATCATGGCACGATTTTTCAGCTTACCACCATTCTCATCTGCCACAGTAAGAATTTCACGGTAAAGCTGCTGTACAATTAATGACACCAGAAAATATTTTGTATTGTCCTCCTCTGGCATAACAAGGAAAATGGCAGACTTGGTATTGCAGAACTTTTCCGCATCAATCGCCGTTTCAAAACACAGCACCTGTTCCAGTTCGGAATCCAGAAATGCATTCAGTCGGGACATAGCGGTAGACAGAACCGATGCCATTGCCTGATCGGCGGTATTCAAAGCCGCGCCGGCAAACCACCGTGCCTTGTGCTCGGGAGGCAGTTTTTCAATCAGCAGTTGAAACTGATTTTTCTTTCCTGCAACTGCCGGAGCCATTAAGTCTTGAATCAGTTTGAATACGGAAATGATGTGACGCATTTTAGGTTCACAATATTCTGCGACCAGCAAAATAGCTGCAGTGAGCAAGCCCTCTGCAGCATCGTAGAAAAATGCATTCTGTCCGTAAGCACTGGAATCACCGCCGGAAGAGATAATAGTTTTGGCTGTGACTTTGGCATACTTTTCCGCTTTGGATTTGTCTGTCAAACTGCTACTTGTTTTATACGCGTCCATGTACTTGTTGACTAGATGCAGCATGTTGAAACCATCGCTTCTGGTTGGATTGCGCAAATCAATTACGGACACATCATATCCGTAATACTGCTTTGCAATACTGCCATAGTTGCGGTAGATATCGCCCTTTGTATCAGTTGTGACAAAGCTCATGCCCGTGGCGCAGGCATATTCCAGATTGGGATATATAAAGCAAGCTGTCTTGCCAACACCGGCCGCGCCAATCATCAGCGTGTGCACGTCACCGCTATCGACGAGTACAGTTACTTTGCCGTCGCGAAAAGTTCGGCAGCCTACCACTGTGCCCTGCACTTCCGGTCTGGTTTTCGGATTCTCGCGCCACAGCTCTGGGGTGTAAGCAATCCGGTCATAGGTATCACGGATTTCCTTTTCGGTTGCAAACCGCGCGGTACCATGCTGACCGTCACCGACCGTGCGGCTTTTCATTTGGTTCAGACTGTAGGTATCGCCAAAGTAAATAATGCACCCGAGCAAAATCATCATACCTGCACAGATACAAATGAGAATAATCTGACCTACAGGCATAGGCTTATCCCCTCCCGCTGCTGCGTTTGATTTTTCAGATCCTCATTCCAGTCTTTCGCCTGCGGAATATCTCGCCGCACATAGACACCATCCTCATTGGTTAGCTGAGTAGACAGTGTTTCGCCACTAATTGTTTTGAATATTACCTTATTCGCTGACATTTCTCCCGTCCTTTCTATTTTCTTGAATATATAAAAAAGTCATACCTTGCACATACAAAGCAAGATATGACTTAAATTATTTATTTGATTTCGTTACCAAGTAGCATGAAATCCATATATGAAAACAAAAAACTTTATGATAAATTTTTCTGCATGTACAGATCCTTCTTAATCTCATTGCTATCCTATTTTTGAAAAAAAGCGAGTGCTAAATACAATAACTTTCCACAAAGGTTTTCAAGCTTTAATTGTATTTTGAAGAAATCCATCTTATAATGTTACAAGGGTGATATTATGCCAATTACAAGTGAAGAAAACAAGGCATTTCGTATTTTGGATATATATGAAAAGCTTAGTAAAGGACAAATAATTAATAAGAAATGGGCTGTTGATTATTATAAAGTCAATGAAAAATCAATTCGGCGCGATATTGTTGATTTAAACGACTATTTATCATTAAGTGGTAAGAAAGACGACCAACTTATTACTTACAGTCCTAAGGATAGGGGCTACTTAATTAAAAAACGTAACGCTGTGTTCTTTTCTGTCAGTGATATTTATGTTATTTCTAAAATTCTGCTTGAATCACGTGCCTTTTCTAAAGCTGAAATGGAACGAATTGTTAACACGCTTTTATGTCAGTGTGAGGATGGACAGGCTGTAACAAATGCTATTAATAATGAGATTAGGAATTATAAAGAAACTCTGCATAAAGAAAACACTACAAATTTTATTTGGGAAATAAGCCAAAGCATTAAGCAGAACCATTATGTAAATGTGTCCTATGTAAAGCAAAATGGTGAATTAAAGGAGCGAAAACTGAAGCCACTTGGCCTGATTTTCAATGAATACTATTTTTATTTGATTGCAAAAATTTGCGGTATTGATGCAAATCATCCTGCCGTTTTTCGTGTTGATCGTATTTGCAGTTACATATCTACTAATGAGACGTTTGACGAAAATAAAGAACAATTTAACTTAAGTGAATATCATCAACGAATTCAGTTTATGTATTCTGGAAAACTAATGCATATACAATTCAAATTTTGGGGAGACAGTAGTCAAGCTGTACAGGATCGAATTCCCACTGCAAGGATAGTTAGTTATGAAGATAAAACGATAACTTTTGAAGCAGAGGTTTACGATAAAGGTATTGTTATGTGGCTTTTAAGCCAGCGGGAATTTCTTGAGGTCACAAGTCCTCAAAGCCTTAGAGATGAGATGAAAGAAACAATTGAAAAAATGAGGGCTAATTACAATAAATAGTTATAAAGCAAAAATAAACTGTATCTTAAAAGATTTATTCCAAATCATTTTGAGACACAGTTTTATTTTTTTGTGTGGACAACTTCTGTCCATGAGATTTTTATATACTTTATTAGGTTTCCTGTTTGAGTCATCTTTGAACGGTCCAAGCCACATCTATTATATCAGACGGCTAGCCACTCACCTCAACACAACCATATGAAAGGAGAAAACAGCAGCGTCGTGCTCTTATTGAGGGCAAGTTACATAACAAATTAGCAACAAATATACAGCTTAAAAGGAGTCAATATTATGTATTGTCAAAAATGTGGAACAGAAATTAAAGATGGCCAAACTGTCTGCCCAAACTGTGGTGCAGCAGCAAAAAGTAGTATTTCTATAAAGCCAGAAATAAAATCCATAAACAAGGAGTTTATCTTGAAAAATATCAATACAATTTTAGCGGTAATTGCCATTCTATTGATGTTTCTACCAATACTCACAATCAATGCCTATGAAACAGGCTACAGCAATAAACTTTCAATTTCCGGCTTTGATATGGCAAATGGGACATGCTTTAATACTGGAGAAAATTTAGACCGAAATTTCTTTGCATGGTTGATGTTTATGATCCCAATTTTCTCAATTTTAACTAATTATATAAAAAAATTGTTTCACATCAAAAAAGTTACGCTTTTTCTTGCACCTCTTATTTGCTGTGCTTGTATATTTTTAGCAAAGTCTTCAATATCTTCTGCATTTAAAGTCTCTCTTTCAACTGCAGTAGGTTTTTGGCTATACCTTTTAGTCTGCCTTTTCTGGTTGATAATTGGATTTTTACAATATAGAAATCTGCCGTTGAATAAAGATTCTCTTTCCATGCTAATAAAGAAATAGAAACATGAACGTCATAAGAACATTTCGCTTTTCACAGAACTGATTGCGCAACAATTTAGCCTTTGTTTTCAGAGTGCGCCTGATAAAAATTGGTACACTCTGAAAAACAGAAAATATTCCGTAGACTAGTTTTGACATTTCATTTATTAATAATTGAAAATCCTCCAATAAAAGAGTAAAATAATAATTATTTGAAGTATTATACAATATTTACACTATATTTTTACAACAATTTATTATATTTTATGGAGGTAAATATGCTGAATCAATTTGGTATTCAAGAAGAAGATATCTTTCAAGTTGCCGTAGTGTCTACCATGAGTAGCGGAAAATCTACTTTTATTAATGCTTTGCTCGGCAATGATATACTGCCTAGCAAAAATGAAGCTTGTACCGCTAAGACGTTTGCAATCCTCGATAACGACAAGGCTACCACATTTAATGCTTATATTGAGCGTACAGATGGTACTCAAGAAATCATATCAATAAATGATTATTCTATTATGGACAAAATAAATAGTAACACAAATATAAAAGAAGTCGTTATTGAGGGTAATATTCAAGGATTTCGAAATGTACAAAAAGCAACAATGATTATTGATACTCCTGGAGTGAACAATTCTCAAGATGAGCGTCATGGTGAAACAACAGAAAATTTTATTAACAATATGAAAAATGGGTTGATTGTTTATTTGATGAATGCTACACAATTGGGGATCAAAGATGATCAGCATCTATTAAGCTTTATAGGGCAAAAAATTGAATCGTCCAATGGAGAAATTAATATTCTTTTTGTGATAAACAAAGCAGATGAAATTGACTTTGAGAAAGAAAATTTCACAACTATCATGGACCATGCGAAAGAATATATTATACATGCTGGATTTAATAATCCGCAAATAGTTCCTGTTTCGTCATTAGCAGCAAGATTATTAAAAAAAGCTCATTCTGGAAAACCGCTTACCAAAATGGAACAGCATAAATTCAATTCATTGTATGAAATGTTTGAACCAAAGGATTTTGATCTGACAACGTATGCCATCACAGATGAATATAAAGATCAGCAGGATTTTATTCAAGTAGGTGAAACAAAAATTGAAGCAGGTAAATTGCAAAGAGCTATTGACCGTACCGGCTTAACCTATGCGCAATATCTGATTGAGTCTGCTATGTTAAATCATGAGATTGTACAGGCACCTGAATTAAAGATAAAATCTTATATTTCAAAAGATGAAGAAATTATGGAAAATGCATATTACCATTATGCATTTAGGAAGGACGTTAAAAATCCATATCCAAGCAAAACTGATTACTTACGTAATAAAATATTACATAAAAGAAGGATAAATAAACATGACTGAAATATATCTTGAATACAACCCTTATAAAGTTGAAACTATTTTTAAAATGGATGGTATGGAGGTTTCAGGTAAATTTGAATCAGTAAAAAAACAAAGAATACAAACATGGCTTGATAAAAAACCTGGATGGGATGGACTAGCAAAAGAATTAGAAAAACTAACAAATGATACGGAAATTACTATTCAATTCAAGGGAAGAAAAATCGACTTTGAAGATCTTGAATCTTACATAAAGTCATATTCGGGTGATATAGTCTTTACTCTTGCGAAACCACAAATCGTAAAAAATGATAAAAACGTTTTATGCGAGTTAGGACATATTATTGAGGAATGCAGTAAGGGACCTATACCAGAATTGAAAGACCCAGCAATAAAAAAAACTTATGAAATAGTAAAAAACTCGACCTTTACGGTCAGTGTAATAGCCACTATGAGCAGTGGAAAATCGACGCTTATCAACGCCCTATTGGGGCAGGAATTACTTCCTTCTCAAAATGAGGCCTGCACAGCAACCATCGCACGCATTACCGATAATGACGGAGCTAAGACTTTCATTGCACAATGCAGAGATAAGAATGAAAATGCAATTGGTCAAGCACAAGAAGCAACTTTAGAACTTCTTAATCAATTCAATAGTGATGAAAAGGTCACCTATATTGACATAAATGGTGATATCCCTTATATCGGCTCACAAAATATGGCTCTCATTTTGCAGGATACTCCGGGTCCAAACAATTCACAGAATGAACATCATGAAGAACTAACAGATTCTATAATTAGTGATCGTAATAATTCTGTAGTTCTTTATGTAATGAATGCAACACAATTTGCCATTAAAGACGATGAAAGCCTATTAAGGCAAATTTCCGCCGCAATGCAAAGAGGCGGTAAACAGTCAAGAGATCGCTTTATCTTTGTGGTAAACAAATGTGATGATGGATTTGATCCTGAAAAAGGAGAAACAATTGATAAATTACTAATTAGTGTGCGTGAATATTTGAAAAAATTCGACATTCAAGAACCAAATCTTTTTCCAACAAGCGCAAAAATGGCTTTACTAATAAGAAAGAAGAAGTCCGGTAAATACTTAACCAGGCAAGAAAATAAGGAATTGGAATTTAACATTGAACCATTTAACGATTTTAAAGAATGTCATTTTGAAACACTTGCTACTCTTTCCCCTTCTTGCCGGATAAAAGTAGAGGATGCTCTGCAAAAGGCTGAGCAGGATGGTAACAAAGATGAACAAGCACTCATACATACTGGGATTCCTGCTTTGGAAGCTGCTATTAATGAATATCTAGATAAATATGCTTACCCCATCAAGATTAACGATGCCATTCAACAAGCCAGCGGTATCATTGAAGAAAAAGATATGAAGGCTAAATTTGAAAAAAGTATCGCATCAGACAGCAAAAGACTAGCGGAAGTCAGAAAAGGATTGGAAATAACAAGTCAAAAACATGAATTAGGCAAACAAAGAAGTGAAGAGTACAAGAAGAAAATTGATGAATTTCATATTGATGGTCAAGAAAGCGTAACATGGCACGAGAATGTTGAAAAAAGCTTGGCGGAAATTATGGAACTGCTTCCTCATGAAAAAGAAGTAGAAAAAATAGAGGCAGAAAAGCTATTGAACAAATTCCAAGATTCCGTTAAGGGCTATGAAAAAAAGCTTCAAACCGAATTGCGGCTATGGATTAATACTGAAGTTATAAACCAAGGAGAACAAATACTTTCACAGTATAATCAGTCGATTTTGGAAATTCAGAATGACCTAGCAATCCCTGGTTACAATTTTGAAAAAGTTCAAGAATTCCAAAGCCATAAGTTTAATGATCTAGATGATATCATAAAACAGAATACTTCTTCTAAAGACATTTACGATAAACAAAAGGTAAAAAATTACAATCGCCATTGGTATACTTTTTGGCGCCCGAAATATGTTTTTGAAGATAAAGTAGTTGACAAAAAAGAAATGGTAAATGTAGAAGAAATTCGCAGATCAGAATTTGTGAACGTTTCAAGTACTTGTAAAAAAAATATTGATAATGCATTTAAACAGGCTAGCACAAATGTACAGGATTTCAAGAAGTTTTTTACTGAACAAATTGATAAATTGAATCAAACAATTGATAAGATTCTCCAGGAAATAGATGAGCAAACTAAAAATGAAATTGAAATCAATAAGCGTGTAAATGATAATCAAGAAAAAAGCAAATGGCTTAGTAATATTGTAGACAAGCTTAATGCTGTAATGGATTTTTAAGGAGGATGCTACTATGAGCGAATATAAGCCAAATGAATTAGTCAAAAAATTCATTGAAGAAAAAGATCTGCAAGGGGTAAGAGAAGCAGTTGGAACGATTATATATGAGGATAGGACATTCAAGAATGGCTCTTTTGACAGTGCTGTTAAATTTATGAAAAATCGATTTCCAAATGATTTTATGGAAAAGTTTAATCCGCAGCCACCTCTTATCAGTGAAGCAAAAAAAGCTCCTATACCTGTTAACGATGAAGATTTCGCGGTATCTGTTTCTCACCTAAAAAGGAATTTTTGTGATGAACGTATTGATGATGTTAAGGCTATTAGTAAGCGACTATATGGCACACAATCAAAAGCTACATCGCCTTCTGTAGCTGCGAGGACACCTGAAAAATCCAGAGCAGTTAATTCTACTTCACATAAAAATGTGGATGTATCAAAAAACGCACATTGCCGCCTAGCACCGGTTCTAGCAGGAATTGTTGGCCTGGCGGCGTTAATAACAATAATTGTACTGATTGTCAACGCGATAAGGAAATGACAGCAAATACAGCAAATTTTGATACGAACGCTAAACAAAAAGATAAAAAAGTGTGTATGATGGTGTATGACCTTAATAAGTGCCAATAGCGTATTATTTTTATGAAAGCATGAAGGATTGTGAAAAACATGGGCGATACTAACTTGGATGTTCGTGATAAACAAGAGATGGAACTGTCTTTAACAGCAGCTAGGAATATTGTCAGCAAGGACTACTTAAGCCAGCTATCCGAATATGAAATTGTCGAGCCGTCTCAGGAACTTCTTAATGTGGATATTAAGCGCTTTGCAAGAATTTTTAAAATTGATAAGATTGTTTACACCAAAGACGAAAACCTGTTAGAAAAATTGACGACAGTCTTAAATGCAGTATTTTCGAGCGGAGCCTCAGCAGTAACTATTATTAAGAGTGACGGCATTAATGTTGAGTATTATATAGGGGTAGTAAACAAAGGAAATGGGCAAGATACAACAACACTTGCAGATACCTTTGAGGGAACTTTTAAAGGAAACTTTGCAGGTTCACGAATCAATATTTTAAAAAATGATACCTTTGATGTGTTAAAAAATAAAATCTTTGAAGATGGTTTTGAAAGTCAAGTAATCAGCTCAATTTCAGGAATTGCTTCGCTAAGAAAAAAAGATGAAAGCGACATACGTAAATACACACAAGGTCTCGAAAATATGGTGGATTCATTACGAGGAGAAGCCTACACACTGCTTATTGTAGCTGACCCAATTAATAATGAAAAAATCAACAAGATAAGACTGGGTTATGAGCAGCTTTATTCTCAACTATCACCTTTTGAAAAAACAGAACTAACATTTAATGACAGCGACACGTTATCCCTCACACATTCCACAACTGAGGGCTTTACGAATACACTCAACACCAGTATTTCCTACACGCAGAGCCAGTCGGAAACAAATGGCTGGGGCTCATCAGAAAGTCTTAGCAAGTCGAAAACTAAGAATGGTGGTGCAGTGTTATCGGCAGCAGCTGGCGTAGTTACTGCTGCTGGTGCTGCTGCTGGTGCTGTAGCAGGTACTGCTGTAGGAGTAGGTCCAATTGTAGGTGGAGCAATCGGTAGCGCTGCTGGTGCTGCTGTAGGTAGTGTGATAAATGCTGCTGGAGCACTTATTGGCAGTACCACCACAAGCGAAACTGATACATACTCTAAGAACGCAAGCAGTAGCAAATCAGAAAGCGCAGCAGAGACAAAGGGTGAAAGTAACTCAACTAGTCAACAAGACAGTGACTCAACAGGGAATTCACAAACCAGAGGAAGAAGCCTGCAAATCACCAGTGAAAATAGAACAGTGAAAACATTGCTCGATAAAATCAATGATCACATTGAGCGATTGAAACTGTGTGAAAACTATGGAGCATTTGACTGTGCAGCATATGTTGTTTCCAGCAATTATGATACTAACACTATGGTTGCCAGCAGTTACAATGCACTCATGCGTGGTGAGAGTTCTTCCATGCAGTCATCACATATCAATGGATGGGATAAACCATGTGACACTATGAAATTGAAGCAATACATCAGTAGATTCACACATCCACTTTTCAGTATTCCTGATATTCAAAACATGACGGTCACACCATCTTCCATTGTCAGTGGGCAAGAACTTGCTATTCATATGGGATTACCCAAAAAATCAATTTCAGGTGTGTCTGTGGTTGAAAGTGTTGCTTTTGGCAGAAACGTTTTTAGATTGTCGCCAGCTAAAACTGAAAGCGCTCTTGATTTAGGTTGCCTTTACCACATGGGAACAGATGAGTTGACATCAGTCGGTTTGGATGTCAAAAGCCTGTCGATGCACACTTTTATTACCGGTTCTACTGGATCCGGCAAATCCAATGCAATCTATCAGCTACTCAGTGAACTGAATAAGAAAAACATTTCGTTCCTTGTTGTAGAGCCTGCCAAGGGTGAATATAAAAATGTATTTGGAGACCGCGAAGACGTCCATGTTTTTGGAACAAATCCATACATGACAAAACTTTTGAAAATTAATCCATTTAAGTTCCCGAGTGAAATTCATGTATTGGAGCACATTGACAAGCTGATTGAAATATTTAATGTTTGCTGGCCGATGTATGCAGCGATGCCGGCTGTATTAAAAGACGCAGTTGAGCAAGCCTATATCAATGCCGGCTGGGATTTAGATACTTCCATAAACAAAATTAGTGCTAACCTATTCCCTACTTTTGCCGATGTTTTGATTGAATTACATAAAGTTATTAATCAATCCGCTTTTTCAGAGGAAGTAAAAAGCAATTACATAGGTTCCCTTGTAACACGCGTAAAATCACTTACCAATGGCATTAACGGTAGACTATTCTCTTGCGATGAAATTGATAACAGTATACTTTTTGATAACAATACCATTGTAGATCTGAGTAGAGTGGGCTCCAGTGAAACTAAAGCAATGATTATGGGCATTTTGGTAATGCGGCTACAAGAGCACAGAATGTCACAGGGCGGTATGAATAAAGATCTTAAACATGTGACTGTGCTCGAGGAAGCACATAATCTTTTAAAGAGAACATCAACAGAGCAAAACAGCGAAGGCTCAAATTTGCTTGGAAAATCAGTTGAAATGTTATCAAATACAATTGCCGAAGTTCGTACCTATGGTGAAGGATTCATCATTGCAGACCAATCTCCAGGACTCCTTGATTTATCTGTCATACGCAATACTAATACAAAGATCATATTAAGGTTACCTGACATGTCGGATCGAGAACTAGTTGGTAAAGCAGCAAGTTTGAATGACGACCAAATAGTTGAGCTGGCTAAGCTTCCGACAGGTGTGGCGGCTGTTTATCAAAATGACTGGTTAGAACCGGTATTATGCCACATTGAACGCTTTGAATCGTCAGAAAACGAGTTTAAGGATCCAGAAAAAAACATAGCAAACTCTGACAAGCAGCTCAAAAAAGACATTCTGCAGTATCTTCTTGCGGATACTGTACCAGAAAAGTTAGAATATAGCATTGATGATTTGAAAGAAAGATTATTCAACTCATCTTATACAACACCTCTCAAGCTGAATTTGATTTCTGCAATTTCTGATAATAACTTAAAAAATATTGAAAACAATTCTGCAGTGATTTCAAAAATGTTCGATTCTGATCCGGCCTTTATAGCTGCGAAAAAAGCGAAGTCAATTGAGCAGTGGAATGAAATATTGATTGAAAACCTTGACCCTGTTCTTCAAGAATTGGATAGAAGTTTTCAATATCATATTCTTCAATGTGTTATCAATGCGAGAAGCCGTGAGGATGAACAGTGCAATGAAATGGCAGTAAAATGGGTTGAATGCATGAGGGAGAAACTAGTATGAATGAGGGATTAGTAAGCGCAATTAAAGAAGTCAAAGAGGTAGCAAAGTCCCATGTAGATATAATGCCAGACTTTTTTAAAGATTTGAAATCTAGTGAAAATGTTGATATTAATAAACCGGTAGATACAAAGGATTCATCTGATTGTTCTGAAATTAAACAAATGCGAGAACTAACAGAGGAAGAAAAGCAGGACTTGAAAGAAAAGACAGGATGGGATGATAAACAAATTGCTAAATGTACTATTGATGAAGATGGCGTAATCCATTATCGTTGTGATCGTGAAGATTTAGAGGGAAAAACCAGTGATAATGGTGTAGAATATGTTCGCAAAACAATAACTATCAATGGTGTTCAAATTGAAGGCGTTTTTCCGAAATTCGATAGTGTATTTGATACGGAACTCGACCCAGACAATTTTAAAACCAAAGCCTATGCAAAAGAGTGCAATGCTAAACTCAAAGAGGCTATTGCAAATAATCCTGAACTCAGAAGTAAGTTTACAGATGAGCAACTTCAAGACATTGAGGAAGGAAGAACACCTACTGGCTATGTATGGCATCATAACGAAGAACCGGGTAAAATGCAATTAGTAAAACGTGAAGACCATGACCGGGTAATTGGTGGTGCAGCACATACAGGTGGTAACTCTCTTTGGGGTGCTGATAGTGTGGATAAGAAAGGAGAATCTTTTTGATGAAAAGTATAACAAATCATTGCGATAAAGGTATTAACCTACAAGCAATTGCAGAAGCGGAAGCAAAATATAAGATTCAAATTCGAGATGATATAAAGGAGTTCTTGACTGTAAATTCAGGAGGTTATCCTGTAAAGGATTTGGTCAAGATAGATGGAGAAGAATACGAAATCAGAGCATTTCTTTCGTTGGATTGTGCTAATAAGAACTACAATATTGAAAAGCCTTTAGCCTATTTCTTGGAGAACACCAAGGGGAAAATTGTTCCGATTGGCATAGATTCTGGGGACAACTATTACTGTGTAAACAACGAAACGGGAAAAGTATATTATTGGAGTTCCGGCGATAATCAGTATTATTGTCTTGTAGATTCATTGAAAGAATTTAGTTCCCTCTTTGAATAATATGGCAATTTCTTCTTTGCCAAAAAAAATTGAGACTCCATAAAATTTTGTGTAAAAGTAAATAAGGGACTTCCTTTCAAACAAGAATTCAAATATAAAGAATTTAAATTTGAAAGGAAGTCTTTTTAATGTCATCTTACCGGACAGATACAAATGAGAATGATCTGACCTACAGGCATAGGCACATCCCCTTTCGCAGCTGCGTCTGATTTTTCAGGTCCTCATTCCAGTCTTTTGCCTGCGGAATATCCCGCCGCACATAAACGCCGTCCGCTTTTAATAGCTGCGCAATACGGTTTGATGCTTCCTGCCCGGCAGTATCATTGTCAAGGCAAAGCACCACCGTATGAATGTCACGACGCTGGTAGATAAAGTGCTGCAGAGGTCGTGGAGACACGCCGTTGAGCGCAAGGTAGCTAAAGTTCTGCCAGCCGCCGCGATGCAAATCAATATATGAAAGCATATCGATAGGAGCCTCAAACACAAACAGTAATTCGTTTGTTCCTTCGAAGTGAAAGGAATACTGCGAGTCCGAACCGGCAACCGTCATTTTGTTTTTCTCCCGCGAGTAAAGCGTACCGTGACGATGCGCATGTCTTGCGTTCCCATTTTCATCCACCCCGACAAACACCGCATCATGTGTACCGAACTCCTCATAAAGAGTTCCATTGTGAGAAAAGTTCACAATCACATCACGGCTGATACGGCGTGTGTTTATGAGATAACCGAATACCTTATCCATGTTTGCATTGCGTGCGGGCAGGGCAAAAGGTTTTAATTTTCTTACCGTATCGGCTTGCGGGAGCGTATAGGAAACCTTACTGCCAAGAAGCAGATGAACCGAGTCTTTGAAATTAAGATTGAAAAAAGTCTGGATAAAGTCGATCGGATATCCTCCTTGATTTCGACTATGCTGAAACCACATATTCCCGCGCATAGTTACGCTGTCATGACGTTTCCATCGCCACTCAAATCCAGAATGGGTAAGCGTTTCACCTCGGCTCCGCAGAAATTCTGGCAGATCAATGTGATTGGCTGCATCAATATCATTCTGAGCGATACGTTCTGCCATTTTTTGTTCCTCGTATTATATAGAGTAGTAGTTTTTATTGTCCCTCTCCAAGGACTATATGCTACACTGTAAAGGATACTGTGGATTGGTTTCTTGTTCCTACCACATGATGGTTTCAAGGAGGCTCCAACC
>JAEWYE010000068.1 GCA_023458755.1 Bacillota bacterium | reverse complement strand
CCGGATACCTGTCCTTTGTCAATCGGGGCATTGCCGCTAACTTGGTGCGCAAAATTCGTAAACTGCGCTTTGTGCGCATCTTCCTCATGTTTAGCCTTCAGCATTTCCTGCGGGTCATTCGTTAGCTTGTGCGATTTGTTTCCAGGCATGGAATTCCTCCTTACTAAGCGGTGAACCATAGTATTTCCCGCTCATTGCCAGGCCATCCAGCCAACACGCATTCGTTACTTCACGGCTGCTTCGTAGCGGCGATTCACTTCATTCCAGTTGACGATATGCCAGAATGCTGCAATATAATCTGCACGTTTATTTTGATATTTCAAGTAATAGGCGTGTTCCCATACATCGATGCACAGCAGCGGCGTTTGTCCTTCCGAAAGTGGGCTGTCCTGATTAGCTGTACTGGTTACGGCCAATTTGCCATCCTTTCCGACCACAAGCCAAGCCCAGCCGCTGCCAAAACGAGTGGTTGCTGCTTTGGTAAAGGCCTCCTTGAAATTATCGAATCCGCCTAAATCCTTGTCAATGGCTGCTGCAATTGCACCGGTTGGGGCACCGCCGCCTCCAGGTCCGATCACCTTCCAGAAAAGGCTGTGGTTGGCATGTCCTCCGCCGTTATTGCGGATGGCCGTCCGAATTTTTTCCGGGACGCTGTCCAGATGGGCAATTAACTCCTCAGCGCTTTTATTTTGCAGCTCAGGAGCTTGCTCCAAAGCGGCCTTTAGATTCGTAAAATAAGTGTTATGGTGGCGATCGTGGTGGATCGTCATCGTTTGTTCGTCAATGTAAGGCTCGAGGGCATTTGCAGCATAAGGTAGTGGCGCTAATTCGTGTTCCATAATTATTAAAACCTCCCGACAATTTTTGACACTCACTTCTCATTTAAACCATTAGGGAACCTTGTAATCAAAATTGCGGCGTTATCATTAAAATGTAAACATTTCGTAAAATCTAAGATTTCATTTACAAACGCAAAACAGTCCTATTTCTGGAATTATGTTATAATAAATCCGCTTATTTCGCGGATATTTAGAATTATTTAAGAAGTTTTCGTAATGTAAACGCTTAATATAAAGCGCTTTCAGAAGAAAAATGATGTATTCTGGAGATATATATGGTTTAATGGACAAGGAAGTAGATTTTTCGCGTTTTTTGTCTGGTTTCATTTATTCGGTTGATGTAAAAATACGACCGTACCTTTTTACATGAATTTATCTTGCGTAAAGAAAAGGGAGATCATAGCATGCTTATTCGTTCCTTTCAGTTGAGCGACGTTAATCAAGTGATGGAGCTTTTGCAGGTAGCCTTGTCGGAAGATTGCTACGAAGACACAAAATGCGCGTTTGCCAGACAACTGTCCTGGGATTCGGAACTGATAATGGTTGCGGAAGTTGAGGACGAGATAAAAGGAGTTCTGATCGGAACGATCGATCAAAATACCGGATGCATTTACCGGATGGTCGTTCATCCAGAATATCGCCGCCGCGGGGTGGGCAAAGGTCTCGTTAAGGCTTTGGAACAACGATTCCAGCAGCGTAACGTCCGCCGGATTATGATCGCTGGTGATGAACATAACAAAGCGATTATGCCGTTATATGAAGCGATGGGGTACGGAGCAAGCAAGTTTTTAGAAGCGTTCCAAAAGCTTGGCATCGCCGCTGCACGCACATTGTCCGGGTCGAATTAATCAGATCATTCTATAGAGAAAAAAGGTAACCTCGAGCATATCTTCCACCCGTTGCAAATGGGTGCAGGATATGCTTTTCTATTATCAGGGACTTATGACTACTCAAATTTTAACGAATAGTGGGTTGCGAGGTGCAGCATGGAACCGGTACATTCAAAAGGGGAGGAAACTCCTGAGGAGCATGGCGAAGGAAAGAACAGACGGCGGATAAAGGCTTCATCAAATCGACTCGTTTCAGAGCTTGGGGATGTCCTGAAAACCGTGGTGATCGCTTTTGCAATCATGCTGTTGCTTAATATGTTCGTCTTCAATTTGTCGATGGTTAAGGGACAATCGATGATGCCAACGTTGGAAGGCTCTGAGCGACTTTTCGTAGATAAATTGGTGTATAATCTCGGGCATCCGAAAAAAGGAGATGTCGTCGTTCTAAAAGACCCTTCCATCGGAACCGATAAAAAATCATTTCTCGTAAAACGTGTAGTTGGCGTGCCCGGAGACACCGTGGAGGTACGAAAGCACACATTATTTGTTAACGGAGAGCTGCAGGACGAGCCTTATACTGATGTGAAGATCGAAGGGGACGATATATCTGCAGTCAAGCTTGGGAAGAAAGAGTATTATGTGATGGGTGATAACCGTCATGCTGGACGCAGCAAGGATAGTCGTTTTTTTGGGAATGTGAAGGAAGAAGACATTGTCGGACGGGCTGAATTTGTGTTCTGGCCGATCAGCAAAATTCGTGGTTTATAGCCGGGAGGTTTGATTGTGAAGGAAATAACGATATATACGGATGGCGCCTGCTCCGGTAACCCGGGACCTGGGGGATGGGGAGCAGTATTAATGTTTAACGGACATCGCAAGGAACTATCCGGCGGTGAGAAAATGACGACCAATAACCGTATGGAGATTCAGGCGGTCATTTCGGCGCTGAGCCAACTCAAAGAGCCTTGCAGCGTAAAAGTGTACAGCGATTCGGCCTATGTTGTGAACTGTTTTCAGCAGGGATGGATTCGGGGATGGCTCAAGAACGGCTGGAAGAACAGTGAGAATCAGCCCGTAGAAAACCGTGATTTGTGGCAGGAGCTGTGGCGGTTGATGGGAATTCATAAAGTAGAATACGTCAAGGTTAAGGGGCATAGTGACAACGAGCTGAACAATCACTGCGATTTGCTCGCGCGAGAAGCGATTAAGCGCCTTTCTCTTTAAAAACCAAAATAATATTCAGGCAGGAGGGATGTTTGTGAACCCTAAAAATCCAGGTAGCATATCCTTCCGTGAAGGAGCAAATAAGTGGGCGGAGCTAAAGCGTGAAATCAGGGATGCTGCGCCCTCTATAGGAATTGACGATATCGGGTTTGCTTCCGCAGATCCGTTTCTTTCTTTAAAAACGGTTTTAATGGACCGTCGCAACAAAGGGTATGAATCGGGATTCGAGGAACCGGATCTGGACAAGCGTGTTTATCCGGAGCTGTCGTTATCAGAGCCGGCTTCACTTATTTCGATCGTCGTCGCTTATCCATCCAAAATGGAGAACCCGCCGAAATCCGAACCCGGACAGCGCCGTGGTATTTTATCCAGATCCGCCTGGGGGCGGGACTACCATGAGGTGCTCCGCGAAGCGATGAAGAAGCTTGAGCATTTTATTCTGGATCGTGTACCGGAAGCCAGGATCGAAAGTATGGTCGATACCGGAGCCTTGGTGGACCGCGCGGTAGCGGACCGGGCGGGAATTGGCTTCAAG
>JAEWYE010000067.1 GCA_023458755.1 Bacillota bacterium | reverse complement strand
CGTAATTTTCTCATAATAGCCGATGCGGCGTTCAACCGGACGCCTGCTTTGCTATACCCTTTTTTAACCATCTGCTTTTTTCCACCTTCCTCAATTTCAGGCTTGACTTTTAATAGTTAATCTTTCGAAATAAAACATTGTTAAAAAATTAATAAGCAATATCATTACCTTATCATATATTGTCGCGCATGGTTTGTCAATTCATAAAGTATTTGCATACAGCAAAATATTATTAAAACTCCATTTTCAAGCTTCGCAGGAACAGGTCGCCCAATACTTTTGCAGGCTCTTGTCCGTGGTTGAGGACGGCATCTACCGCCTTGCAGATGGGTAACTCCACACCGCAATCCTCCCCTATTTTGAGCAACGCAACGGTAGTAGCAACACCTTCGGCAAGCTCGCCGTACTCTTTCCCCTGTACGAATAGTTCCCCGAAACGGCGGTTATGGCTGAACTCGGAAAATACGGTTGCCTGATAATCACCCAAATGGCTAAGCCCATAGGCTGTAATTTCATTGCCGCCCTTTGCTTTGATAAGACGGGCGATCTCACGCGTACCGCGCGACATAAGTGCGCCCTTGAGCGCCGTTTTGTTCAGTCCATCCAGCATACCAGCGGCAATGCCAATCACGTTTTTTGCCGCCGCTCCTATTTCATTGCCGATCAGATCATCACCGTAATAGAAACGAATCAGATCGCTGGAAAGTGCCTGTACGAGCTTCTGCTTGGTTTCCGTTTCGCGGCTGTCTATTACCATACAGTTTGGAATGCCGCTTAAAAAATCCTGCACATGACCGGGGCCGACCCATATGGCAACATGGGTGTCCGGCACAAATTCCTCAACAATCTGTGTCAGCCGCTTTCCGGTTTTTGCTTCGATGCCCTTCATACACAAGACAATTGTTTTTTTGTTCAAATCAAATACAGCCAGTTGTCCCATGAGCGTACGAAGACTTTGCGACGCAATGGAAATAATAATAATTTCCGCATGGCTGACCGCTTCTTCCAGATTATCCGTCAATTTTATATTTTTATTCAGCGCAACCAGTCCGTTGGTGCGGGTCGCCTGAAATTCCGTTAGTTTGGCTGAACCGCTCCGACCATAAAGCATAACACTGTGCCCGCATCGATTGCAGTACCAGGTTAAAAAGCTGCCCCATCTGCCGCAGCCGATAACCGAAATGTTCACAATAAATTCCTCCCAAGAGATTGGTCTTGTTTTCAAATTACTGACTATATTATACCATATGCAAAATGAAAGTAGCAAAAATTTTCATCAAAATTCAAAAAGCAAAGCCCTTAAAGTATCTGTTCGGATACCTTAAGGGCTTATTCTGCTGAATTGATTTCAAAATTACGGCTGCACATCCAGTTCAAACCAGAATGTACTGCCTTTGCCCTGCTCGCTTTGCACACCATAGGTTCCGCCGTGCATATCCAGAACCGTTTTGACGATGGAAAGTCCGAGCCCTGTGCCGATTTGCGCGCGCTTATGCTCTTTGTCCACCTTGTAATACCGGTCCCAAATATCCGCAAGTTTATCCTGCGGAATGCCCTCTCCGGTATCCATAACTTCAATCCGAACCTTGTTGTCATGAAGAATCTGACGAATAGTTATTTTTTTATCACTGCCGGTATAAGTAATGGCGTTGTTCACCAGATTATATACCACTTGTGAGATTTTCAGCTCATCGGCGTGAACGCTGACATCGCAGTCCGAAAGGAATTCAATATGATAATCCGTTAGCTTGGCATAGCGCGTCATCATAGTTTTTATGCTCTGTGTAAGATTGAAGGTTGTTAAGGTGAGCTGCTGAGTTCCGGACTGCAATTTAGAAATATCCAGTACATCATTAACAAGGCTTGTAAGACGGTTTGCCTCGTCTATAACAACCTGCACATTTTCCGGTGTGTTTTCGCCTGGCAGATCACGCATGACCTCGCTGTAACCGGTAATCATGGTAAGCGGAGTGCGCAAATCATGGGATATGTTCGCAATTAAATCGCGTCGCAGAGTTTCCACTTTAGAAAGCTCTTTTGCGGCGTAATTTAGTGTTTGCCCAAGTTCGGAAATCTCTTTGTACCCGGTTTCATCAAAGTGGATGTCATAGTAACCCGTTGCCAATGTTTTCGCAGAAGTGTTGATTTTGCTGATGGGTTTTGATATTTTTTTAGAGAGGAAGAGTGCCAAAAACAATGCCAGAATCAGCATAATTAACGTGATGAAAACAAGCTGAACGCGCAGGGTCTGCACGGTTGCGTCTACCGGAGAAATAGTAGCGTTCAGCATAATTAGCCGCTTATCTCCGCTTTGCGTTGACGTGATCATACAGTAAATCAGATTTTCAGGCTTTGGCTTATTCCATTCCGGATTATTTCTTTGCTCCTGGAATCCTAAGCCATTCCCGCCCCGATTCGCGGAGTTTCTACCTGGATAGGCGCTTTTTAAGGCATCCTCCAAATTAAAAATGAGATAATACGTACCACCGTTTTGTTCGGTTAAACTGTAAAATTTAGCAACATTCATAACGGACAAAATTCCGTTTGTATTGGACTTGGCATACTGATTCATGCCGTTTGAGTCGGTAATGAGAACAGAAATTTGCTTTTGCTGCTCAATGCTGAGAAGAAGATTGTCCAAATCTGTGCTATCAATATTTTCGGCAATTTCATTTGCTGTTGATTTAATCTCATTTGTTTTGATTGCCTTATAAAAACTATCCAAAAACACAATTTGAAAGACCCACAGCAATACTAAAATAATTGCCGTGAAAACAGCAAAATGGGCGAAAATCTGCCACTGTACCGCTATTTTGTTTGGACGAAATTTAAACTTCAAAGCGATATCCCACCCCTCGAAGCGTTACGATAAATTTGCTGTATTCTCCCAGACTTTTACGGAGAAGCTTGATATGGGTATCGAGTGTGCGGTCATCCCCGTAAAAATCGTATCCCCACACATTGGTAATCAGTTTTTCACGGGTGAGGGCAATATTTTTATTATTCACCATATAAAACAACAAATCATATTCTTTCGGCGATAAGTCCAATTTTTCATCATTCACGGAAACGATACGTGCGGTAAAGTCAATTGTCAGCCCTTCAAAACGAACAATATCCTTTTTCGTTTCTTCTTCTACGGAAGCAGTACGTTTCATGATAGCATTAATGCGCATCATCAGCTCTTTCGGAGAAAAAGGCTTGACCACATAATCGTCAATGCCCAGTTCAAAGCCATGGATTTTGTCATATTCCTCACCGCGAGCGGAGAGCATCAATACCGGCGTATTACAAGTTTTACGAATCTCCTTTACTGCGGAGAACCCATCCAATTCCGGCATCATAACATCCATGATGATAATATCAAAAGCATTTGGGTCTTTGCGGCAAATCTCCACCGCTTCCATTCCGTCACCGGCCTCGGTAACGGTATGCCCTTCAAAAACAGCGTATTTTTTAATAAGTTCTCTGATTTTTTCTTCGTCATCCACCACTAAAATTCGATACATTGCCGCAGCACCCCTCTGATTAAATTTTAACTAAATAAGCTACACCATTCTTATGCATCTTGCTTTTTTCTTTTTCTGTTTCGATTATACACTATTTTATAAGAGATTTGTGAAAAGCGCGTGATGATTTTTAGAATTTTCTGAGCTGAAAAGGCAGCATTTTCAAACCCTCCCGGCACAACTAAAAAGAAACGAACACAAAAAAGAGCGCATGAATTCATGCGCCCAAAATAAATACTCAATTATAAAATTGTAACGCTGTAGGAACACTTTGCGCTTTGGTGTGAATATAAAATCTTCATGTTGCGTTTATGAATCATTAGGTCATCTTCATCCGTGCAGGTTGCACAACCCGTCCATGGCTCCAACGCTACAAACGGGGCGTCGTTGGCCGCGGACCAAACTCCGAGATAATCAAAACCGTTAAAGTCCATTTCAACGCCGCGCCCACTCAAACGGCTGTACAGCTTTACTTTTGAAGACTGGGGATGGTCAAAAACAAGTGCGTCGTTATAAAACAAGCTATGCTGCAGCGCAATTGTTTTTTCGTCATTCAGGCAGCATGTTTTGTTTGAAAAATCAATCAGGCCGGTTTCCATATCGATTCGCGGGCAATCTGCCGTTTCGTTCTTTTCAAATTCCACTACATAATTTTCAAAGCTTTCACTGGGCAAAATCGGACAGTTAAATGCAGGATGCCCGCCGATTACAAACGGCATTGGCTTATAACCCATATTCACGACCGTAAATTCGGTCGTAAGCGTACAATCCTTCAGACGATAGGTAACGTTCAAATGAAAATCAAAGGGATATTGCCTGCGCGTTTCTTCATTTGCCACTAGTGTGAAAACTGCGGTATCTGCCGTATTTATTAGATTGCGAAACTCCATTTTACGGGCAAAACCGTGGCGGCCCATTGCGTATTCGCTGCCGTCAATCATCGTTATGCCGTTACGAAGTGCCCCAACAATCGGGAACAAAATCGGTGCCTGACCGCTCCAATGTTCCTTGTCGCCCTGCCACAAATACTGAACGCCCTGCGCGTCGCTAAGCGAGACAAGCTGTGCACCCAATGTATCCATTTCTACGAAGCAAGCTTTGTTTTTTAATTGAATTCTCATAGTAAATTATCCTTTCTATTGAAAACAGGGGCTGCATACCATGCAACCCCCGCCTGATTTATTGCAGTTCCCGTTTTGCTTTGATACGCTTATAAACAACAATACCGATATATACAAGTAAAAATCCAACCAAAATGGCGATTAGTGTCGCGGTCTGACCGGGGCCTCCCATTTTCACTTCCGCCCACAGGGTATCAAGGGTTAAGTTGGTATCTTCCGGTAAATTGACAAAGGTTTCGGATTTATCCAGAATCTCTTTGCTTGGATAATAAATCGGATTGTTGACAGTTTCTTCCGGAAGCAGCTTTTTGGCAGCAGTTTCCGGGGAAGAATAGCCTATGGTTTCCACATTGGCAGCGGCAATTTCCGGATCACAAAGGAAATTGATGTAAGCCTCCGCCTGCGCTTTATGTGCGGAACCTTTCGGAATGCAAATCGCATCTACGAAGAAGTTGGTTCCCTCTTTCGTTGGAATTGCGAACCCGATATTCGGGTTATCCTCCACTAAAGTCGCCGCGTCCCCCGCATAATAAGGGGCGAGCCATGCGTCCCCGCTGGCCATTTTATCAAAAATCTGATCCATTACATAGGCCTGCACAAGAGGTTTTTGCTGTTTTAAAAGATTGGCGGCAGCTTCCCACTCGCTAGTATTTGTACTGTTGTAGGAATAACCAAGAATTTTTTGCGCAATACCGAAAGAATCGCGGGGGTTATCGAACATCAGAATTTTTCCGGCATATTTGGAATCCCACAATATTTTAAAGCTGTCCACTTTTTCTTTTACATAGTTCTTGTTGTAAAAAATACCGACAACGCCCCATGTATAAGGTACTGAATACTCGTTTGTTTTATCGTAGGCCGGATTGCGGAATTGCTTATCGATATACTGAAAATTCGGGATATTCTTAAAATTCAGCTTTTCCAGCATGTTTTCGCTGATTAATTTTGAAATCATGTAGTCCGACGGAATAATAATATCATAATTCGCGCCGCCGCTTGCCAACTTGGAGTAAAGCGATTCATTGCTGTCGAATGTCGTATAATTGACGCGAATTCCCGTCTTTTCGGTAAACTCTTTGTTTACATCAATACTGCCGTCTACACCATTGGAGATATACTCGCCCCAATTGTAAACATTAATGGTCACGCCGGTATTAGAGGCAGGCGTATCCATCTTTTCAGCCTTTTCCGTTTGCTGTGCAGAGGCGGTAATCGGGAGGGCGCTGATTAGAATTATAATAGCGGCAATTAACGCCGGTAATCTTTTTTTCAACGGCTTATACCTCCTCCACTAAATCTTCCGCGATTTTCTTGTCCTTTGACTGACGAATATTCACAATCAGCAAAAGCAGGATAATCGTACCGAACAGTAAGGTGGAAAGAGCGTTTATTTCCGGACTGATACGCTTACGTGTCATGGAGTAAATAAAAATCGGTAAAGTCTGCGTAGTTCCGCTGGTAAAGTAACTGATGACAAAATCGTCAATGGAAAGCGTAAATGCCATAATCATACCGGTAACAACACCGGGCATAATCTCCGGCAATACCACCTTAAAAAATGCACGGATTGGGGTACATCCCAAATCCTGCGCTGCCTCATACAAGTGGGAATCCATTTGACGCAGTTTCGGCATAACGGAAAGGATGACATAAGGCAGGCAAAAGGTAATATGTGCCAAAATCAGTGACACCATACCGAGCGAAACGCCTCCCATTGCCTTCGCCGCAAAAACGAACAGAAGCATTAGGGAAACACCGGTAACAATTTCCGGATTGACCATGGGCATATTGGTAACATTCATCACCACATGCTTCATCCATTTGTTCATACCGTTAATTCCGATTGCCGCGGCAGTGCCCAAAATGGTGGAAACGATTGAAGCTATTACCGCAATAACAAAGGTGTTGCGCAGTGCGGCAAGAATCTGCCCATCCTGAAACAACTGATTGTACCATTTAAAAGAAAAACCGGACCAAACAGAACGGCTCATCGTTGTAGAATCATTAAAGGAAAAAATAATCAGCACCACAATCGGCGCGTATAAAAAGAGAAAAATAAGGGTGGTATAGATTTTTGAGATTGCTTTCATACCATGATACCTCCCCCGCTGCTCTCACCGTCGTCAAACTGATTCATAATTCCCATGCAGATCAGAATAAGCACCATGAGCACAAGCGAAATGGCGGAACCCAAATTTGGATTGTAAGCACTGCCAAGGAACTGCATATCGATCAGGTCGCCGATAAGAAGATTGCTGCCGCCGCCCAACATTTTTGAAATGATAAACGTGCTGACCGCCGGAACAAAAACCATCGTTACGCCCGAAATAACACCGGGCATGCTCATTGGAAAAATTACTTTGCGAAAGACCTTGTGCTGATTGGCTCCCAAATCCTGTGCCGCTTCAATCACGCTGCTGTCGATTTTGGTGAGCACGGAATAAAGGGGCAGAATCATATATGGAATATAATTATACACCATTCCAAGAACGACCGCACCCTGCGTATTGATTAAATGCAGTCTACCCAAACCCACCGAAGCAAGCAGATTGTTAATGATGCCGTTATCCTCCAGAAGGGTCATCCACGCATAAGTACGGAGCAAAAAGTTCATCCACATCGGCAGCATGACAAGCATAATCATCATGCTTTGCCGGCGCGCACGGACATGGGAAATGATGAAGGCAAGCGGATATCCCAACAACAGGGAGATAGCCGTTGCGATTGCACCCAGCCAGATAGAACGCAAAAAGACATTGGAATACTGTCCGACGCCCGCTATATTTTGCAGGGTAAAATGACCGGCACGGTCGGTGAACGCAAAAATAACGACCAACGCCATCGGAATAATTATGAAAATAATCATCCAAACATTATAGGGGGCTGCCGCTGATTTCGATTTCATTCTTACAGCTCAACCTCCTCACCTTGCGGTTTCGGCTGAAAATCTTCGTTCATTTCGTCGCTGAAAGAACTGTAATCACCAAAAGTACCCGAATACTCAGATTTTTTCATGATATGGATATCATCCGGCCCAATCAGAAGGCCAATTTTATTGCCGACTTCCTGAACATCCGTAGACTGAATCATCCATTTAAATCCGCGCACATCCACAATAATTTCATAATGCACGCCTTTAAAGGTTACACTGGTAACCGTACCGGATATATGGCTGGCATCCGGTTCTACCACATCAATATCCTCCGGACGGATAACGACATCCACCTGTTCCATAGGTGCAAAGCCTTTATCGAGACATTCAAATTTGTGTCCCGCAAATTCTACAAGGAAATCCTGATTCATCACACCATCCAAAATATTACTTTCACCGATAAAGTCCGCAACAAACGCATTTTTCGGCTCGTTGTAAATATCCTGCGGCGTACCGATCTGCTGAATCTCACCCTTATCCATGACAACGACCGTATCTGACATGGAAAGTGCCTCTTCCTGGTCATGTGTTACAAATACAAAGGTGATGCCGGTTTTTTGCTGAATTTTCTTCAATTCCACCTGCATATCTTTACGAAGCTTAAGGTCGAGCGCACCGAGCGGTTCATCCAGAAGCAAAACCTTCGGGTCGTTTGCAAGAGCTCTTGCAATCGCGACACGCTGCTGCTGACCACCGGAAAGCAGATTGACATTCCGATGCGCAAACCCATTTAGGTTGACCATCTTCAGCATTTCGTTTACTGTCGCCTTAATCTGACTTTCGCTCTTGCCGTGAACGCGCATACCAAAAGCCACATTATCGTAAACATTCAAATGCGGAAAAAGAGCATATTTTTGAAAAATTGTATTCACTTCGCGTTTATGCGGAGGAAGATTATTAATCGTTTTGCCGTTAAAAAGGATGTCGCCGGTATCCGGCTTTACAAATCCGCCTATGATTCTTAGGGTCGTTGTTTTTCCGCAGCCGGAAGGGCCAAGCAGCGTGACAAACTCGCCATCGCGAATGTTCAGGTTAAAATCCTTCAGCACGAGTTCTCCGTCAAATGATACGGCGATATTTTTTAATGATATGATAGAATTGTTTTCCATATGTGCATCCCCTTTGCGGTAAAATAGTTACGTTAATCCTTATGCGATAACGCAAGCCCAGCTGCATCGAAGCCATTGCCCTCCGCAAAGGATTTTTCGCAATCAAAACTGACTGCGGCAATGAAATGCTGCCGTAATTTGGTACAGGTAATTGCTATCATCCGTACGCTTAGATGCAAACGCAACGAATTAAATATAGTGAAAAAAATGGAATTTGTCAAGGTATTTTCCATGAAATCCATACTTTTTTTAATTTAGCATCAAGTTTCGTCGATTTTTCTCTTGTTTTCACGAATATTCTTTGATTTTTATGGATATGGCGCGATTTACATTGGTTTTTATTACGAAAGTTATTGCTTAGGGACATAGACGCAAAAATGCTCCGGCAGCAAAACACTACCGGAGCAATATCCTATCATATTCTTATTTTTTAATAAACAGTTTTCTGCTCTTTATATAATGGCTTACTCTTTGAAACACCATGTCATGTTCGGGAACATATCTTTTTGTTTGAATCAGCTTGTTCAGCTTTCTTTCAAAAACGATTGATCCGCTTAAAATAACGGCCAGAATAGCAATGATAATTGCGCAGCTGCTGTCCGTATTTGCTGGCTTCTGTTCTGTTTGCGCAAGAGCGGGAGCCGCAGCCTGCGGGATTACTTCATCCGTTAAAGAAACAACCGGTGATTGGCTGCTTACCGTCGCCCCTGTTGATGCAAGCGCCGCGTTTTGACGGTCAGCTTCCGCCTGTGAGGAAGCAAGTGCTGCCTGTGATGCTGCCTTCGCCTGATCCGCAGCCAGTTTTGCTGCTGCCGCTTTTGAAGCCGCTGCCTTTGATGCGGCAGCCTTGGCCTCTGCTGCTTTTTTATCCGCCGCTGCTTTGCTTGCCGTCGCTTTCGAAGCCGAAACTTTGGATGCGCTAGCCGCGTAGGATTTTGTGACGGATGCTGTTGTCGTGTTGGTTACCGTTGCGGGAGCACTCCCGCTGACCACGCCATTTGCTCCAAAACTGTATGTTTTGCCACCTATCGTTCTGGTTGTACTGACGACATATTGTCCGTTTTCATAATAATAAGTTTGACCGTTAAACGTTGCCCAGCCTGTTGTTGGGTAATTAATTTGCGGAAGTTTGAACCACATGGTCCATTTAATTCTGGCGCGCCCAAAAACAGGTTCTTTTTTTATGTTATAACCGTAATCGCGGTTATCAACAGCGGTATTGTTGCCAATATAAACGCCCACATGACCCGGCTGATAGAGAATTAAACCATGTATTCTGGGCAACGAAGAAGGATTGGAATAATTAATTGTTCCTTTTACAGAAGCGGAATTCAGCATAGAACTTGCGCCGCCGCCAACCGCAACCGAACCGGCTCTTGGATTACTGCTGTCGTTTGTCCACCATAAATAGGCTTTGATAAGTCCGGCGCAGTCACTGATACGGGTACCGCCGCTTATTTGACCGTAAGCACCATAAGAATACTTCCAGCCGGTGTTATAGGCTTTTAACGCGTGTTCCGCCAAGCCTACTCCGGTTTTGGTCCCCGCGGCCTGAGTCTGTACACCACCATGAAAAGAAACACATACTGTAAACCCAATAATGAGAAGTACCACACTAATGATGGAAGTGAGTGCCTTTTTCATGATGCGCCTCCTACTGAATTTCCAAAAGGGTTACGTGTTAATTACAACAAAATTACAATAGTAACAAATTGATTACAGTTTATCACAAAAGAATGAAAAGTACAAGCGTTTTTATTAAATTATTCATAATATTTTACGTATATTTTACTGTTTTTGTTACAGAACAACCAGTATGCTGTTTTTAACTTGTTACTTACCGTTACGCTGCTGTCATTTTTATTAGGGCTTTATCTTTGGGAACAAGCATCACAAAACAAACGCGTTCAGGGATTAAGATTGGCAATCTAGAAGCTTCACCCCTTACCCTTAAAATACACAAATGATAATTACACACAAAAAAGGAACAGGCGCCAAACCTGTTCCTTAAGATACAAAATATATTATTATTGTAACAAAGCCTTTACAATCTCGTCTGTGTGCATGCCGCGTGAACCTTTCACCAAAACCGCGTCGCCTTCGCGTATAAGCTCATGCAGCTTACCGGTTGCCTGTTCATTACTCTGGCAAACATAACATTCCGCGTCATTGTTTTGTGAACGAGTACCTTCGGCAATCCGCTCCGCGCGCTCACCCACGGTGATAAGTATATCTACCCCCGCTTTCGCGCAATATTGACCGACATCAAAATGCGCTTTTTCCGAAAGCTCTCCAAGCTCTAACATATCGGCCAACACCGCAATACTTTTGCCGGAGTTCTTTAGTCCGCACAGAACATTCAGACTGCTTACCATAGAATCCGGACTTGCGTTGTAAGAATCATCAATTACCGTAATACCGTGAACATGGTGTATTTGCTGCCGCATGGCAAGCGGCTGATACTTTTCCAATGCCGCAATTGCCTTTTTACTGGCGATACCAAAACTGTTTGCAACCGCAATCGCCGCAAGCGCATTCAATACATTGTGTATTCCGAGGGCCGGAAGAACGACCTGTTCGCTCTCTTTTGCGGTAACAAGGGTAAACGCTGTGCTGCAGCCATCCGACACAATATTTTGTGCGCAATAATCGCACCATGGCTTGGTGCCGAAGAAAACTGTTTGAAAAGAAAATTTGCCTTTCAGGCTTGCCAAATGCTCATCATCGCCGTTTAAAAACAAAGTGGAATCTTCATGGAACCGGTCAGTAATGTGAAGTTTTTCCTCCATGATGTTTTCCTGCGTTTTAAGCTGCTCAATATGAGAAATTCCAATATTGGTCATAACAGCACAGCTTGGTGCAGCAATCTGCGCAAGGCGCCCCATTTCACCGAAATCACTCATTCCCATTTCAATAACCGCGGCCTGGTGTTCCGGCGTTAACTGAAACATGGTAAGCGGCAAACCGATTTGGCTGTTGAAGTTCCCCTGCGTATACATAATGTTAAGTTCGGAAGAAAGCGCTAATGCTACCATTTCTTTGGTTGTGGTTTTCCCCACACTTCCGGTGATACCGACAACCGGTATATCAAACTGTGCGCGGTAGGCAGCCGCAATTTGTTGAAGCGCGGTTTGTGTATCATCCACCCGTATCCACGCGTGCGTATCCTGCATAGTATCATGTTCCTGTGTGAGTGCCGCAGCCGCGCCTTTTTCAAAAGTCGAAGC
Source organism: Bacillota bacterium (assembly GCA_023458755.1). Lineage (GTDB taxonomy): Bacteria > Bacillota > Clostridia > Oscillospirales > Acutalibacteraceae > JAEWYE01. Next base: position 1,841 of record JAEWYE010000067.1, on the reverse strand, counting down.
AATGTAAACATGCGCGTCGGTACGTTCGCCTTTAATCGGTACAAACAGCGTACCCGAATCAATTTTTCGGCTGTCCGTACTCACGGAACGAATCACGGCGTTTTCATCGCCGCAGAGCAGTTTGCCCTGACAGGCTTTTACAATCTCGCGAACTAACATTTCCATAGCATTAAGCCTTCTTTATTTCTTTTAAGATATCGGCAATTACAACACGCTCGTCAAACGGATATTTAACCCCTTTGATTTCCTGATAATCTTCGTGTCCTTTACCCGCCAGCACAACGATATCGCCGTCCTGCGCATTTTCTATACAATATTTGATTGCTTCTTTGCGATCCGGTATCACAATATACTCGCCTTTTGTTTTCGCCATGCCGACTTTAATATCGGCGATGATATCCATAACGTCCTCAAAGCGCGAATTATCAGCGGTAATAACGGACAAATCCGCCATATTACCGGACACCTCACCCATCTCATAGCGGCGGGAACGTGCTCGATTGCCGCCCGCGCCAAACAGACAAATCAGGCGGTTCGGGTGATATTCACGCAGGGTCGAGAGGATATTTTCCATACTTACAGCATTATGGGCATAGTCAATCAGCAGGGTATAATTGCCCGGAACCGCAACCGGCTCAACCCTGCCCTTTACTTTAACTGTATTCAGGCCGTCGGTAATCGCCTGTTGTGAAACACCAAAGTGACGGCAGACGGCGACTGCGGCAAGCGCATTATATACGCTGAATTTTCCCGGAATATCCACATCCACGTCAAAGTTCAGTTCGCCGCAAAGCTCAAAATGCACGCCAACATAGCCGGGACGGGAAAGCAGGCGGTCATTCTGTGCGCGCAGGACGGCATCCTTTGAAAATCCATAGGTTTCAAGCGTGCAGGTATGATTTTTTGTAATGCCCTGCCAGTTTTCATCGTCAATATTGATAACACCGATTTTGCATTGGCGGAAGAGCATATTTTTGCACTGCATATATTCTTCCATGCTCGCGTGTTCGCTGCCGCCGATATGGTCGGGTGAAAAATTGGTAAACAAGCCAATATCAAAGGTGAATCCGGCTGTGCGGTGATTTTTTAATCCGATAGAGGACGCTTCGATAACCGCGCATTTGCAGCCTTCATCAACCATCATACGCAGAAAATGCTGAACCTCATAGGATTCGGGAGTAGTATTATTGGTAGCGATGACGTTGTCACCGATTACCGCACCGATAGTACCGATTAATCCCGTCTTGATACCCGCGGATTCCAGAATAGAACGAATCATATAGGAAGTCGTGGTCTTGCCCTTTGTGCCGGTTAAGCCGACAACCTTCAGTTTTTCAGCTGGATGACCGAAATATGCAGAAGAAAGTACCGCCAAAGCGTAGCGGGTATCTTTTACAAGCACAACGGGAGCACCGGATTCGACCGGCTCTTCCGCAACAATAACCGCAGCACCGTCATGAGCGGCCTGTTCGGCAAAGCTGTGACTGTCAACGCTGGAACCGCGCAGGCAAACAAACGCACAGCCCGGTTTCACTTTGCGGGAATCATAGATAATATCTGTTATTTCAACGTCCAAGCTATCAGGACAGGAATACTCTAAACCAGCCAATAAGTCCTTACATTGCATGTTCATGCCTCCAAATCAATAGATATATTGATGATACAATAAAGCCTACCCGATGTCAATCTGAAACAATCAAAGGCAGGATTTCGCTCTGTAGGATTACAATTGATGCGTTACAATAAGTGAAAAAAAGATAGCGAATAGGAAAAGTCTGTGTTACAGTTAAGTTACCACACAAAACGGCACAGAAAGGAATCCTATTCGCTATGAACACAAT
>JAEWYE010000066.1 GCA_023458755.1 Bacillota bacterium | reverse complement strand
GTATTCGTTGCCGCGGATGACGTGAGTGATGGCCATGGTATGGTCGTCAATCACGTTTGCGAAGTTGTAAGTGGGCATACCGTCTGCCTTGATGAGCACCTGATCGTCAAGATCGGCGCAGTCTACGGCGATGTGGCCGTAAATAAGGTCGTCAAAGGACGCCTCGCCCGAGGCAGGAACGTTCTGACGGATCACAAAAGGCGTGCCCGCCATGAGCTTTTTCTCAATTTCGTGCGCGCTCAAATGCATGCAATGCTTGTCGTACTTGAAGCTTTCGCCGCGTGCGGCGGCCTCCTCGCGGCGCGCTTCAAGCTCCTCGTTGGTGCAGAAGCAGCGGTAGGCATGGCCGGTTTTGATTAGCTCCTCGGCGTAGGGCAAGTATAGGGCTTTGCGCTCGCTTTGCACGTAAGGGCCGTAAGCGCCGCCCACATCTGGGCCTTCGTCCCAATTTAGGCCAATGCCTTTGAGCGTGCGGTAAATGACCTCCGTCGCGCCTTCCACAAAGCGGTTTTGGTCGGTATCCTCGATACGCAGAATGAACACGCCTGCGTTTTTTCGCGTAAAAAGATAGGTGTAAAGCGCGGTGCGCATACCGCCAAGGTGCATGTACCCCGTGGGTGAGGGAGCAAAGCGTGTGCGAACGGTTTGCATAGGTGTTTCATCCTTTCGGAAGCAAAAGCTTATTTACCGGGCTTGAAGCTGTCTTTCAAATCCACGGCGCGGTTAAATACGGGTGCGGCCTCGGTATGGTCGGGGTCGGTGCAAAAATACCCCACGCGCATAAACTGGAAGCGGTCACCCGCTTTGGCCTTGGAGAGCGCGCGCTCCACATAGCCGTGCTTTACGGAAATGGAGTTGGGGTTGAGGCGGGCAATATATTCCTTTTTCGTAGACTCTTCCTCTTCGTCACCCAAGGTTTCCTCTTCGTAGTCGAGAAGCAAGGGTTCGTACAGGCGGAACTGCGCGGCTACGGCTTCGTCCGCACTCACGAAGTGGAGCGTGCCCTTTACCTTGCGCTCGGACTCGCCGCTCTTTGTGGTGGGGTCGTAGGTGCAGTAAACGGCGGTAACGTTGCCGTTTTCATCTTCCTCGTGCCGCACGTATTGTACGATGTACGCGCCTTTCAGGCGCACCTCGCCGCCGGGCTTAAGGCGGAAATACTTGGGCGGCGGATTGGCAGAAAAATCCTCGCGCTCAATGAAAAGTTCGCGCGAAAAAAGCACGCTCCGGCTGCCCGCTTCGGGATTGCCGGGCAGGTTTTCAAGCTCGATCTCCTCGGTTTTGCCCGCTTCGTAGTTTTCAATGACGAGCTTGATGGGGTCGAGCACGGCCATCATGCGGGGCGCTTTGGCGTTCAAGTCCTCGCGCAGGCAATGCTCGAGCATCGCGGTATCCACGACTGAATCGGCCTTTGCAACACCCGCGCGGGAAAGGAAGTCCTTAATGGCTTCCGCCGTGTAGCCGCGGCGCCTGAGGCCGCATAGCGTGGGCATACGCGGGTCATCCCAGCCGGAAACGTACTTTTCCTCAACAAGCCGCCTTAAGTGGCGCTTGCTCATGACCGTGTTGGTAAGGTTGAGGCGCGCAAACTCGATCTGGCGGGGTTTGGGGTCAAACTCACACTGCTCCACCACCCAGTCGTAAAGCGGGCGGTGCGCCTCGTATTCAAGAGAGCACAGCGAGTGCGTAACGCCTTCGAGCGCGTCCTGAATGGGATGCGCAAAATCGTACATGGGGTAAATGCACCATTTGTCGCCGGTTTGATGGTGCGAGGTGTGCAAAATGCGGTACAGCGCCGGATCGCGCATGTTGATGTTGGGCGAGGCCATGTCGATTTTGGCGCGAAGCGTGTACGCGCCGTCGGGGAACTCGCCCGCCTTCATGCGCGCAAATAAATCGAGGTTTTCCTCAACCGGCCTGTCGCGCCAAGGGCTGTTTTTGCCCGGCTCCGTGAGCGTGCCACGGTAAGCACGCATTTCCTCTTTGGAAAGCGCGTCCACGTACGCAACGCCTTTTTTGATGAGCTTTACCGCAAGCTCATAGCAGGTATCGAAATAATCCGAACCGAAAAGAAGCTTATCCCAGTGGAAGCCAAGCCACTCAATGTCGTATTTGATTGCCTCGACGTACTCCACATCCTCCTTGGTGGGGTTGGTGTCGTCAAAGCGCAAGTTGCATTTTCCGCCGTACTTTTCGGCAATGCCAAAGTCGATCCACAGCGCCTTTACGTGGCCGATGTGAAGATAGCCGTTGGGCTCGGGCGGGAAACGGGTTTGGATGCGGCTTCCCTTTAGAGCAATGTCTTGCTCGACCTGCTCCTCGATAAAATTTTTCGGTGTTTTCAGAAGTTCGTCCATCTTTCCACGCCCTTTCTATGAAGCATTTGGTAATACAACATTATGAAGTCGTTCCCCGCGGCTGTCAAGCGCAACGCGCTTTGGAGTACGAGGCGATTTCGCATTTTAGCCTTCTTCCGTTTTTCCTTCGATTTTCATCGTTTTAAGCTCGTTGCCCCTGTGAGAGATAAACCTCAGAAGATCCTCCGGTTTTATGGCGAGAGAGGCGGTAGAAACGCAGGGGTGCAGGCAAACGTAGGGGTAGGTTAATACGTCCGTATCAAGCACCACCGTTACAACGCGCTTTTCGTCAAACAACAGCCCAAGCGCTGTAACCGCGCCCGGTTCAAGCCGAAGCCTTTCATAAAGCTGTTCGGGCGAGGCAAACGAAAGCCGCGACACACCAAGCTTTTTACTTACCTCCGCCGTGCGAAAGCTTTTATGCCCGTCCATAAGCACAAGGTAAAAATCCGTTCCCTGTCGGTTTACCAAAAACAGGTTTTTCATGTGGCAGGCGCCGATGTCCTTGCCGATTGATTCACAGTCCTCCATGGTGCGCGCCGCCTCATGTTCGTAGCGCACAAAAGGGATGTTCAGCTCTATAAGCGCCTGTTCGGATAAAAGATCGCGTTCGTCGCGCATGACATGACCTCTTTTGCTTAACGTTTGAACCGCTGTTACCACCGGTCTTTATGTAGTGCCGCTCCCAACTCGAGTTGCTTCTGCGGGAAAACTTTTGCGTCATCCGCCCTGTATCCAAAGGGGATCAGCGCGGCCACTTCCCATT
>JAEWYE010000065.1 GCA_023458755.1 Bacillota bacterium | reverse complement strand
GTAGCCATAGCTCATGGCGATCTCGGCCAGGGACTTCTGCTTGACTTCCTTACCGGCAGCCGCGAACTGAGCGACCTGACCGATGTTGGAGGCCTTGGACGCCTGTCCGCCGGTGTTGGAATAGACCTCGGTATCGAAGACGAAGATGTTCACATCGTTGCCGGAGGCAAGGACATGGTCCACGCCGCCAAAGCCGATATCATAAGCCCAGCCGTCGCCGCCGAAGATCCACATGGACTTCTTGGCGAGGTATTCCTTGTCGGCCAAAATCGCCAGAGCCAGCGTGCAGGCCTCGCAGTCGCAGTAGCTCTTTCCGGCAGCCTTGAGGGACTTGATATGGGTCTCCATCTCGCCGTGCTTGGCGCCAAAGACCTCCTTGGAGGCGGGGCTTGCGATAAAGGTCAGGCACTCGTCCACCGTGCAGACGCCCTGCTCCAAGGCGGCAATATAAGCCTTGGTGGCGGCTTCGTTGGCGGTGCTGTCGTCCATGGTGTCCAGCCACTTCTGAGCGGCCTCTTTCAGCGCGGGAACCGTGTAGTCCACGGCGATCAGGGCCTGGGTCTTCTCCTTCAGGCTGGTGCGGATGGCGTTCTGACCCAGGAACATGCCCAGACCAAACTCGGCGTTATCCTCAAACAGGGAGTTGGCCCATGCGGGACCGCGGCCTTCCTTGTTCACGCAGTAAGGAGAGGTGGCGGCAGGACCGCCCCAAATGGAGGAGCAGCCGGTGGCGTTGGCGATGTACATATGGTCGCCGAACAGCTGGGTGACGAGACGGCCGTAGCTGGTCTCGGCGCAGCCGGCGCAGGAGCCGGAGAACTCCAGCAGGGGCTGCTTGAACTGGCTGCCCTTGACGGTGTTGTCCTGCATATCCTTCTTCTCGGAGACCTTGGAGACGCAGTAATCGAAGACGTCCTGCTGAGCGGCCTCCTGCTCCTGGGAGACCATGGACAGAGCGGATGTCGGGCACTGGCCCACGCACACGCCGCAGCCCATGCAGTCCAGAGGAGAGATGGCCATGGTGAACTTGTAGACGCCCTTGCCCTTGCCGGCCTTCACGTCCACGATCTTCGCGGCGGCGGGAGCGGCCTTGGCCTCCTCCTCAGTCAGCGCATAAGGACGGATGGTGGCGTGGGGGCAGACATAAGCGCACTGGTTGCACTGAATGCACTTGGCAGAGTCCCAGGTGGGAACGTTGACGGCCACGCCGCGCTTTTCATATGCGGCTGCGCCCAGCTCGAACTGGCCGTCCACATGGGGCATGAACGCGGAGACAGGCAGGCTGTCGCCGTCCATCTTGCCCACGGGCCACAGAATGTTTTCCACCTGCTTGACCAAAGCGGGGGCGCCGACGGCCTTCTTGGACTCTGCTGCGTCCTTGGCGTCCTTCCAGTCGGCGGGCACATCGAACTTCTTATAGGCGGTGGCACCCATGTCGATGGCCTTGTGGTTCATGTCGACCACGTCCTGGCCCTTCTTCAGGTAGGAATGGGTGGCGGCGTCCTTCATATAGCCGACGGCCTCGCTTCCAGGCATAACCTTGGCCAGAGAGAAGAACGCGGACTGCAGAATGGTGTTGGTGCGCTTGCCCATGCCGATCTTGGCGGCCAGGTCGATGGCGTCGATGGTGTAGACCTGGATGTCGTTTTCAGCGATATAGCGCTTGGAGGCGGCGTCCAGCTTCTCGGCCAGCTCCTGATCACTCCACTGGCAGTTGATCAGGAAGGTGCCGCCCGGCTTCACGTCGCGGACGATGGGGAAGCCCTTGGTGATGTATGCGGGGACATGGCAGGCCACAAAGTCGGCCTTGTTGATGTAGTACGGGCTGCGGATCGCCTTGTCACCAAAGCGCAGGTGGCTGATGGTCACGCCGCCGGTCTTCTTGGAGTCGTACTGGAAGTAAGCCTGGATGTATTTGTCGGTGTGGTCGCCGATGATCTTGATGGAGTTCTTGTTGGCGCCGACGGTACCGTCGCCGCCAAGGCCCCAGAACTTACACTCGATGGTACCGGCCGCGGCGGTGGAGGGGACCTTCTTCTCGGGCAGGCTGAGGTTCGTGACGTCATCCACGATGCCGATGGTGAACTGACGGCGGGGCTCCGCCTTGCTGAGCTCCTCATACACGGCAAAAACGCTGCGGGGAGGCGTATCCTTGCTGCCAAGGCCATAGCGGCCGCCGATGATGGTGGCCTGACGGCCGGCGTTTGCAAACGCGGTGACAACATCGAGGTACAGAGGCTCGCCCTGAGAGCCGGGCTCCTTGGTGCGGTCCAGAACAGCGATCTTCTTAGCCGTGGCGGGGATGGCGGCCAGCATCTTCTCGGGGGCAAAGGGACGATACAGGCGGACCTTCAGAAGACCGACCTTCTCGCCGTGTGCGTTCATGTAATCGATGACCTCCTCGGTCACGTCACAGATGGAACCCATGGCAATGATGACGCGGTCGGCGTCGGCGGCGCCGTAATAGTTAAAGAGCTGGTAATCGGTGCCCAGCTTCTTGTTGATCTTATCCATGTACTTCTCCACCACGGCGGGCAGAGCGTTATAGTATTGATTGCAGGCCTCACGGTGCTGGAAGAAGATATCTCCGTTTTCATGAGAGCCGCGCATGTTGGGACGCTCGGGGTTCAGCGCGTGCTTGCGGAACGCGTTCACGGCGTCCATGTTGCACATTTCCTTCAGGTCCTCGTAGTCCCACACGGCAACCTTCTGAATCTCGTGGGAGGTGCGGAATCCGTCAAAGAAGTTCACGAAGGGAACGCGGCCCTCAATAGCGGCCAGATGGGCCACAGGGCTGAGGTCCATGACCTCCTGCACGTTGCCCTCGCACAGCAAGGCAAAGCCGCTGGCGCGGCAGGCCATCACGTCGGAATGGTCACCGAAAATGTTCAGCGCATGGGAGGACACCGTACGGGCGGAAACATGGAACACAGCGGGCAGCAGTTCGCCGGCCATCTTGTACATGTTGGGGATCATCAACAGCAGACCCTGAGAAGCGGTGTAAGTGGTGGTCAGGGCGCCGGCGGTCAAAGAACCGTGGACGGTGCCGGAGGCGCCCGCCTCGGACTGCATCTCGCACACCTTCACCTTGGTGCCGAAAATGTTCTTCTGGCCGGCGGCGGACCACTGGTCCACCAGATCCGCCATGGGAGAGGACGGGGTAATCGGATAGATTCCCGCCACTTCGGTATACGCGTAGCTGACGTATGCAGCGGCGTTGTTACCGTCCATGGACTTGAATTTTCTTGCCATAAACTTACCTCCTAATTGTTGCCGCATTTACCGGGCGGCATTTTAACGAAGCCACGAATCCGCTTTCCCGAACGATATCCGTGCAGAACCATTATAGCACCGCGGTTCTGCCCTGTAAATATTGGGCTTGTGATTTATTGCGCAAATTCCCATTTTTCTGTGGAAAGTCCAAAAAAACTTTATATTTTTAAGCACTTTTTTTATGAAAGGGTTTCAATCCTCGTCATTTTGTGGTAAAATAACCCCGTTTCTTCCGATGCCTTTGATTTGTCTGTTTTTGCCTCTTTTGTCATACCTCTCGTTTTTTTGGCCCTGTGCAGGAAAACGTTTACGCATTTTTTTAATGATCTTACTGCCAATTGATTAGGAGGTGGGCTTATGGTTGTGTCCATCCGCTCGCTGGGGCTGAACGGCATCGCGGGCTACGAGGTCAGCGCGGAGTGTTTTCTCTCCGGGGGGCTGCCC
>JAEWYE010000064.1 GCA_023458755.1 Bacillota bacterium | reverse complement strand
TGAATATGTAGTTTTACAACTTTTTTCTTGGTTTCCTCAGTAATTGTTTGCATGGCGTACTCCTTTTCTCATAGATATTATAATCCATTAGGCAGGAGCGTTACAAGTTCAGTATACCACTACAGTTCCTATAAATAAAAAGAATAATAACATCAGCAATAATTTCATATTGCCATTGGTTGAAATTTCTAACGATCTCTCATACCCCTCTATTACTGCATTTCGTTCTTTCTTATCCTTTGGTAAAGGTGCTATAGGGAAAATAAAATCAATTATTCTTGCCATTGTAGTTCCTCCCACCAATCCTGTGAGGTATTTCGGGTTATCTGCTTATTTATAAATCATACCTTTCTTGGCACGTTGAATATTGTCATATTGGCGATAATTGACTAATGACCAAGTAGAAACAAATACAATAAACAACACACCCGGAAAAAATATCAGCAAAAAAATATTATTAGTAATATTTCTTAAGAAAAGATAGGAGACTGTACCTCCTAGAATTTCAAACCCTATTATATTTGCATGGTTGTGTTGTTGTTTCTCCATGCGATTATTAAAGCCTTTATAAAAAATTCGATAACCAACATAATATGCAAATGCTGATATTCCAAATATAAATAAATATGTGTGCAAATCTAATTCGATGTATTTATTGTTTTTCCATGAATCATAATTTAAAAATCCAAGAAAAATGTTGATAAAGCTTATACAAAGCACAAAAGAACATAACAAGGATATAGTTTGTTTTGCATGTTCAACATCCGTGGAGCGCATAAATTTGCAGCAAATGAACAGAACTAGACTTACTATATACAACAATGTGGGCAGTAGCATACACACAAATGTGGAAATGTTTATAGTAGAATAAGCATGTGAAATGGAATATACACCACCCCATAAAAGAAGCAGCTCGAATAAAAGACCTTTTGCATAATCTTTTGTGTCCTTTCTAACAAAAATTCCATATCCTTTTATAACTGCATCTCGCTGCTTATTATCTTTGGGTAGTGGTGCAATAGGAAAAATAAAGTCGATTATTCTTGCCATTGAAATTCCTCCCACCAATCTTGTGTTTCATCCAATTTGTCCTGTACTGGTTGATGAATCCAATTATCATAAGCGTATGCACCACCAAAACATCCAAAAAGTGATACAGCAATTCCAGCAGGACCCAAAGCAGCACTAGGAGCAACTAAACCTAATGCTGCTGTTCCTAGGGCACTTCCTGCAGCTCCCGCTGTTATACTGCCACCGGTAACAATCATATCCTGCGTTATATCTTCAAGATCCATGCCGTTAACACCGATATCTTTGTATAATTCGGTACCAATCTGTACGGCAATAATCCCTTTACTGAGTTTATCAATATTGTCTTTATATTCTAAATCTGTATAATAATCATTTATAATACCCTCTTGAATATTTCTTTTGTTTAAAATACTAAAATATTTTTGATATGTTTTTCCGTTGAGTTTTGTGTATTCATTTATTTTTAGACTTTGTTTCTCTAAATTAAAAGATAATTTGGCGATTTTCTTTTGAATAGCTGTTATCTCTGCCGCCGACATTGCCGGATATTTCTTCTCTATATACTTGCTCATTGCATCTTTTATTATCCCGGCAACCGTAAGACCAGTTTTAGAAGCACTCCCAAAATTTTCGTCAATTATTGAATTCATAATTTTTGTATATTCTGTATCAGACTTGTTAGTTGCTTTTAATTTTTCTATTTCTACCTGCAGCTCTTTTGGGCTTTTGCAGGTTTTTATTAGTTCATTTAATTGTGATAAGATTACAAGTTCAGCAGGGGAAAAGTTCTCATTCTCCAATGCGAACACGGAGCATTGCTCGTAATAGGAATCTACGGTATTTTCCATCTGCATAGGACTCTTATTGGTATAGTTTTCATTAAAAATTTTAGAAATTTGGTCTTCAATCAGTTGGTTCGCATTTGCAACTTCACTTTGCCGCACCTTTTTTAACCAGACGACCAATAACCATTATTTTTTTATCTGATTGTGGCTCAAGTTTTAAAATGGTTCCTAATGGTAATAACTTTTTCATTATGAAATCTCCTATAATTTTCAATATTTAATAAAAATTGTATATAGTTCAATAATAGAATGTTATACATAGAAAGTCAAGAGAAATTAAGTGCTAATACGGGATTTTGATTATCAGTTATTGGAATAACATGTTTATTGGAGCGACTGTCGTGCTAAAACAAACCAGAATGTTAAGTATATGTGCAGGGTATTAAAAATTGATACGATTTTATGTTATAATAAAGCAAACATAAATTTTGGAGGAATACCCATGTATGACACAAAAAATATGACTCTTCATGAAAATAAAGGCGTTTCCTATCTGACATTTCCTGCATTTGAACAGTATCCTTTTATCCGCCATGCATTTTCCACGCGTTTGGGCGGCGTGAGCCAAAATGTGTTTGCAAGCATGGACTTGAGCTTTCACCGCGGTGACAGTGACGAAAATGTGCTTGAAAACTATCGCCGCTTTTGTGCGGCGGTCGGTTTTGATTTCAATACACTCGTGGCTTCCTCACAGGATCACCACACAGTTATTCGACGCGTTGGTCGTGAGCAGGCAGGAATCGGTATCTGGCGCCCGAAGGATATGCAGAGCGTGGACGGGCTTATTACAAATGAACCGAATGTTACACTGATTACGTATTATGCGGACTGTGTCCCGCTTTATTTTCTGGATCCTGTAAGGCGTGCAATTGGCCTTGCCCATGCCGGGTGGCGTGGGACAGTGGCACGAATCGGAGAAAAAACAGTTGAGCGGATGCGTGAAGAATTCGGAAGCAATCCCGAAGATATCATTGCCGCGATCGGCCCGTCCATCGGTCCGTGTTGTTATGAAGTGGATGAACCGGTAGAGAGGCAGTTTGTGCAGTTGACCGATCTTGCCCCGATGGATTTTATTACAGAAATGCCAAACGGCAAATTTATGCTGAACTTATGGGAAGTCAACCGCCGGGTAATTCAACATGCGGGGGTGCCGGAGCAAAACATTACGGTTGGCGGCCTGTGCACAAAATGCAATTCAGAGTTACTTTATTCTCACCGCGTTATGGGAGCGGCTCGCGGTGGTCTGGCCGCCATGCTTGCGCTGAAGGGGGAAGAGTAAATTGTCTGTCATACAAAGCTGCCATTTATGCCCGCGAAATTGCGGGGTGAAGAGGGAAGCGACCTTCGGAAACGGATTTTGTGGTATGGGTGCAAATCCGGTAGTTGCGCGTGCGGCTCTGCATTTTTGGGAAGAACCCTGTATCAGCGGAAAGCGAGGTTCCGGTACTGTCTTTTTTACCGGATGTTCATTGAAATGTGTATTTTGCCAAAATTATTCGATTAGCACGCAAAGATCGGTTGGAAAGCCGATATCCGTTACCGAACTTGCCGATATCTTTCAGCGTCTGATTGAGCGGGGCGCACATAATATCAATCTGGTGAATCCGACGCATTTTGCTTCTGTCATTGCGGAAGCATTAAAATTGCGGCCGCTTTCGGTTCCGGTTGTTTACAACAGCGGGGGATACGAAAGTCTCGAAACACTGAAAATGCTGGACGGCTTGGTAGATGTTTATCTGCCGGATTTAAAATACGCGAACGATGACCTTGGCAAAAAATATTCCGGTGCAGCCGATTATTTTGCGGCTGCTTCTGCTGCAGTTTTGGAAATGGCGAGGCAGACCGGACCGGTACAGTTTGATGATGACGGTATGTTGATTCGCGGCACCATCGTTCGTCACCTGATTTTACCCGGTAATACGCGCAATTCAATTTCTGTGTTGGACTGGCTGAAAAACAACCTGCCAAAAGGTGTGCTAGTCAGTTTAATGGCACAGTATATTCCCTGCGGAAGGGCGGAGGATTACCCGGAAATAAATCGCTGTATTACCCGCCGAGAATACGAAAAGGTACAGAGCTATTTATTTGATATAGGTTTGGATGGCTTTGTGCAGGAACTATCTTCTGCCAAACAGAGCTTTATTCCGCCGTTTGATTTAGAAGGAGTATAAATTAAAAATTAAATATTGTATTTAATATCATGAATGCACTTGACATTAACGAAACACTATACTATCATGAAGTTACATCTAGTATTAAAAACTAAATAATACAATTTGTAAAAGGAAATGATAGTATGGAAAATTTAGTGTCAAAAGCTATGACAACAGATAAAAATAATTGGAGAGCCCAGCGCCGCAATCAACTGAATTTACCAAGTTATACTGTCGCTGAAGAAATTATGAGCGCGATTTCCCATGGAGTGGGAGCACTTTTGGCTGCTGCTGCACTGGTGATTCTTCTTGTATTTACTCCACATGATGCAATTACTGTGGTCAGCGTGTCTGTATACGGCGGAACTTTATTTTTGCTTTATACAGTCTCCACACTCTATCATGCGCTCGGCATTTCCAAAGCCAAAAAGGTTTTTCAGGTTCTGGATCATTGCACCGTTTTTCTGCTGATTGCCGGTACGTACACTCCTATTACATTATTATGTTTGCGCGGCGTGCTCGGCTGGGTCATGTTCTCTGTTGTATGGGCTGCGGCCATCGTGGGTATTACGCTCAACGGGGTTAACATGAAGCGCTTTCGTGCGGTATCCATGATTTGCTATATCTGCATGGGATGGGTTGTTCTGTTTGCTATTAAACCTTTGATAGCTAACCTGGATTTCGCTGCTGTTCTGTTTTTATTTGCTGGAGGTATATTTTATACAGTAGGCGCGGTCATCTACGGGAAAGGCAGAACAGTAAAATACATGCACGCACTTTGGCATATTTTTGTATTGGCAGGTAGCATTTTGCACTTTCTGGTTGTGTATCATATTGCAGTGAAACCGTAATATATATATCTTGTCAAGTTATTCCTGCTAATAAAATTTTTTGTTATTCTTAAGATAGTGAATATTCACAATTCGTACAAAAGTCCACTGTATAATTAAGTTATAATGTAGATAGAAAAGACTTCATCATGAATTCGCATCAATAAAAGGAGTGCAGCCATTATGGATATTCTTACTCGTGAATTGTCCTTCGATTCGACAAATGGCAGTGATCGGATTTTTGTTCGCATTGTGGAGCCGACTGATAAATCAAGTGTGCGTGCTGTTCTGCAAATTGCTCACGGTATGGCGGAGCATAGCCTTCCTTATTTAGATTTTGCAAAATATATGGCAGGCTTTGGCTTTGCGGTTGCCATTAACGATCATTTAGGTCATGGCAAGTCTGTCTCAACAGGTGGCTCCTTTGGTTATTTTGGTGAAGGCGGCTGCCAAAACCTAATAAACGACATGCATAAACTTTATGAAATTATGCACGCAGCAAATCCTGATCTTCCATATTTTCTTATGGGACACAGCATGGGTTCGTTTTTAGCACGAGCCTATAACGCACAGTTTGGCACAGAACTGGCGGGAGCCGTTTATATGGGCACCAGTGCAGGCCCCGGAGCTGCTATGTTGAAAGCACAAATAATTTTTGCTGATTCCGTAGTAAAGAAACGCGGAGCGCAAGCTCATGATTTGATCTTTGCTAAACTTTCTACTAAAAAATATAACGATGCTTTTGCCCCAAACCGGACAGCAAGTGATTGGGTTTCGCGTGATGAAGCGGAAGTTGACCTTTATGTAAATGACCCGCTCTGCGGTTTTGATCTTACTGTTTCCGGTTATCGCGATATTCTGTATTTGCAGGCGGAAATAGATTGTGCAACTTGGTATCGCAAGGTGCCGGATATTCCAATTTTGCTTATATCCGGTGATCGTGACCCGGTAGGCGATTTTGGAAAAGGTGTAAAAAAGGTTGCAAAAGGTCTTACGAAAACCGGACACAACGTTCAGCTGATTTTGTACCCGCAGGCACGCCATGCTCTTTTGAGTGAAACCAACAAAGCGGAGGTATATGGAGACATTTATAATTTTTTAAATTCTATTCTAACCAATTCTGAAGCAGTAAAATAGAGCAGACACTATCACATAACAGCAAGCCCTGAATGGCCATAAGGTTATTCAGGGCTTATTTGGTTTCTTCGTCATATTTCATGTTGTATCCCGATATATTTAATCAGATGAATATTAGGGAGAATATGCCTATGTTTTGTACCTTGCATATTGACAACCGGCGATTCGTTTTTGTTCTGCTATCACTAATAGCGGGAATATTGATCGGGGTCACCGGCATAAATGCGGTAAGCCGGGCAGTAAACGCAAAGAATTCCATTGTCGGAACGCGTGTGCCAATTCTTATGTATCATAGTATGCTGCAGGAAAAGAGCCGACAGGGAAAGTATGTAGTTTCCCCTCAATTATTTGAGAGTGACCTTAAATATATAAAAGATCACGGATATACGACGATTCAAATGAAAGACCTGTTGGATTACGTAAATTTCGGAAAACCGCTGCCGGAAAAGCCAATTATGATAACGTTTGATGATGGTTACTACAATAATTATGTATACGCGTATCCGTTAATCAAAAAGTATAATTGTAAAATTGTAATTTCTCCTATCGGGATTAATACGGACAAATTCAGCGAAACGAATGACAACCATGCAAATTATTCGCACCTCACATGGACGCAGATTAACGAAATGATGGATTCCGGCTATGTTGAATTTCAGAACCATACCTACAATCTTCACGCAAGTTCAGGAAAACGGATCGGAACGACGAAACAGAGAGGTGAAAGTACGGAGCATTACTCGCAGGTACTCAAAGAAGATTTGGAAAAAATGCAGCAGGAAATGAAGGCGAATACCGGCTATACACCTACAACATTTGTATTTCCGTTTGGAGCGGTGAGCGATGACGCGCTGCCGGTTATTAAAAGTCTTGGCTTTCAGGCGACTCTGACCTGCTACGGGAAAATAAACATTATAAACCGAAATCCGGAATGCCTTTACGGAATGGGGCGTTTTATTCGTCCGGCCGGAACCAGCACAGAAAACTTTTTTGCGAAAAAGCTGAAATTATTATAATCCGATCCGCAGGTGCGCTTTCTTTTTGTTCGGCATATGATAGTAATAGGAATTTCAATAAGGGATTACGTGGAACTCTTTTAGTGAACGACAATAATTGTGTTTTGCTGAATAATTTCTTTATCTCTTATAGAAATTTGCATAAGAAAGGAGGAAACGTATGCCTATTATTTTTCTCAGCCCATCCTTACAGCCACAGAACAAATATGTCATCGGCGGAACAGAACAATACTATATGAATTTAGTTGCGGATGCTATGGAGCCTTATTTACGTACAAATGGCATCAAATATACTCGGAACAAAATCGGAACATCTGTTGGTCAGTCCATCCGCGATTCCAATAAGGGCTATTATGATTTTCATCTGGCCCTGCATTCCAACGCCGCACCGCCGGCACTGTACGGAAAAATTCGCGGGACAAACGTATATTATTATGCGAACAGTACGCGCGGTAAGCGCGGGGCGGAAATTATCGCAAAAAACTTTAAAAAGATATATCCTCAGCCGGAACTGGTAAAAACGGTACCCACCACACAATTGGCTGAAGTAACAAAAACAAATGCGCCCGCAGTATTAATTGAAATTGCCTATCACGACAATGTCGAGGATGCAGAATGGATACGTGCGAATATTACCCCAATCGCTTCCAATTTGGTCATGTCGTTAACTGAATATTTCGGCATTCCATTTATTTCACCGCCGCAGCCGGTTCGAACGGGTAAAGTGACCACCCAGACGGACAGTCTCAATATCCGCAATAAACCAAGTACACTGGCTAAGGTAATCGGTAAGGCACCGAAGGGTGCTTCTATCAAGGTTTTAGGTGAAACGCAGGGCTGGTATGTAGTCGATTATAACGGGATTGTCGGCTACGCGAAAAGCGAATATATTACGGTTTAGCGGATTTGGTTCCAATATAAAAGGGGCGAATTTCAAATTCGTCCCTTTTGCATGGAAGTAGACAGATTAAATCGGCAGATACTGAGTATGCATTAATTGATTTTTTTCATAATTACTTTTTCTATCATATGCAGGATAACCATCATCATACAGGTGGCAAAGGCCATCATGGGGATAAGTACCAGAAACATCGGCACCGTAATCGGTACAAGGGAAAAGAAAGGCTGAAAGAACAGAATTGCCGCAGTAAAACCAGCTAACATCGTGAAAAATAATATAGCGTGCATGGCGTTAAACGGTGAGCAAACCTTAAGCAGAATCAGCAATCCGGTGTAACCGGTAATTATGACCGCAAGGGTAGAAATTTGTCCGTTCGTAAATTGTAAGAATAAAGAAATCGCAACAAGCAGCAGAATATTAAATACCATTGTAAACGCACCCGGCAGTGATTTTTTCATAATGTTGATAATAAATTTGCCTTTAATGCGTTCTTTGTTTGGTTCTAAAGCGAGAATAAAGGATGGAATACCGATTGTAAACGCGTTGATTAATGTAAACTGTATGGGTTGAAACGGATAATCGCATTGCAAAAAGATAAAGAAAACCGCAATCATGGCGGAGAAAAACGCTTTTACAAGAAAGAGTGAAGCGGAACGCTGTAAGTTGTTGATGGAGCGCCTGCCTTCGCGTACAACCATGGGCATGGAAGCAAAATTGGAGTCAAGTAAGACAAGCTGTGATACGGTTCTGGCCGCGTCACTGCCGGAAGCCATTGCAATGCTGCAGTCGGATTCTTTCAGCGCCAAGACATCGTTGACTCCGTCTCCGGTCATGGCGACTGTATGATTGTCTTCTTTCAGAGCTTTTACCAATTCCAATTTTTGCTGCGGCGTTACGCGGCCAAATACCGTGTATCTTGATGCCGCTCGTTTAATGTCATCATAATCCTTTAAGGTGGTAGCGTCCACAAAATATTCAGCTTTTTCAAGACCGGCTTTTCGTGCGATATTGGCGACCGTTATTGCGTTATCACCAGAAATAACCTTAATGTCCACGTTTTGTTCCGCAAAATATTCCAATGTCTGTTTGGCCTGCGGACGTATTTTGTCACTTAATAGTACAAGTGCAAGCGGTGTAATGCCTTGCGGCACTTCTTTTCCTTGAAAAGGTTCCGGAGAAAATGCCAGAAGCAGAACTCGCTGTCCGTTCGAAGAATATTGTTCTATTTGAGGCTGAATTCGGCTAAATTTCTCCTTCAGTATAAATTCCGCCGCGCCGATGACGAAACTCCCGATACCCTCAAAATTTGCGCCGCTCCATTTTCTTGCAGAAGAGAATGGAACGGTTTCGATGCAGTTCCATTTAGGTACATTATTGAAATGCTGTTGCAGTGCCTGAAATGTCGGGTTGCAGTCATTCTGTGAGACGGTCAATGCGGCAATTGCGTCTGCCACTTCTTTGTTCGCAGTGGCTTCCAGCAAGATCACATCATCAACTTGCATGGAGCCTTCCGTAATGGTGCCAGTCTTATCCAGGCATAATGTGTCCACCCTGGCAAGTGTTTCAATACAGTACAGTTCCTGTACAAGTGTCTTGTGGCGTGAAAGTCGGATGATGCTTACTGCTAAAACTACACTGGTCAGCAAAACCAATCCTTCCGGAATCATACCGATTAAAGCGGCAACAGTGCTTACAATCGCATTGTTGAACGGCTGCTCCGAGATAAAAATTTGTTTGTAAAACAGCAATAATCCAACCGGAATAATTGCAAAACCAATGAATTTAATAATTTTATTTATCCATGTCATAATTTCGGAATTTGGCTTTTTTAGGTATTTTGCGCTGTTGGAGATTTTATTCGCATAATTTTCTTCCCCGACATGTTCTACTTTTGCATAGCAAGTTCCACTTACGATAAAGCTGCCGGAAAGAAGCAAATCTCCCATTTTTTTGTTTACCGGGTCTGATTCTCCGGTAATGAGGGATTCATTTACCTCACATTCACCTTCCGCAATCGTGCAGTCCGCACAAATCTGGTTGCCCGCGGCCAGCACCGTAATATCATCCAAAACAATCTCGTTGACCGGGATATTGATTTTCTGACCGTTGCGAATCACATGTGCTTTTGGGGCGGAAATTAACGAAAGTTTATCAATTGTTTGTTTTGCCCGAATTTCTTGAAACGTGCCGATTAATATATTGGAAAGAATGACGCCCATAAATAATAAATTTTTATATGAGCCGACCATTAAGATTAATCCGGCTAATACAACATTTAATATATTAAAAGGGGTAATAATATTATCACGGATAATCCGCCCAATACTTTTTGTTTTAATCTCCTGTTCACCGTTATTCAGCCCCTGTGTTTGCCGGACTGCGATCTGACTGGTGCTTAAACCATCCGCATAATTTGGATTGAACCGTTCATAATTTATTTTGGGATCATCACTCATAACTTCCTCCGTGTATTTTTACTGCATTCCTATATAGCGAAATAAATAATTCAGCATACCGGTTTTTCATACTGTTGATCGCTTCCGCACGCTAAGCAGGTGAACGCTCCGCTTGGGCGAAAGTTTGCCGACCAGAGTTAAGCAACCTATGCAATCAAATGTTTGCTATATTATAAATTGCGTAAGTATTTTCATCCAATTCATACATACTATTTTAACAGAATTGTGGTCAAATGAGGATGTTGTGTGTCATAATTTAGAATACAGACATAATTTTCGTCATGTTGTACAAAAAATGAATAGGTCTATGTATTTAATCATATTTATAATTCATCTTGTGCCATATGGAAAACGTGGTATAATAAATGACTGTAGATTTCGCGATTTTGCTTTTGAATGAATAGCCCGACTGCTACAGGAAAGGGGATCTACTTTATTTTAAATGCTATTAATTTTGGCTTGAAACAAAACAAGTCAATAACTGATTTTGATAGTTCCTTGGTATTACTGCTTACAGTCTCAATATTTCTTCCTTTTTATGTGTCCGTAGTGGTCATATCCTTGATAGCTGTTATGACCGTTATCAATCATAAAAAGAGAGCTGAAGCATTTGAAGAGCCATACAGCAAGTTTATTGTTTGCACGATGGGCGTAACATTTCTTATTTCGGTGGTTTATGCCAATCATACCGGAATGATGTATTCTCTTGTTCTTGTTGCTATTCTTGTCACTGCTTTTTATATCCGCAGTATTATGACACGTCAGCTGTTTAACAAGATGATGGATGTAGCCTGCCTTTCCAGTATGGCTTGTGCCATGATTGCTGTTTTTCAGAAGATTTCGGTTTACAGCACCGCACCGAATTACCGGCCTGTTTCTACCTTTACAAATGCGAATTATTACGGTATGATGATTGAATTTATTGTACTCATAGCATTATATCGTTTGCTCACCAATAAGCAGGACAATAAGTTTTATTTTATCGTCATTGGTGTGAATTTGATAGGCCTTTACTTATCGGCGAGCATGTCTTCGTTTATTGCGATGGCATGTGCTTCTCTGGTTATTATGTTGCTAAAAGGCAGATATAAGATGGCGGCTGTGTTTGTGCTGCTGGCCGGATCCTTTGTACTGTGCAGCGTTTTGCTTCCTAAGTTTTTCCCAAGAATATGGGACATTGATCATACCTTTGATCAAAGATTGAATATTTGGTCAACAGCCCTCAAAGGCATCGAACAGCATCCGCTGTTTGGGCAGGGACCCGCGACTTATCCGATGATTGTAGATGAATTTGCCGGCTATAAAACATATCATTGCCATAATCTGTTTTTGGATACTCTTTTAAATTATGGATTCGTGGGTGCAAGTGCCATTGCTTTCTATGTGTTTACTCAAATTAAAGCATTGGTTGCAAGATTTAAAAATAATATTTGCACCAATATGAATATTTTAGTTGCCGCCGCTTTCGTCGCGGTTATTGTTCACGGCTTTACGGATGTCACAATTTTTTGGAATCAGACCGGAATGCTGTTTTTACTGATGTTTTCTTCTACCGGTATTCATTCTGCCTATACAAACAGAAATCTGCATATACCGCAAGGTATGCCTTTACTGCCGGGCTATGCGAATCGTGTAGGCGCGCATGCCACATATTCGAAGGACTAATTTTTCGTGAATATAAATCGAATTTTGCCCCTGCTTTTGTAGAAAAGGCAGGGGTTTTCTGTTTTTTGATTGAAATATGAATTTAATAGAAATTTTTAGAGTTGAGCATCGTCTTTTGACGGTGCTTTTTTTATTTCAGAAAATAATCAGCCATATGGAATAAATCGGATGTTAATATGAATAATATCAGAATAAATTCCAAATAATGTAAATGTGTGACTGGCATGTGACTGAAAGGGGATATAATCAATAATGTAAATATATGGAAATATTTATTTCGGTAATTGAATATGAATTACATAGCACAATGAATTTGCAATACCGCTATGAAGGCTTTCGATATTTAAAGGAGCAGTGATTGAGAATGAACATGACCAACACAATCCGTAAGCGTACAATTTCACTTGCCTTAGCTGCACTAATTGCGTCGGGCTGCATGCTCAATACTCCGGCAACTTCGGCGGCAACTACTACTGTAGCCCCAACTACCACGACAGCTCCTGACCTTAGCCTTGGCGCAGCGCAGGGTTATAATTTGGTATGCTTTGGAAACTTCACGGATGGCTCAACTGATATCCAGGGCAAGTCATTTATCGGCGGTACTATTACAGTAAACGGCGGTTTTACGTTTGGTGGCTCTGATTCTATTTCATCGAATGATTATGCACTTATCATGGGTTCACAGACTAAAGACAGCTTTCAAGTTTCAAGTGGCAGTACAAATGGAAAAGCCTTGGTTAATAGCATTAATTTAGGGTCTGGAAAAATTTCTTCCTATCAATTCAAGGGTGGAATTGAACCTTGGAATACAACTACAGATCTTAAAAATTATACAGGTATTGATTTAGCGGCTGATTCTTCGAACTTTAAAATCAATAATAAACCCGTTTCAAACTTCCAGCAGCAAATGATTGCTAAATCAGAATACTTAGCCTCCATTCAGGCAACGAGTGGCTCACAGGTGCTTTGTGATAATAGTGGTATACTGAAGTTAAACGGCACTGACCATAATGTTAATATATTTACAATAGATGGCACAAATGTTGGCGATAGCGGAAAAAATTTAAAGCAGATTACCGAAATTCACATTGATATTCCGGTTGGTTCAACTGCGGTCTTTAATGTAAAAGGAGACATGGTTGGCCTTCCAAATGGTGATACCTTTTTTGGAAGCGGTTCAAATGAAAAAACTGTAGCCGGTCAAGAACTTCAAAAAAGGCTGATATGGAATTTCTTTGAGGCTCGGACACTTGAGTTTACCGGCAGTGTACATGGCAGCGTACTTGCTCCGAAGGCCGACGCAACAATGACCAAAGCTGGCGGTGGCAATTTTGAAGGCAGTTTAATTGTTAATTCTTTGAATACTTCAAATTGTTTTCAGGGTCATGATTATCCCTTTGAAACTTTGCTCACGCTTACCAAAACTTCAAAACTGAATAACTGGACTGACAGAACTTACGATATTACACTTTCCGCAAAAGATAATGATACAACAGAACAAAATAATAACACGGATTCTTCAATTGCGTACTTCAGTTCAAATCTTTATAAATATAACAAAAATTCAATTGAATATAAGAAGAAGCAATGGGATCGCGTAATTAATGTTGCGACAATGCAAAAACAAGTTCCTAATGGAACAAAAAGAAAAGATCTCTATTTTGGAAATATATATAATGCTGACTATAATCATAATTTTGATAATAAATATTATCAGGGAAAACAAATTCTTGGCATAATTTATCCCGAAATTGCAAAGCACTCCCTAACCGATTCCACTTTAAATGGTCAGATACAGTTTAATAACGGTTATGTGCAAAGTGATATTTTTACAAATATAATTAATGGTGTTAAAGATTATAATGGAAAATCATATGCAGATAAAGAAATATACCAAAATGTTGCATTCCCGTTCCATAAACTGAGCAATGGCTTTTATCAGTTTGACAGTGGTAAAACACAAGGTACCCATAGGGATGATGATGGTGACAATGCAAAATATGATGCTGGAACCAATTCGATTATTATGACAAAAAGTTCGGTTGGTTTTTGGCCGTTTGCAACATCAAAATTCGGTACGCGCTATTCTTTTGGAATGACAATGGGTATTCAATTTAAAATACCGCAGGATGGATTGGTATATAATCCCGAAAGCCAAAAATATGAACCTATGATTTTTAATTTTTCCGGCGATGATGATGTGTGGATCTATGTGGATGGTCAACTGGCATTGGATATCGGCGGCGTGCACAGTATGAGAACAGGCAGCATCAATTTTGCTACCGGTGAAGCCACTACCGATTTTACCTGGAAATTGAATCCAGATGGGACTATCGACAATAATACAGTTTTGCCATCGGTAACCAAAAATATTTACGACAGCATTGATAAAAATGGATGCGGTGTTGTTAAAGACGGTAAATACCATAGTTTAAAGATTTTCTTCTTGGAGCGTGGAGACGGAGATTCAAACTTTAAATTGAAATTTAATTTATATCAGGCAAAAGAACTCTATGAAAAGAAAACAGTAAAAGACTATATTGATCCGCGTTTTGAAGTAGTGGATGAAAAGAATCAAGTTTTAAAAGATGGAGCCCCTGTTGGAAATGGCGGTACGCTATATGTTCCACAGGACGGAAACGCTTATGTTGTTTGGAAGGATCAAGACATCAGTTCCAAACAAAATTGGAATCGAACTTTTCGTGTAAAGGCGAAGGAAGAATTTATCGGCGGAAATAATATACCGACGAATGCTCCGCAATCCGGTGTTTATAGCAATGACGGAGAATTAATACAAACGTTTCCTATGCCAACTGTTAATGTTAACCCTCGATTCTATATTGGAAACGCCGCAGCAACTATTTTCCGCGGCGAAGTTGTTCCGGATTGCTCGCTGAAACCTTATATGCTGGAGCCTTATACGCTGAAAGCTAATAAAACAACAAAAGTGACAGGGCAGGAAATGTATATTCTCCCAACCGGTAACACAGGCACTTTCACTTATAAGTGGAGTAATGCGACTAAACCAGCGGATTCAGTGTCTTTCCCGCCCAACCAATACCCGGACGATGATACAAAGTATACCCTAACTGCAACCTTTACTCCGTATGAAGCAACAGATGAATCAAATACCAATAGTACCTTGAATGGTATTGTAAATATAGCTTTACCGACTAAAAATGTTATTTTGTCGGGCAGCGCCGAAGGTATTTACACCGTAAATGTCGTCAAAGGCGAACTGGATATTACAAAAGTTATGGATAAACAGTATCCTTCTCCGAATGCGCAGCAAAGCTTTGTGTTTAAAATTGAACGCCGAAATAATGCAACAGATAGTACTCCTGCTGAAACTTTCTATGAGGTAATTACTCCGAATGATGTAAATACGGACAGTACCAAAAAAATAATCGGCCTGAAAAAAGGTTATTACAAAATAACCGAAGAGACCGGAACAGGAACCGGTGCATGGAGATACACACAATCCGGGGTGCCTGTTGATAATGACGATTCTATCAGTGATGTAGGGGTAGTTTTTATCGGCAGAGATACATCAAGCAGTAGTGTAAAGTCTTATTTTGGTGCTCAAACGGGAAGTACGCATGTAGCAGCTTATCCCGCGACTATAAAATTCACCAATGCTCTTACAAACGATCACTGGCTTGGCGATACTACCGTTGTTGTAAATAACATTTCACAATAGAAATTCTTGATACGCAGCGATTTCTGTTTTGAAATTTTGGGAGGTTAAATTCGTGAAAAAGGCAGGTAAAATAATCGGCAAAGTTGTTTCAACCACATTGGTTGTATGTATTGTATTGGCAGCCGTAGTGATTGCGGGCCCACGCGTGTTAGGCTGGCAGCCTTATCAGGTGCTAAGCGGCAGTATGGAACCGACCTATCATGTCGGCAGTGTGATCTATGTGAAAAAGGTTTCACCGCAAGAGGTTCAGGTAAATGACCCGATTACGTTCTATCTGGAAGACGGCACGACGGTCGTAACGCATCGGGCGGTAAAGATTGATGCGGCAAAACAGTGCTTTTACACCAAAGGCGATGCCAATAATACCGAAGACGGCGGTGCTACCCCATATTCCCGGCTGATTGGCAAACCGATGTTTATGATTCCTAACTTGGGATATATTACAAACTTTGTCAGCTCAAGGCAGGGAATGATTCTCGTCGGTACCGGTTTGTTCTGTCTGCTGGTCATTGTATTTTTACCGGATTTGCTCATGAAAAAGGGCAAGGGCAAAGGGGAAAGCAGCAACGAAAACAACGCGGAAACCGCACTTAACGGGCAGACAAAAGAAAGTTAATCCTTGTTTCTCCAGCTATTTGTGAAAGGATGGTTATCCGTATGAGACCGGTTTTGAAAATACCTCAGCTTCATAAAATACCCAAAAAGCTTCTGCTGCTTTCTACTGCGATTGTGGTGTTGACGGTGGCTGCCATTAGCTGTACGTTGGCATACATGACAGCAAAAACAACCCCGGTAACCAACAATTTTACTCCGGGTGTAGCAAATATAACGGTCAGTGAGCCAAATGGCAGCAGCTATACGTTAAGCAATAACACGGTAAGCAAAGTGGTTGCGATTACGAATCCCGACAGCAGAATTGATGGTTCCAATCCGATTCCCGTTTATGTAAGGGTAAGGCTGGTTCCGGTTATGCGGTATTCCAGCGGAAGTGGTCTTGATGGAACCGGTGAACCGGTAAATGTCACTTATAATTTACCGAGTACTAACTGGGTATTGATTGACGGTTACTACTATTACAAAGGTATTCTACAACCCGGCCAAACAACGGCAGACTTGATTGACACAGCAACGGTAAGCGGCGGTCTTAGCAGCGGCAGAAAGCTTGAAATTCAGGTGATTGCCGACTCTATTCAAACGATAGGAAATGCCGAGCAGGAAGCATGGCACATGGATTACAATGGCGGCAATTGGGAAGTCCATGTTAGCTAATAAATCTTTATTCGTTGATTTGCTGTAAAACGCAGCTTTCAAAATAAAATCATAATTATTTAGGAGGAAAACAAAAAATGAAAAAGAAACTCGTGTTGGGTTTAACTGCACTGGTGGTAACTTCAGCAGTGGCAATCGGCGGTACCTTGGCATTTATGACGGCACACACCTCTGAAAAGATCAATAGTTTTACAGCGGTAGGCTCTAATGTTTCTGGCCAAATTAAAGAAACAAACTGGGATGGCTTGGATTTTGATGGAATTACCCAAACTATTCCTGCGGATACAGTCACACTTGGAAAAAATAAAGCAATCGCAATGACACCTGGTATGGATATTCCCAAAGATCCTATGTTGAAGAACACCAGCCCAATTCCTGTTTATATGGCAATGAAGGTAACTTATAATACAAAAACTGCCTTTCAACCTAATTCGGATAGACTAACTTTAGCAACATTACGTAATGCTGGTGGAAGCGAGGGAATTAATTCCGGATGGGTATATTATAGCACATCATCAGATGGGTTAAGCGATTATTATATTTATGCAAGCCAAAACCAGACTGGCATTACAGCACTGACTGAGGTTGCCAAAGATAATGGCACAACTCAACCTTTATTCGACAGTGTGAAGATTAATGCAGATGCTACTAATGAACAGATTGTAGGAATGAATTTTAATATTACAGTTAAAGGCGCTGCTGTTCAAACATCAGACCTTGGTTCCATTGACACGGGAATACAACAGCTCATCAATGCTCTTGATGCAAACTAATTCTTGATTTGTTTCACCGCAGGGGCTGAGCCCATCAGTCCCTGCACATTATAAAGCTTCCCCATTCGAGGAGAAATATGTATGAAAAAAAGAATTGCAATTATTGCCACCGCGGTGCTTGTTGCCGCGTCACTTGTAGTTGGGGGCACGCTGGCCTTTTTTACCGATAAGGGCGAAGTGAATAATGTTATTACTGTAGGAAAAGTCAATATCACGCTGACAGAGCCGAAGTTCCGGGATTTAACGAATGAAACCTATACGGTGCGGGACGTTACGCCCGGCAGGGTGATTACCAAAGACCCGACCGTAACAAATGTCGGAGACCATGATGCTTACATCCGCTGTAAAGTTACAGTAAGTGGATTGGATAATTCTGATATGCAGGGTCAACTGATGAACGGAATTGCTTTCGACAACAAAAAGTGGGTAAAATCCGGTGATTATTACTATTATCAAGAGATGCTGCCGAAACAGACAGTTTCCAGTGCATCCGAAGCTGAACTCTTTGATACCGTAACGATTCCGAGCGAATGGGATAATTCGATAGCCGGTAAAGAATTTTCGATTCATATTACCGTTGAGGCTATTCAGGCCGATTACTTTAACCCGACGAGAAACACAAAGAATGAAATTGTTGCGTGGCAGTACAGCAATGGCAATGATGTACCGATTAACGCTGCTTCGTCAACCGTATCGGCAAAATAATTTTTTTGACTAGAACAAACGCAATTATGTGCAACGTGGAAAAGCAGAAAATACTGGCTGCCATGTTGAGAGGAAATGATGCAATGAAAACTATTATATCCAAAAAAGCGAAGCGGATTGCACTCATCTCAATAGCTGTATCGGTACTCATGGTTTGCAGTCCGTTGACTGTTTTTGCCGCGAATGCGCCGGATACACGAACAAAGGTTGTTTATACCGGAGACGGTACAAACAAATCGGTGCAGGTTTTAAATGCCGAGAATTTGGACACCTTTCAGAATCTGATGCCCGGCGGAAGCACAAAAGCACAGGAAATAATCATTCAGAATAAAGCAAAGCAGAAGATGAAGGTGTATTTTTATGCGGAACCGGCGGTAAACGGGGCAGATGCGGTACAATCCAAAAAACTGCTGGATACCCTGAAATTGCAGATTACATTCAAAATGGATGACAGTTCCGCGGTAAAAACTTTGTATGAAGGGCCAGCCTCCGGTAAGAATGGTGCAGCCGCATCTTCCATGGCTTCCGATGTGACCGCAAATCCGATTTTGCTTGGTTATGTCTATGGAAACTCGGAGTCCGGTGTGATTTCCGCAAAACTTACTGCACCGGAGACGATGGATAACGAATTACAGGGCGCAAGCGCAAAAATTAAATGGGTAATGCAGTTTGAATTGCTTGATCCGGTTGTAATATCTGACAATTCGGTTCCTCTGACCCCGCCGGCATCGAACGTACCTGAGAATCCTACTCCGTTAAGCCCACCGGCAACCGGAGACACAAGAACATCCTCATATGTTTGGATATCGGCCACCGTTATTGTTCTTGCGGGCAGTGCGGTTTTGGTTATGAGACTGCAAAATAAAAAAAATCAGAACAGTCAGAAGTAATTCTATTTTTTGAGGCCGAATGCATTATGCTTCGGCCTCTTTTGTGTGTGAAATCGTAAACTTGCGCTTCCTTTATATTTGCGATAAAATAGGAGTTGTCAATGAGATTTCAAAATTCATGAAATACAGGAGAATGGCATGACAAAAAAGCAACGTGCACTTCTTGCGGTCGAGGCACTGAAAAAAGAATATCCACAGGCGGTTTGTTCATTAACTTATGAAGATCCGCTTCAGTTATTGATTGCAACACGCCTTTCCGCGCAGTGTACAGATGCAAGAGTGAACCTGGTCACTCCGGCACTGTTTGACAGGTTTCCCACGCTTCGGGCATTTTGCGAGGGTTCGGTTGAAGAAATTGAGGAACTTATTCACTCCTGTGGTTTATATAAAACAAAAGCACGCGATATTTTCGCCCTATGCCACATGCTGCAGGATGAATTTGACGGTGTGGTTCCGGATACGATAGAACAGCTTACGCGCCTGCCGGGCGTTGGGCGAAAAACGGCGAATTTGGTTGTAGGTGATATTTACCACAAACCTGCGGTTGTTACCGATACCCATTGCATCCGAATTGCAGGCAGACTTGGCTTAACGGAAAGCAAAATACCGTTTAAGGTCGAAAATGATTTGCGCGCATTACTTCCTAAAAACGAATCCAATAATTTTTGTCATAGATTGGTGCTACATGGACGTGCAGTGTGTATGGCGCGTGGCCAAAAATGCACACAATGCTGTATGAAGGAGTTTTGCAAATATGCAGTATCCAATAAAATTGTATAGAAATATGAAAATTGCAAAAGTTTTGGTTGAAATAATAAAACTAACGTGATATAATACTAAACGTTGTGGGGGCGTAGCTCAGTTGGGAGAGTGCTACATTCGCATTGTAGAAGTCGAGAGTTCGAATCTCTTCGTCTCCACCAGAAAAAGTCCGGACGCAATTCGCGTCCGGACTTTTTCTTCTGATGTACTATTTCGCTCGCGTTTTTGTCTTGCATCTTTTATGATCTGACCTTTCACATAGAGGACCAATGATTGATACAATCGTTGGTCCTCTTTTTTTACCTATATAAAAATTCCAGTATTGCTGGAATTTTAAAGCTTATAGGCTTATGCCGTCCGATGCTTTACCTTTTTGTTTGGTCTGTTGTGTAACTGTTGTGGGCGTTTGAAACTCGCAATCGGCAAATCGTTCTAAAGTATACGTTTCGGTAAAAGTATAGGTATCGTTCAATAGACCCAAAAGGCATTATTAAAATACAGAGGGACTATACATTCTTTGCTATATGCATTTTACCCCTTTTCCCCAAAAAACCGGCACAAATGCCAAGTTGCAAATTATCCAGCCGACATTATTTACACAGTGTAAAATTTGTGTTATAATTCCGTTATAATTATTTTAAATAACGGTGGGATAAATGAGTGTTATATGGATTATTCTATACGGGATAATTTATTCTGTTTCTGAAAAAATTTCTAAATCATTTGGAGAAAATCATATACTAACGGTCTTTGCAATCCTGCTCTATATTGTTGTTTTGTATGTGTTTTTGAAAAGGCAGAAGAGGTTATCGGTGTATGGTTTATCCTTCCCTAAAAATTGGAGTAAAACAGACATTGGTTGGTTAATGCCTTTCTTGATTTTTCCGCTTGCAAATATTTATTTACAAGAAAATAAAACAATGTTACAAAATTCCTGGATAATGTTTATACTGATGATATTTACGGTATTTTTGGAAGAATTATTGTTTCGCGGATATTTGTTCGTATATCTCGTAGAAAAATGTGGGATCCACAACAAATGGGTTAGAATGATCGTTTCAAGCGTTTTGTTTGGCATGTTTCATATTGTGAATCTTTTTCAGGGAGCGGATTTCTTATACACTATAGTTCAAATGTTTTGCGCTTGTGGAATAGGATTATGTTTGTGTGTGCTAGTGTCAAAATATAAATCTATTTTTCCAGGTGTAATCATTCATTATCTAATTAATATTACTTCATTTAATATGGGAAAAAGTAATTATAATGTATTGCTATGCTTTTTTATATTATCAGTTTTCTATATTTTTTATGCATGTTTATTGAATAGGAAATTACGTACTATTCAATAAACATTATATTTTGTAGCTAATGCATGGGAACAGAAGTTGTGCAGTTGAACGTCTTGGCATATGTATTCTAAGAAATAATAGTAGAAACAACAACGTAAGAGAAAAGGGAAGAATATGAAATTTTATATTGATCCAGGAACCGGAAGCATGCTTTTTGCTATTTTAATTGGCATTATTGGAGCGCTTAAATATGTGATTCGTTTGGGAATGGTTAAGCTGCGTTTTATTCTAAGCGGCGGAAAAAAAGTGGAGATGAATTCTGGAAGAATTCCATATGTGATTTTTTCTGATAACAAAAGATATTGGAAGGTTTTTGAACCCATATGCAGGGAATTTGATCAAAGAGGCATTGATATTGTCTATTTGACGGCATCATCGGATGATCCTGTTCTTGCGTGTCCGTATGAACATGTAAAGGGAGAATTTGTTGGTAACAACAATAAGGCATTCGCTAGGCTAAACTTTTTAAATGCGACCATTGTTTTATCTACCACACCAGGTTTGGATATTTATCAATGGAAAAGATCAAAAGATGTACAATGCTATGTACATATTCTGCATGCAGCAAGTGAAGTAACCTTGTATCGAATGTTTGGAATTGATTACTATGATTCCATGTTATTATCTAGTCAACGTCAGCTTGAAGATGTGCGAAAGCTGGAACAGTTAAGACAATTACCGGAAAAAGAGATTTACATAGTTGGATTACCATATATGGATGAAATGGTACAGCGATTGAAGAATAGTGGTCCGGTAGAATCTCATGATAGAACAGTACTATTGGCTCCTTCATGGGGACCAAGCGCCATTTTTAGTAAGTTTGGCGGAGATATTATAAAAATACTCTTAAAGACGGGATATCATGTTATTGTGAGACCGCATCCACAATCCTTTGAGTCAGAAAAAGATATGATTGCTAAGATTATGAAAGAATATCCAGAATCCGAACAATTAGAATGGAATAGAGATATTGATAATTTTGATGTCTTGAAGCGCTCTGATATATTGATTTCGGATTTTTCTGGAGTAACATTTGAATTTGCTTTGGTGTATGACAAACCAATTATTTATGCGGATACAAAATTTGATAAAGCACCATATGATGCATGGTGGTTAGACGAAGATATTTGGACAAATACTGCGCTTCCAAGAATCGGAATGGAATTAACAGAAGAGAAAATGGATTCATTAAAAGAAATGATCGATACGTGTTTAGAAAATCCTAGGTATGCCAAAGGCCGTGAAGAAGTTCGAAATGAAACATGGGAGTATTTTGGTGAAGGAACTGAGAGAACTGTAAACTGGCTACTCGATAAATATAATCAGTTGACCGAAGAAAAGAAGGATAAATAAAAATGACAATACCTGATATATTATATACGATTTTAATATCTCCTCTTCAATTGTTTTTTGAGATCCTTTATATGATGGCTAATAAGATTATCCATAACCCCGGAATGTCAATTATTGTATTGAGCTTGACAATGAATTTCTTAGTGTTACCTCTTTATCGAAGAGCGGATGCTATGCAAGAAGAAGAGCGTGATATGGAAGCAAAACTTCATGATGGAGTAGCTCATATCAAGAAGACGTTCAAGGGCGACGAAAAAATGATGATTCTGCAAACGTTTTACAGGCAGAATAATTATAAACCAACTTATGTATTCAAGGGCTCAATTTCATTGTTTTTGGAAATTCCGTTTTTTATTGCCGCGTATCAGTTTTTATCACATTTACAGCTATTACGAGGTGTACATTTTGGCGTTATTGCTGACTTGGGGGCAGCAGATGCATTGATTGCAATTGGCGGTTTTCATATTAATTTGTTACCAATTATTATGACTGCAGTGAATCTTGTGTCGTGTATAATATTTACAAAGGGATACCCAACGAAAACAAAAGTCCAATTGTATGTATTGGCGATCTTCTTTTTCATCTTTTTATATAGTTCTCCAGCGGGATTGGTTTTTTATTGGACGTTGAACAATATTTTTTCTTTAGTCAAAACTATTTTCTACAAATTAAAGAATGCAAAGAAAATCTTACATATTATGTTTGCATTTGCAGGAGTAGCTTTAGTCATTTGTGCGGTACGGTTCTTATATACAGGTTACCCAAAGAGATTTATTTGTGTCATAGGAATTGGTATTGCATTTATGATACCACTTATTATATCTGTAATCAAAAAATACGGTAAGTTAAAATTAAAGCCCTTAAATATTGCATCAAATCGGAAAGTGTATTTTGCTGGGGCAATATTTATGGTCGTTTTAATTGGTTGCGTAATACCGTCCGCAGTTCTTGAGGCTTCACCTCAAGAGTTTGTGGATATCTATTACTACGTAAATCCTTTATGGAATATTTGCAGCTCACTGTGTTTCTCTATTGGAACATTTCTTGTGTGGATGGGGGTGTTCTATTGGTTAACGAATAAGAAGTATAAGGCATATTTTGAAATATCAGTTTGGATAATATGTGGAATAACAACATTGGATTATATGTTGTTTGGAAGAAATTTAGGAATATTAAGTAATGCGTTAAAATTTGAAAATGGTATGCACTTCACCAGTGTGCAAAAATTGCAAAATTTAGCAGTTGTCCTTGGCGTGGCTGTTATTCTATTTGTTCTTTACCGATTTGGCAGAAAAATAGTTCCGCAAGTTCTAATTGTTTGTGTACTCGCTTTAAGCGCAATGTCAATTTATAATGTAGTTAAAATAAATGAATCAGTTTCAGTAGTGGAAGTTGCTGCACAGAACAAGGGAGATGCTCCTTCTTTTTCACTCAGCAAATCAGGAAAAAATGTAATTGTTTTGATGATGGATCGAGCAATGAATGAATATATTCCTTATCTGATGAATGAAAAACCGCAATTAAAGAATGAATTTTCTGGATTTACCTATTATCCAAATACATTTTCTTTTGGGGGATTTACCAATTTTGGTACACCGGCTTTGTTTGGAGGTTACGAATATACACCGCTTGAACTGAATAAGCGTAACACAGAGACCTTGAAATCGAAACAAAACGAAGCATTAAAGGTTATGCCGGTATTATTTGATCAAAACCATTATAATGTAACAGTTTGCGACCCAACTTATGCAAATTATCAATATATACCGGATTTGTCTATTTATAATAAATACCCAGATATTCATAAGTATATCACGCTGGGGAGATTTCAAGATAAAGAGAGTAAAGCAGCTCAGAATGTCAATAACAAGAGGAATTTCTTTTGCTATAGTATTATGAAAACAGTGCCTTTATTTGCACAATCTATCTTGTATGACAATGGAAATTATAATTCTCAAACGCGTTCTTCCCAAGTATCCCGTGTACAAAAATTAACCAACAATTATGTTGCAGATGGGCTAAATTCCACTTTTATGAATGCATATTCCGTATTAGAAAATTTATCCAATATGACAAAAATAAGAAATGATAATACCAATACATTCTTAATGATGACAAATGATTCGACCCATGAACCAACGTTACTGCAAGAGCCAAATTACGTTCCGGCAGAGCATGTAGACAATACTGCATATGAAACAAAAAATGCAAATCGATTTACTGTCGATGGAAAGACGCTAAAAATGGAAACAGGAATCCAGTATATGCATTATCAAGCGAACATGGCAAGTATGCTAAGGCTTGGTGAATGGCTGGAATATCTGAAAAAGAATAATGTGTATGATAATACAAGGATCATAATTGTAGCAGATCACGGAAGGCCGCTAGGTCAATTAAATGACATGGTCATTAAGGATAGCAAGGATGAACTTAATATTTATGATTCAGAATTCTATTATCCGCTGCTATTAGTAAAGGATTTTAATAGTAACAAATTTTCAACTTCGGAACAACTTATGACAAATGGTGATGTGCCGACACTTGCAATGAAAGACCTTATTAAAAATCCTAAAAATCCGTTTACAGGAAAAGAAATTAACGATAATGCCAAACATGACCAAAATCAGTATGTATTAGGATCCTTGACATATGATATTGCAAAAAACAACGGAAATATTTACCTTCCGGGAACTTGGTTCAAGGTTCACGGTGATGTAAGGAATAAAAATAATTGGTCAATTGTGAATGAAAATGCTACTTCTCCAATACAAAAGTAAAACATCTGGTCTCCAAAGATTTAAAAAATAGATCATAATGCTATAATGGGAACAAGAACAAAATAATAACTTATGAGTAATGGCTCTACTCCACAAGCTTTACATGGAGTAGAGCCACTATTTGTCTGGTCTGTTGTCTGACGCTGTTGACGGTTAAAACTTTGCATGGACAAATCGTTCAAAAGTATACGTTTTTCTAAAAGCTTTTATTTTAACTTTCATTTGAAATCCAATATCCTCTAAAATATATTTTATGTCATATTCGAATATTCCTTGATGCTTTAGTTTAATACATTAAAGGCTATTTCAAGGAAACAGTGCCATGAATTGTAAATATGTTTAGCTTGGCACTTGCAGTGCGTTTTGTTTTATGCGGTATCATTGGGTATGGAAAAGTTGGATTATTATGGTGCTTTATATTAGGCTATGAAGTTTACATATAAATTTAAAGGTGGTACTGAATTGCTGTGAAAAACGGAATAAAAATAAATATCCCGCAAAGTATGGTTCATAGTACATAGCCAGACTTACGGGATATTATACTTATATTCACATAATGACTATTTTCACGGTAAGCTACAAAAATACTGGTACTTGAAGAATAGTATTTAATTTTTCCTGCACGTTTTTTTTACGGTTTCTGCTATTTCAATTTTTCTTCACACTTGAGCATCCGTTCTTCGTAGCCATCCAACTTCCAATCCAGTCTCTCCAAAACTGCATTTAGTTCTGCAATTTTGGTGACAATCTGCTCGCGCTGCTCCAGAAGCAGTTTCTTGCGCGCCGGAATGGTTTCTTTTCCTTTATGAAAAAGCGTGACGTATTCAACGAGCGTTTCCACGGAAACACCTGCCGAGCGCATACACTTGATATACTCCACCCAGCGGCAATCCTCCTCGGAATAGTCGCGAATACCACCGGCGGTGCGAGCAACATTGGGCAGCAGACTAATGCGCTCGTAATAACGCAGCGTATCGGGAGTTATATTATATTTCTTAGCGACTTCCGCAATAGTCATTAGCATTCACATCCTTGTTATTTAAGCTTATTATACTCCTCATCGGCGACGGCTTCCAGCCATTCATTTGAGCCGCCCTCTGCGGGAACCTCTACTGCCAGATGGGAAAACCAGCTGTCCTTTGCTGCACCGTGCCAATGCTTGACCTCGGCGGGAATTTCTACTACATCGCCGGGGTGCAGCTCCTTTGCGGTTTCTCCCCATGCCTGATACCAGCCGTGGCCTGTAATCACCAGCAGAATCTGGCCGCCCTTGTGGTGAATATGCCAGTTGTTGCGGCAGCCGGGCTCAAAGGTTACATTGGCAATATTTATCGCCTGCGTCAGCGGATTCAGATGTGCCTGACCGATAAAATACTTCGCAAACATCTCCGGAAGCGGCTGTCCAAGGCCAAAAAGATTCTGTTTATCAAACTCTGTGCTGCTCATCATTCTGTACGACCTTTCTAATTTATGCCTGCTGACCCATTTCGTAGGCCTGATGCATGGCCGGACTGTCTTTGATTTCACCGATCTGCCACGCACCGGTGCCGAAAATAACGCCTTTTTCATGCGCATTCGGCAGACAATCCTCGGTAAAGCCCTGGAATCCTTCGATGGTACGCTCCAGCATGCTTTGGTCCGTATTTGCGGCCGTCACAATGAAATAGAAATCCTTGTCTGCGATCTCGGTGTAGCGTGGCACGGTGCGGTCAATCAGCGTTTTCATTTGCGCATCCATCGTGTAGAAATATACCGGAGTAGCCATGACTATGACGTCGGCCTTTACCATTTTATCGAGGATCTCCGCCATGTCATCCTTCTGAACACATTTATGTGTGCTGTTGCAAACGCCGCAGCCGGTGCAGTAGCCGATTTTTTTGTCGCGCAGAAAAATTTTTTCCGTTTCGCTGCCGACTACCTGTGCGCCACGAATAAATTCGTCGCACAATGTATCAGAGTTGCCGCCTTTGCGCGGGCTTGCGGAAATAATGAGAACCTTTTTGCTCATAACAATATCCTTTCGTTTCTTATCTTTTATATATTCTTTTATAGACACATCTTAAAAATGCTTTCAATATCATTCTGATTCAACGGCTTAAAAGCGGGCAAAGTGCTGTCACCGCAAGCTTTCTTCGCCATAACCGCAAAGTTTTTATCATCAATGCCGATTTCACTGAAGCTGCTTTTTAAGCCGAGAGTCTTGAAGAAGAAATCGCTCATCAGCGCAATGCTCTTTTTCGCCACATCCATCTGCGGCAGGGAAGCGTCAATGCCGAACACATGGATGCCAAACTGATAGAATTTCGATACTGTGGTTTCGTCCAGCGTGTATTCCATCCAGCGCGGGGTAAGAATGGCAAGGCCGAGACCGTGGGTGATGTCGTAGATGGCAGAAAGTTCATGTTCCATGGGGTGGCAGCTCCACGCCTGACGTTTCCCGCCGTTCACGAAGCCGTTGATTGCCCAGGAACTTGTCCACATCAGATTGGCGCGGGCTTCGTAATTGTCTGGCTGCTTCATGGCAATGGGTGCGTACTTGATGATGTTTTTCATCAGCACTTCCATCACACCGTCCAGCATCTGCAAATCCTGATCCATATTGAAGTAGACTTCAATGATGTGCGACATCATATCCGCCGCGCCACAGGCTGTTTGATACGCGCTGACCGTGTAAGTGTTGGTGGGGTCAAGAAACGAAACCTTGGGCAGCATGGGCGGAGCCAGCCTGCCGATTTTATCATGAGTTTCTGGGTTGCTGATCACGCCGCCGCAGTCCATTTCTGAACCGGTAGCCGCAAGTGTGAGAATGGTGACGACCGGCAGTGCTTTTTCAATCGGTGCCCATTCGCTTAGGAATTTCCATGGGTCAAAGTCCACACAGGCTCCTGCTGCCATGTATTTTGTCGCGTCTAATGTGGAACCGCCACCCACTGCAAGAAGAACGTCGATCTTTTCTTTTTTGCAGGTTTCCGCGCCTTCCCGCACAGAATCGATATGTGGGTTCGGAGCAATGCCGCTCAATTCAAACAGTTCCAGACCGGAGGCTTTGATTTCCGCGACCACCTTGTCGTACAGCCCTGTCTTTTTGATGGAGCCGCCGCCATAGGTTAGCAGTACGCGTTTGCCGAAGCGGGAGAGCTCCGGCCCGAGATTGGAAAGCTGATTTTCTCCGAAGTAGACCTTTGTGGGAATATCATAAATAAAGTTGTTCATTGTGTTTCTCCTTAAATTTTATTTTTTATCATCAATCGGCGGGTACAAACTGCCCAAGTTGGGCTTCCTGTTCCGAAAGGCTCATGTTGAAAAAGCGAACGCCCTTGTCAACATTTCTGATACGTTGCATCTCGTCCTCTGTCAGTGCAAAATCAAAAATGTTCAGATTGTCTTTGATATGCTGTGGATTGGTGGATTTCGGGAAAATAATAGTGCCCTCCTGAATATGCCACCTTCACCGACCCCGCGCTCGTTCCCATAAGCGTGTGCCATGTCAATGTGACGGTAGCCAAGTTTCATTGCTTTCAGGCAGGCTCTTTTCGTATCCGAGTCGCCCTTAGCGAGCTGCTGTATGGTTACAGTCCGGTTTTCTGAATCCAGCTTTTCATCTCTTGGTCCGCGTGACCAACACCGCTGCCCCGTATGGCAAGGCCGCGTTTTACCTCCGCTCCGGGACAAAGCTTTTTGATGTCCGCTTCGCTTTTTCCCATTCCGCTGCCTTCGTTGGTACACAGCGGCAGGATCGCTTTGCCGGAAAAGCCGTATCGTTCCAGAAACGTAAAGACCGGCATGGGCATAGTGCCCCACCAGTTTGGATAGGCGAGGATAATGATGTCATACTCATCAATATTTTCTGGAAATTCTGACAGTTCCGGACGGGCGTTAGCACGAAGTTCCTTCTGCGCTTCTTCTGTGCAGGCATGGTAATCTTCAGAATATTTCTTTATAGGGTTGATTTTAAAAAGTACACCGCCTGTCAGATCATGAAGTTTTTTCGCTGCAATTTCGGTGTTGCCAACGGGAAGATTCACGATACTGCCGTTCACATAGTTGTTACCAGCCCGGGAAAAATATACGATCAATATTTTACTGTCCACACTGCATTCTCCTTTTTATTTGGTGTTCTGTATATAGCCTATCACTTGGAGTTGACTCCAAGTCAAGTAAAATTCAAAAATATTTTTCGAATTATGGACTTGGGGTGAGCCTTGCCAATTCTTACGGTACGCAAAGCGCCAATATTGCTTTTGCATCCGCAAGCCTTGATCAGGCTCGGACAAACTTCATGGGGCATCGGAATGATTAATCTCCAAGAAAACGTTCATTTGCCCTCACCGAAATATGTATTATATAATGCATGAAAACATTTGAAATCTTGCATGTATTTTGCTTTTTGTCCTATTTTTTACTTGATTTTTGCAGGATTACGAATTATTATGAATAGTAGTATTGAATATTTATTGATAATTTTATATGATTTGTTTGGCTGCCTGTTATCGTTTTCATGTAAATGGTAACGGGGATTCTTTATCTGCAAGAAAATACATAGGAAGAAATGGTGGATGGCACAATGAATAATCAGCTTACGGCACGAATTCAGGCAAAGATGCCGCAGTTTTCAAAAGGACAAAAATTAATTGCAAAATATATTGAAGAACATTACGACAAAGTTGCGTTTATGACTGCCTCGAAGCTTGGTTCGACGGTGGGCGTAAGTGAGTCAACGGTTGTACGGTTTGCTACTGAGATAGGGTATGAAGGTTACCCGCAGCTTCAGCGCGCCATGCAGGAGATGATCCGTATCCGGCTTACCTCTCTGCAGCGCTTGGAGATTACAGCGGAGAATATCGAAATTCCCAATATGCTGGATGCTATTTTTAATCAGGATATTGATATTATTCGAAGAACGATGGAAGAAACTCCGCACGAGAGTTTTTATAACGCGGTAGACGCAATTGTTGCATCCCGCAAGGTGTATATTTTAGGAGCAAGAAGTTCTTTAGCTCTTGCTACCTTCCTTTCTTACTATTTTAATTTAATTTTTGAAAGTGTTCAGCTAGTGAATTCAACCAGTGAGGCGGAAATTTTTGAACAAATGCTGCATGTAGGCGAAAACGATGCGGTTATCGGTATCAGTTTCCCAAGATATTCAAAAAAAGCAGTAAAAGCAATGCATTTTGCATCTGACCGCGGCGCAAAAGTTATCGCTATTACCGACAGCAACATGTCTCCGCTTGCGGAACCGGCTGATTTCGTTTTGCTCGCACGCAGTGATATGGCTTCGTTTGTTGATTCTTTGGTTGCGCCTCTCAGCCTGATTAATGCGCTGATTGTTACCACTGGAATTAAAAAGAAAGCCGAAGTTGTCGACTCTTTCAAAAAGCTCGAAAATATCTGGGATGAATACGGAGTTTACGAAAAGGTGGATGATAAACAGAGTGAATCATCAATTTGATGTAGTAGTAATCGGCGGCGGCCCCGCCGGTATGATGGCGGCGGGTACAGCCGCCCAAAATGGCTTTCGGGTTGCTCTGCTGGAAAAGAACTCCCGGCTTGGGCGCAAGCTCATGATTACCGGCAAGGGAAGATGCAATATTACAAACAATTGTGATGTGCAGACATTAATTTCTTCCGTCCCTTCAAACGGCCGTTTTTTATACAGTGCGGTTACACAGCTTACCCCGCAGAATACCATGGAATTTTTTGAAAGACTTGGCGTTCCGGTTAAAACAGAGCGCGGCAATCGCGTTTTTCCGCAATCAGACAAAGCGGTTGATGTGGTAGA
The DNA here is from genome assembly GCA_023458755.1 of Bacillota bacterium. Taxonomy (GTDB): domain Bacteria; phylum Bacillota; class Clostridia; order Oscillospirales; family Acutalibacteraceae; genus JAEWYE01. Next base: position 57,764 of record JAEWYE010000064.1, on the reverse strand, counting down.
CGCGATGTCTGCCTATGTAAAAAGTCACGGCGTACGCGTTTTTACCGGAGAAGCGCAAAATCTGATTCTAAAAGATGGTTCAGTTTGCGGTATTGCCACAAAGGACGGAGAAGAACTCTTGGCGGAATCCGCCGTGATTGCCTGCGGCGGTATTTCCTATCCGGGCACAGGCTCCACGGGCAGCGGCTACGCACTTGCAAAGCAGGCGGGGCATACGGTTACGCAGCTTCGTCCGTCTCTTGTTCCGCTTGTTTCCAACGACCCGGAATGCGGCGAAATGCAGGGGCTTTCTTTGAAAAATATTTCCATAAAAGTATACGATACGCTGAAAAAGCAAACGATATATGAAGACTTCGGGGAGATGCTGTTTACTCATTTCGGAATTTCCGGTCCCGTTATTTTAAGTGCAAGCAGCCATATGAGGGAAATGTCACCGAGCCGCTATGAAATTTTACTTGACTTAAAACCGGCGCTCTCTGCGGAACAGCTTGATGCCCGTTTGCAGCGTGATTTTGAAAAGAATCATAATAAGGATTTTGCGAACTCCCTTTCGGAACTCTTACCGCACAAAATGACAGCGGTTATGGTGAAAAAGTCCGGTATCGCGGCAACTGTCAAATGCAACCAAATTACCAAAGAACAGCGGCGTGATTTTGCTGCGCTTTTAAAGGAATATAAAATTACGGTTCAGTCTTTTCGCCCGATTGAGGAGGCAATTGTCACTTCCGGGGGCGTAAAGGTAAGTGAAATCAATCCGAAAACGATGGAGTCCAAGCTTGTAAAGGGATTGTTCTTCGCAGGCGAAGTGATTGATGTTGACGCGTATACAGGCGGCTTTAATCTGCAAATTGCCTATTCGACAGGCAGGCTGGCGGGGAATTCAGTCAGTTCTTCCAAAACATTATCAATTTAAGGATGGTATAATAACAATGATTGCAGTTGCAATAGATGGCCCGGCAGGCGCGGGCAAAAGCACAATAGCGCGCCGTGCCGCAAAAGAAATCGGATTTATTTATGTGGATACCGGTGCCCTGTACCGGACAATTGGGTTATTTATGCTGGAACATGGCATCGATACGCAGAATGAGCAGGCTGTATGCGAACAGCTTGAACATGTTCGGGTTTCCCATACTTTTCAGAACGGTGAACAAAGAGTAATTCTCGGTGACAAAGACGTTTCCGATAAAATTCGTACAGCAGAGGTCTCAATGGCTGCATCTGTTGTGTCCGCCATACCGAAAGTAAGAGAATATCTTTTTGACTTGCAAAAAAATATTGCAGCGACAAATAATGTGATTATGGATGGCCGTGATATTGGTACAGTTGTTTTGCCGGACGCTAAGATTAAAATCTTTCTTACAGCTTCTCCGGAGGAACGCGCAAAGCGCAGATGTAATGAAATGCTAGCTAAGGGTATGAAAGCAGAATATGACGAAGTGCTGGCCGACATCAAAACACGGGACTATAACGATTCACACCGTGCGATTGCTCCCCTTGTTCCAGCAAAAGACGCGATATTAGTTGATACAACTGATATTGATTTGGAACAGTCTATAGCGAAATTAACCCAAATTATCAAAGAGCGCTTATCCTAATTTGATTTATTGCTGCTATTCTCCAATGACGTATAGCAGTGAAGCTACATAGCAGTTGTCATTGGAGAAATGGTGATAGAATATGAAGCGAACTCCTATTTATAATTTTGCTAAAGTAGTAGTACCTCCGATTTTTAAAGTTGTGATTCCATATAAACTAAAAAATAAAGAAAAAATGCCGGATACCGGCAGGGTGATTATCTGTTCGAATCATATCACAATGAAGGATCCGGTATTGCTGGCACTCGCATTTAAGCGGCAAGTTTACTACATGGCAAAATCAGAGCTTTTTAAGAATAGGTTTGTTTCGTTTATAATCCGTGGCTTAGGCGCGTTTCCGGTCGTGCGCGGCGCGGGGGATACAGCCGCTATGGATACTGCAAAGAATCTTTTGGAAAGCGAAAAGGTGCTCGGTATTTTTATCGAGGGGACACGTTCTAAAGACGGAAATCTCGGAAAGCCACATTCTGGCGCTGTTTTATTAGCCCATCAAAACAATGCCCCTATTTTGCCCATGTGCATTACGGCAAAGGAAGGAAAAAGTCCGCGTTTGTTTCATAAAGTGGTCATTTCCTGCGGTGACTTAATTATGCCGGATGAATTGGGTATTGAAGCCGGAACCGGAACAGAGTTTCGCAAAGCCAGCCGTTTGGTCATGGATAAAATTGCGGAACTTCGGGAACGCGATATCAAAGATTTTCATTAGGTATTGGAGGAAAATCGTTGAAAATTACAGTTGCCAAATCGGCAGGATTTTGTTTTGGCGTGAACCGTGCGGTGCAAATGGTTTACGAATTAATACATGCGGGTAAAAAAGTATATACACTGGGCCCGATTATTCATAATCCGCAAATGGTTGCTGAACTTGAACAAAAGGGTGTGCAAATTGTTAATAGCCCGGCCGAGGTCCCGCAGGGCGGTACACTTGTCATTCGTTCCCATGGTGTGCCGAAAGCCACATTGGATCAAATTTGTGCGCTTCGTTTGAATTATGCGGATGCAACTTGTCCTTTTGTGGCAAAAATCCATAATATTGTGTCAAATGCCGCAAACAATAATCAAGTTGTATTTATTGCGGGGAATACGGTTCATCCTGAGGTGGAAGGAATTCGCGGCCATTGCGGGGGATGCTTCGTTTTTAAAAATGCTGAGGAATTGACGGAAATTGTAAATAAATTTCCCGAGCTGCACAATAAACCTGTTTGTGTGGTTTCACAAACAACTTTTAGCGTGGATGAATGGGAAAATTGTTTGAAAATAATAAAAAGGGTATATACAAATGCATCAATTTTTGATACAATATGTAATGCGACTGCACAACGACAGCGTGAAGCCATAGAATTGTCAAAGGAATCCGACATCATGGTCATCATCGGCGGCAAACAGAGTTCCAATACCGCCAAGCTGCGGGACGTGTGCGAAAAAAACTGCGAGACGTATTTAGTCGAAACAGCGGACGAGCTTCCGCTTGCGGTTTTACAAAAAGCGAATAAACTTGGCATTACTGCTGGCGCTTCAACGCCGGCAAGCATTATAAAGGAGGTACTTGATACCATGTCAGAATTTAACGAAGGCGCGGATCAAATGGAAATGAGCGATATTAACTTTGAGGAGATGCTTGAAGAATCCCTGAAAAGTTTAAATACAGATGAAAAGGTGCACGGTGTTGTTGTCGGTATCGCTCCCAACGAAATTTATGTGGATGTTGGAAGAAAACAAGCCGGATTTGTTCCGTTAGCAGAACTTTCAGCGGATCCTAACGCAAAAGCAGAAGATTTAGTCAAAATCGGTGATGAACTTGATTTGTTGATTATGCGCACAAACGATCAGGAAGGCACAATTATGCTTTCCAAAAAGCGTCTGGACGCAATCAAGGGTTGGGAAGATGTTGCCGCTGCAGCGGAAGATGACACCGTTATGACCGGCGTTGTTACCGAAGTGATTAAGGGCGGCGTAATTGCCGTAACCAATGGTGTTCGTGTATTTATCCCGGCTTCTCAGGCTACCGCTTCCCGCGGTGACGCTCTGGAAGATTTGCTGAAGAAGGAAGTAAAATTCCGCATTATCGAAGTCAACCGTCAGCGCAGACGCGCAGTCGGTTCCATTCGTTCTGTATTGAAGGACGCAAGAAAAGCACTTGCAGACAAGTTCTGGGAGACAGCTGAAGAAGGCAAGGAATATACAGGTGTTGTCAAATCTTTGACCGCTTACGGCGCGTTTGTGGATTTGGGCGGCATTGACGGTATGATCCATATTTCCGAACTTTCTTGGAGCAGAATCAAGCATCCGTCCGAGGTCGTCAATGTTGGCGATACCGTAACGGTTTATATCAAGGGCCTTGACAAAGAAAAGGGCAAGATTTCCCTTGGCTACAAGCGTTCCGAAGACAATCCGTGGGAAGTATTAAAGCGTGATTATCCGGTTGATACGGTTTGCGAGGTTCAGATTGTCGGGATGACAACCTTTGGCGCATTCGCAAGAATCATTCCGGGCATTGACGGTTTGATTCACATTTCACAGATTGCCGATCACAGAATCGAGAAGCCGCAGGAAGTTCTTAAGGTTGGCGATGTTGTCAAAGCAAAGATTACAGAAATTGACTTTGACAAAAAGCGTGTAAGTCTCTCCATAAAAGCTCTTCTTGAAGAGCAGGCAGAATCTGCTGAGGCTGAAACAACAGATACCGCTGAATAATTTTTGAATGATTCAGAAAGTTTAAATTTGGTTTTTATGAAATGGTGTAAAGAGACTTCGGTTTCTTTACACCATTTTTTCATAATTTTTGTCACCTTCCGGTGTGCGCTGTGTAATATAGCATAAGTGCGTAATCCATAAGGAGGTGAGCCTGTGCGAAGACGTTACAGGCGTCGGTATTATCACAGTGGGCTAAGAAAATTCCTGTTCTTTTTCATTGTTTTTCTCCTTGTGTTTATTCTTGTCTGCGTTCAGTTAAGACCTATTATAGAAAATATTACACAGAACGAAGCAAAGCAGATGTCGGTAAGTGCCGTAAACACTACGGTTGCGGAACAGCTCAGCAAGACCGGCGTGAAATACGATGACATGGTCAATATTGAACGTGATGACGGCGGCAAGGTGCTTGCCATTACAACAAATATCGTGAAAATGAATGAATTGAAAGCGGCAATTCTTAACGCGGTTCAGCAAAAGATGGCTGACCAGCACAATGAAGTCGGTGTTCCGCTCGGCACCTTAATCGGCGGAGATTTGCTGCATGGGCGTGGGCCGAATGTTCCGCTGAAACTGACGCTCTCCGGCAACGTAAACGGCGAGTTTAAAAGTAATTTTGAAGCGGCGGGTATCAATCAAACCAGACATCAGATTTATCTGCAAGTACATATGAGTGTTTATTCGTTTATTCCGGGCTATAATACCACTACCGAGGTTACCACGAACGTCGTGATTGCGGAAACGATTATTGTCGGTCAGGTACCGCAGACATTTGCCAACATTGGTTCGGATGCTGCTGCCGGGACGGTCGGAGGCGCAATTGCCGGTTTAGCTTCCGGTTCTAACTTGAACTCCGCGCAAAAATAGCAAGTTTTTCCAATGCTTTGTCAACTTGTGTGTTTACTAATTCTTCAGCAGGTATTATAATAAAAACACATGTTTGTATTGTTCTAGTTACAATTTGAAATATAATATAGCTTAATAAATAATTAGCATATCGGTTTTCCATACTATTGCGCGTTCCCGCACGCTAAGAAGGGGGTGGGGCGGCGAATACGCCCCTTTACGCTCCGCTTGGGCGAAAGTTTGCCAACCAGAGAAAACAATATATGAAATCAAATGGTTGTTATATATAGAAAACATAAAAAACGGTAGAAAGCCCGGCTTTTGATTTAATTTTCTATTACGTTTAAAATATCAGTAAAAAAGATAGGACGGAAAAAGACATGGATTACCAGCAAGCCGCACAGGAAGTGCTTGAATTAAGAGAAAAAATCAACTATCACAATAAAAAATATTATGTAGAGGATGCTCCGGAAATCGATGATTTTGAGTACGATATGCTCTATCGCCGTCTGCAGGAGATGGAAACCCAATTTCCGCAGCTTGTCACTCCGGATTCCCCAACACAAAAAGTGGGCGGTACGGCGCTCAATAAATTTGAACCGGTTGTGCATGAAGTGCCGCTGGAAAGCCTGCACGATTCCTTTTCCGAAGAGGAACTGATGGATTTTGACCGTAAAGTCCGCGCGGCTGTGGAACATCCGGTATATATTGTCGAACCGAAGTTTGATGGCCTTTCTGTGGCGCTGGAATACCGTGACGGCGTTTATGTGCGCGGCTCCACCCGCGGCGACGGTTTGGCAGGCGAGGATGTGACTGAAAATGTCCGAACCATCCGTACCGTGCCCAAAAAGCTCAAAAATCCGGTGCCATTCCTTGAGGTACGCGGCGAAGTTTATATGTCGCACGAAAGCTTCTTTCAGCTTTGCGCGAAGCAGGAATTAAACGATGAAAAGCCGTTCAAGAATCCGCGCAACGCGGCGGCGGGTTCTCTGCGGCAAAAAGATCCGCGCGTAACGGCCTCCCGTGTTTTAGATATTTTCGTATTCAATGTTCAGCAGGTCAATGGGGAAACCTTGCAGTATCATGATGAGTCCCTGAATTATTTAAAATCATTGGGATTTACGGTACCGCCGTTCTATAACAAATGCGAAACCATTACCGAAGTAATTGAACAGGTTCGCAAAATCGGCGAAATGCGCGGAGAACTGGGGTATTCCATTGACGGCGCGGTTATAAAGGTAAACTCATTCGCGCAGCGTGATTTGCTTGGCAGTACTGCGAAATTTCCAAAATGGGCGGAAGCGTTTAAATATCCGCCGGAAGAAAAGCAGACAAAGCTGCTGGATATTGAAATCAATGTTGGCCGTACCGGCGTTTTAACGCCCACCGGCGTATTTGAACCGGTTACGCTTGCGGGTACAACGGTCAGCCGCGCTACCTTGCACAATCAGGATTTTATCTCCGAAAAGGATATTCGTATCGGTGATATCGTGGTTTTAAGAAAAGCCGGAGAAATTATTCCGGAGGTGGTTTCTGTTATTTCCCACGAAGATGGCGCTCTTCCGTATAAAATACCGGAGATTTGTCCTTCATGCGGAGGACCGGTTATTCGTGAAGAGGGGGAAGCTGCCACGCGCTGCTCAAACCCGGAGTGCCCCGCACAACTTTTGCGCCACCTCATTCATTTTTCCAGCCGCGATGCAATGGATATTGACGGCCTTGGTCCGGCGGTAATCGAACAGCTTGCGGCGCATGATTTGCTGTCTTCACCCGCCGATTTATACCGCTTGACTTTAAGCCAGTTGACAACAATTGAGAGAATGGGCAAAAAATCATCTCAAAACCTGCTGAATGCGATTGCACGTTCCAAAGAAAATGACCTTTATCGGCTTGTTTTTGCTTTGGGTATTCCGCATATCGGGCTGAAAGCTGCAAAGCTTTTGGGTGCGTATTTCAAAAGTATCGATGCTATCTTTGCCGCTTCGGTTGAAGATATCTCCGGTATTGACGGCTTCGGACTGATTATGGCGGAAAGTGTACATGATTTCTTTGCACTTTCCAATACCGCGCACTTAATCGGAAAACTGCGCGACGCGGGCGTAAACATGCTCAGCAAAACCACAGTACAGGACACCCGCTTCAACGGGAAAACTTTTGTGCTGACGGGTACCCTTCCAACGCTTACCAGAACGGAAGCGGGTGCCGCGATTGAGAAGTTCGGCGGCAAGGTTTCGTCCAGTGTATCCAAGAAAACGGATTATGTTCTGGCGGGGGAGGATGCCGGCAGCAAACTGACAAAAGCACAGCAGCTTGGTGTCTCCATTATCAGCGAGCAGGAATTTAACGACATGATTCGTTCTTAAACTGTGCGGGAACGACCGCATAAAACAGACTCTTAATTTGATTTTTAAGAGAGTATTGCAAGATGAATGAAATTTCATTTTGCAATACTCTCTTTTTTTCTGTTCTAATCCGGGTAAGTTGTCCATATCTATGTGTTAGTAACAAATGATGTGGAGGTACCAATGAGCAATTTAAACGATGTAAGATTTGACACTGCGGCGAACAGTGTCTGTGACAAAATCAGTCAGTACTTAACCAGACTGCCAAAGGATATCAAGATGCAGGCGCAGGAAATACGGCTTCGAGTAAACAAGCCAATTTCTATATGCTGTTCGCGCGGTATTTATTTTCTAAATAACAGCGGCAGTCTGGCGTGTTTTCCAAGTGAAGAAAACATGATTACTTCAAAAGCGGAAATTGAGGAATCCTTTCGCAATATATGCTGTTATTCCATTTACAGCCACCAGAACGAAATCAAAAACGGCTATATCACCATACGCGGCGGTCACAGAGTCGGAATCAGCGGAACAGCGGTTATGAATAACGGAGCGATTACCGGTGTAAGAGATATCTCGTCTATCAATATCCGTGTTGCCCGAGAGATAGACGGTGCGGCGGATGAACTTCTGAAAAGACTTCGGGGCAATATTTCGTCCGGGCTGCTTTTGGTCGGGCCGCCGTCCAGCGGCAAGACGACAATTTTACGGGATATTGTACGCCAGCTCTCATCCGGTTTATGCGGAGATATCAAAAAAGTGGTGGTTGTGGATGAACGCGGTGAGCTTGCGGGGACATATGCCGGTATTCCGCAGAACGATTTGGGAGCCTGCTGCGATGTGCTGGACGGCTACCCGAAAGGAATCGGAATTTTGCAGGCAGTGCGTTCCCTTTCACCCGAGTTCATTGTATGCGATGAACTCGGCGATAACGAGGATGTTACGTCGGTTGAGGAAGGACTGAACGCGGGTGTCAGCATTATTTCAACCATCCACGCGGGCAGCATAGAAGACCTTGTAAAACGGAACCAGGCGTTAAGGCTTCTTCAGACGGGTGCATTCAGTTACATAGCGATGCTGGACAGTCATGCGCAGCCGGGAAAAGTAACAGGAATTTATAAGGCGGGTGAATTGCTTGCTAAAGCCGATCGGAATCGTGCTGGTGATACTGGCATCAACTCTTGTGGGGTATATGGAGTCGCATAAACTCAGTGTAAGGGTGGAACAGCTTGAGGCGTTTTTGGTGTTTATTCATGCGGCTCAAACGGAAATTCGCTATACTGCTTCACCGGTGGAGCAGATTATTCGCAGACACGGTAATATGCGGCTGTTTACCATGTGTTTGGAGAATTGTCAAAGCGGCAGCAGCTTTACGAACGCTTGGTCAGACGCTGTTACCGGCGGTACGAAAGGACTGGGCTTCGATGAAAAGGATATTTCTCTGATACACGATTTTGGAGCCGGTTTTGGTACAAGCGATGTCGATGGCCAGCTTGCGCACTGCAAGCTGTATAGCGAACTGATATTGGCAAGGCTTGAAATCGCAAAGGAAGCAAAGACCCGAAAAGCAAAGCTCTACCTAATGCTTGGAATATTTGCAGGCATGGCGGCAGCGCTGTTATTATGCTAAAACGGAGGAATCAAAATGGGTGTGGATTTAATCTTTAAAATCGCGGCAATCGGCATCATTGTTGCTGTACTCAATCAATTGCTCATTCGTTCCGGGCGTGAGGATCAGGCAATGATGACCACAATTGCGGGACTTATTGTCGTACTTATGATGATTATTCAGGAAATTGCAGCACTCTTCGATTCCATAAAATCCATATTCGGATTGTAGTAAGTGCCATGAATATTATTGGAATAGCCGGAATAGCTCTGATTGCCGCAATCCTTTCCGTTATGCTGAAGCGGTATCATCAGGAATATGCCATTATTATTAATATCGCGGCAGGTATTCTCATCCTTGTTCAAATACTAGCCAATATCTCACCTGCCATTAAACAGCTGAATGTTTTGCTGTCTTCAGCCGGGCTGTCCAGCGAATATGCGCTTATTCTGTTCAAAACGCTTGGAATCTGCTTTTTGGCACAGTTCGCTGCGGATTCCTGCCGTGATGCCGGCGAAAGCGCCCTCGCTGCAAAGGTAGAGCTTGCGGGAAAAATCACGATTGTATTGCTGGCACTTCCTATGTTTGAAAGCATCGCCACAACGTCGGTTGCTTTGATTGCGGGGTGACGGCATGAATTTATTATGGAACAGAAATAAGAAAAGAAAAGTTGTACGGTTTCTTTTTTGTTTTATTCTTGCTGCTTTTCTTTTTTTATCCTTATCCGTAACCGTCCACGCGGAAGATACCGCATCTTCTACCGCTTCTATGCCCACGGTGGAAGAATATTATAAACAGCAGATGGATGCGAGCGGAGCAAATGATCTGCCGGATTCTTTGCCGGATGACACGCGAAAGATTTTGGACCAGCTGGGCGTAGATTCCCCAGACTGGAAGAGTATCAGCGGTTTGACCCCGCAAAGCATTTTTTCACAGATAACGGGAATTGCGGGAGAGAAGGGAGCAGCACCGCTTAAAGCGGGGGTTTCCGTTTTGGCAATTATGCTTCTGTGCGCATTGCTCAATGGGATGAAACTGTCGTTTGGTGAAAAAACGCTTGGCGGCGTAATCGGAATGGTAGGAACGCTTTGCATTTGTACTGTCATGATTACCCCCATTGTCTCCTGTATTGGCAGCGCGGCAAATGTTATTAAGGTTTCCGCGGATTTTCTGCTTGCCTGTGTACCGGTATTAACCGGAATCATGATAGCGGGCGGTCAGAGCATTTCGGCAGGCTCCTATAATCTGCTGATGGTTGGAGCCGGAAATGTCATTTCACTTCTGGCAGCGAATATCATCGTTCCATTGATGAATATTTTTTTAGCATTCTCCATTGTTTCCGCCGTGTCACCGAATTTAAATCTCAGCGGATTATGTGACATGTTCAGTAAGGCGGTAAAATGGATACTTGGTTTTTGCATGACAGTTTTTACAGGACTGATGACTTTGCAGAGCCTTGTAACATCCGCGGCGGACAGCACCGGAACCAAGGCCGCAAAGTTTGTGATCAACAGTTTTGTTCCGGTAGTCGGCAGTGCGCTGGGTGAGGCACTTACTACTGTGCAGGGTTGTGTGAAACTGTTAAAATCCGGGGTCGGTGCTTTTGGCTTGCTTGCGGCGGCATGTATTTTCCTTCCGATACTCCTTGAATGCGTTTTTTGGCTCATCACGCTTTATCTTTGTGCCGGAATCGGAGATGTGTTTGATTTAAAAGAAATCACTGTGTTGCTTCGTTCCACGGCAAAAGTACTTGAAATGATGCTCGCCATTATCTTAAGCTCCATGACAATCCTTACCGTTTCCACGGTGCTCATGCTGATAATAGGAGGGGGAAGCTCATGAGCGATGTAAAAACATGGGCAACCGTTATTTGCCTGGTTACGCTTATCTCCGCTTTGATGCAGTATTTGGTTCCGGATGGCTCGATGGGCAAAATGATGAAGCTTGTACTTGGAGTTTTTGTGATATGCGGAATCATTTTGCCGCTTTCTAAAATCGTACCGAAAATATCAGTGGATTTGCAGGATACCGTTTCCTCCGTTCAGGGTACGCAGACTTTTCAGGACACGGTCGATCAGCAAATTTATTCGGCAGCAAATGCAGGCATTCAAAATATCGTAATCACAGAATTAAATACGATGAATATCAAATGTGAAAATGTTGCGGTTATGATGGATACTAAGACAACTAGCAGCATATCAATTAGCAAGGTGGTTGTCACTGTTGCAAACCAGTATGCTGGTCAGTGTACGGAAATCACCGCTCACCTTGAAAAAGTACTGGGACTGAAAACGGAGGTGATGGTTCATGACGGCTCAAAATAAAAAATCAGGTACCGATGTAAAAGGTTTTTTTCAAAAAATAGCGGAAAATGATAAGTACATGAAAATTATTGTGGCAATCGGAATTGTCGGTATTCTGTTAATCTTTATTTCCGGTTTCTTTAAGAATACCGGCAGCAGCAATACTACTGCTTCTTCGGCGACACAAACGACAATCAGTGTTGAACAATATACAAAGCAGCTTGAAGCCAATCTTACGGAAGTTGTAAACGGAATTGACGGCGTCGGCACAGCAAAGGTGATGATTACCCTCGAAAAGAGTACCCAGTATGTGTATGCGACAGAGGAAAAAAGGAGTACGCAGACCGCAGAGGATAAATCAACAAGCACAACAACAAAAAATCAGGAAAACAACAATGATGAGACGACCTATATCCTGGTAAAGGATGCGAACGGCGGGCAGAAAGCGCTCGCCGTCACAGAGGTTCAGCCTGTTGTTAAGGGGGTAGTGGTTGTATGCGAAGGCGGCAATGATCCAACCGTGCAGAAAAATGTGACAGATGCGGTAACGACCGCACTCAACATTTCTTCCGCGCGGGTGTGCGTGATAAAATCGAAATAAACAGAAACGGGAGGAATTTATTCTATGGCTATCGGGAAACGTCAGCTTGTTCTTGCTGCTTTGGTTGTCGCTTTGGGTGCGGCCGTCTACTTAAACTGGTCTCTTTCCGGCAATCAGTTAACCGCGACGGATACTGTTAATTCAGGAGCAGCTCTCGGTGCTGCACAGCTTGTCAATGCTTCCGGCAGTAAAGTTACCTCAGGGAGCAGTAAGGCGACAGTCTCCAACTCTTCGGCAATTGCAGCCAACGCGCAGGCGAATGAGTATTTTGCAACTGCCTGCCTGTCCAGACAAAAAGCAAGGGATACCGCACAGGAAACATTGGAAAAAACCATTCAGGATCCAAAATCCGGCGACGCAGCCAAAAAAGAAGCGGTTGATAAAAAAGCTGTAATCGCGCAGAATGTTCTGAAGGAAGACAGCATCGAAAGTTTAGTAAAAGCAAAGGGATATCTGGGCTGTGTGGCTTATCTGGAAAACGGAAAATGCAATGTAGTGGTTCAAAAGACGAACGGTCTTCAAGCAAACGATACAGTTGTCATAAAAGACATCGTCAGCGGCCAAACCGGACTGTCTTACGATAATATTAAGATTGTTGAAGCCAAATAGTTGCCTGTTTGTAAGTTTGTGGTATAATAGTCTCGTGGAAGTTTGAAAAAATAATCAAATGCATATCGTTACAACCCTCCACATCTATTTGTGGAGGGTTATTTTTATTACTTTTGGAGGTTTGAATGAACAGACGAGAGGCGAGAGAACAGGCTTTTGTTTTAATTTTCGAGCGGTCAATCAATCATGACACAACCGAGCAGATTATTGACGCGGCAGAGCTGTCAAGTGATTTAATCGTTTCGGATTTCGCGGAAAAAATCGCACTTGGCGTAGAAGAAAATGAGGAAACGCTGGATGCGCAGATTGAACAAAATATTCGCGGATGGAAGATGAACCGTCTTTCCAAAGTTGCGCTGTCGTTATTGCGAATGGCAATTTATGAGATGGAATATGAAAAGGATATTCCGGTCAGCGTGTCCATCAATGAAGTGGTCGATCTGGCGAAAAAATACGGCGGTGTCGATGACGCGCCGTTTATTAACGGAGTGCTCGGTTCCATTGCAAAAGAGTTGGAAAAAAATGAAGAATGATTTTCTGGGGATTGATACCAGCAATTATACGACATCCGCTGCTGTTTATTATAACGGTGAACGGATAGAACAGAATAAGCGGCTGCTTCCTGTAAAAAACGGTCAGCTTGGTCTGCGCCAAAGCGACGCGGTATTTCACCATGTTCAGCAGCTTCCCTTGATATTGGAGCCTTTGCTGCAAAATGATGTGAATATAAAAGCAGTTGGAGTATCGGACAAGCCGCGTGATGTTGCCGGTTCCTATATGCCGTGCTTTACGGTGGGTTACGGAACTGCCAAAGCGATTGCAATGACATTGCGGGTTCCGCTTTATACGTTTTCCCATCAGGCGGGCCACATCGCAGCGGCGCTCTATTCCGCCGAAAAGCTGGAACTGCTAAAAGAAAAGTTCCTTGCGTTTCATGTTTCAGGCGGTACAACCGAGGCGGTGCTCGTTACCCCGAATACCGATACAGTCATTTCGGCCAAAATTATCGCGTCTTCTTTGGATTTAAAAGGCGGACAGGCAGTGGACCGGGTAGGTTCTATGCTCGGTCTGCCTTTTCCTGCGGGAAAAGAACTCGAAAAACTGGCACTTGCCTGCGAAAAAACATTTCGCATAAAGCCTTCCATGAAGGGCACGGACTGTTCACTTTCCGGCATTGAAAATCATTGCCGAAAAATGTTGGATGAGGGGTTCCCGAAAGAAGAAATCGCCGCTTACTGTTTGCAGTCGATTCTGGCCGCGCTTGACGCAATGTGCGGACTGCTGTTCCGTGAATACGGAGAACTGCCGATTGTGTTTGCGGGCGGCGTGATGTCAAACAGTATCATCCGGAATGCTCTGACAGCGAAATACGGTGCTTATTTTGCCGCACCGGAGTTTTCGGCGGACAATGCCGCTGGTGTGGCCGTTCTTGCCTCCATGAGATGAATTTACGAAAGGATGGACGTTGCAATGAAAAGCCCAGTTGTGCTTACGATTACCCAGCTTAACACATACGTAAAATCTCTGCTTGACGGCGACAGCCATCTGATGAGTGCGTTTGTGTGCGGCGAAATTTCGAATTTTACCAATCATTATAAATCCGGTCATTTGTATCTATCTCTAAAGGATGATAAATGCGTTATAAAAGCGGTCATGTTTGCACCGCAGGCACGACGTCTGCGCTTCGCTCCGCAGGACGGTATGCGGGTTATTGTGCGCGGCAGAGTGTCCGTTTATGAACAGACCGGTCAATATCAGTTTTATATTGACGATATGCAGCCGGACGGCCTAGGCGCGCTTAATCTGGCTTTTGAACAGCTAAAAAATAAACTTTCCGCAGAAGGTTTATTTGATCCGCAGCGTAAAAAGCCATTGCCGAAATACCCCTCGAATATCGGAGTGATTACTTCGCCGACCGGTGCTGCAGTTCATGATATTGAGCAGGTGCTTGCAAGGCGTTACCCGCTGGCGCAAATTGTGTTTTGCCCTGTTTTGGTGCAGGGGGAGGGTGCGGCTCCCCAGTTGGTTGCCGCTATTGAACAGTTCAACCGATTGAATTGCGCGGATGTTATTATATTAGGGCGCGGCGGCGGCTCCATGGAGGATTTGTGGGCGTTCAACGAAGAAACGGTTGCCCGCGCGGTTGCCGCCTCCCTTATTCCCATTGTTTCCGCGGTCGGGCATGAGACGGATTTCACTATATGTGATTTTGTTGCGGATCTGCGCGCGCCTACGCCGTCGGCTGCAGCGGAATTGGTTTCGCCAAACATTGAGGAGTTGCGCGATACGGTTCTGACATTGCAAGGCAATTTAGAAAAGTCGATATGTTTGAAGCTTTCGGACTTAAACCGGCAGTTGGAAAGCCTGACCCGAAACCGATCCTTTCAGCTTCCGCAGGAGCTCATTGAACTGCAGCGCATGAAAACCGATAATCTGGTAAACCGATTGGTTTCCTGCATGCAGAAAGACATCTCAGGCGGCAAAACAACACTTTCCGGTTTAAGCGCGAAACTCGATGCACTCAGTCCGCTTCATGTGCTGGCAAGAGGTTACGCCATTGCTTATGACGCGGATAACCATGTGTTAACGAAAGCAAAAGATGCTGTGGTTGGCAGTGAAATCAAAATTTTGCTTCACAGAGGCAGTTTAACGTGTATGGTAAAAGAAACATCAGTAAATGATAAAAAGGGTGGTCAGTTTGAATAAAAATATGACGTTTGAAACCGCGATCGGTAAACTGGCAGAGGTTGTTGCCAAACTTGAAAGCGGAAACGAATCACTGGATAATTCCTTAAAACTGTTTGAAGAAGGAACTGCGTTGGCCGCCTTCTGCTACGAAAAGCTCCAGACAGCAGAGCAAAAAATCAAACAGATTTCCTCCGATGATGAGAAAGCGGAAGAATAAGTTTTCAAACAGGAAAGGATCGTTAAATTGTGGTTAATTTTCATCAAAAAGAAGATATTTTGCTGATTGAAAATCAGTTGGGGAAATACTTAGCGGATGATGGGCAATTGCAGGCGGATTTGCTGGCTTCCATGCGCTACAGTTTATTAAGCGGCGGCAAGCGTATTCGTCCTATTTTAGTTCTTGAATTCTGTCGGCTTTGCGGCGGCGAAACAAGAACCGCATTGCCGTTTGCCTGCGCAATTGAAATGGTGCATACCTATTCCCTTATACATGATGATCTGCCCTGCATGGACAATGACGATATGCGCCGCGGGCGTGCGTCTAATCATAAGGTGTTCGGTGAAGATATGGCTCTGCTTGCGGGGGATGCCCTGCTAACGCTTGCGTTCGAAACCATACTTTCAAGCGACGCGATTGCGGCGGCGGGGGCACAGCGTGCCGCAGCGGCAGCCGGAGCATTAGCGCGGGCGGCTGGCGCACATGGTATGGTTGGCGGGCAGGTGATTGACTTACTGTCGGAAGGCAGAACCATCCCACTTGAAACCTTGAAGAAAATGGATGACTGCAAGACGGGTGCGTTAATTGTTGCGGCGGTCACTATGGGGTGCATTTTAGGTGACGCGGATGAGCAAAAACTGCATGCGGCTCAGAAATACGCACGGGCAATCGGACTTGCATTTCAGATTCAGGATGATATTCTGGATGTTGAAGGCGATACGCAAACCCTTGGGAAAAAAGTTGGCAGCGATACAGTCAATGACAAGTGCACCTATGTGTCTCTTCTTGGAATAGACAAGGCAAAATCACTTGTTGGCGAATTAACGTGCTCCGCCCTTGAGGCATTGCCGATATTCGGTACCGGTACCGAATTTCTATCTGATTTGGCAAAATCTCTTGCAAAAAGAGAAAATTAAAATTCTGTAACCGTATATTAAATTTTTGTTAACCAGTTGAAATATAAGTGCTGCTATGTTATTATTGTAAATATTACCAATGAAATAATTCGTTAAATCCAACTCTTGCGATTGATTTCAAAATTGTGAGAATATTTTTGAGGGATGATAGTAATAGTATGTGTGAGCGTTTAAAATTGTTCTTCTCACGATTGGAATCTATGAGCTTTAAACGAATGTGGATGTATGTTTGTGAAATTCACAAAAACGCAAACAAGCCAAGGCTGTTTATCGTAGTTGATATGCTTTGGTGCGTTATACGCTACGGAATCGGTTATTTGGAATACCATGTGTTTGGTTTTGCTTACATTCACGGTAAAAAACGCAAAACATTCATGACCATGCAGGACAGTTTAGAGCTTGTACGCAAATCAAACAACAAAAAGTATGATTATATTTTTAATGATAAAATCGAGTTTAATAAGTGTTTTCATGATTCTATTGGCCGCTTATGGCTGGATTTACGAAGAGCAAGTTTTACTGATTTTGAAGATTTTGTGAAAAATAAAGAATATATATTTGTTAAAGAAGCAGACGGATTTGGCGGAGTAGGCGCGGACTGCGTGAAGGTTTCGAGTTTTAAAAGTGTTCAGGAACTATATGACACACTGGTGTCACACAAACAGTTTGTGGTGGAAGAATGCATTCGCCAGCACAGTAAAATGAACACACTTTATGCTTCCAGTGTAAACACCATCCGCATCGTCACTTTGGTATCAGGCGGCTTGCCGCATGTGGTGTACAGTTTGATACGAATCGGTAACGGGTCAAAACACGTAGATAATATTTCGAGCGGCGGACTGTATTGCCCAGTGAATAAAAGCGGAATTATTTATAAACCCGGTTTTTGCGATAAAACCGGGTTGTATTATGAAAATCATCCGGTAACAAATACAAGATTGGTTGGATTCGAAATTCCATACTTTGCCGAAGCAATTGAGTTGGTTAAAAAAGCTGCCCTGAAAGTCCCTGAAATACGGTATGTCGGATGGGATGTTGCAATTTGTGAAGCAGGCCCTATTTTGATTGAGGGAAACACCATCCCCGGCTATGATATGTGTCAGAATTATTATCATTTAGATGGTGACAAGATCGGCATCTGGCCTAAGTTTGAAAAAATATTAAAAGACGAAAAATCCGATCCCAATGGTGTTGACAAATTTGACGGTATATGATAATATTGTTAAGCCGCATATTACGGGTTCTAAGTGGACAAAACCCACCCGGTAGTAGCGAGATTGAAGAAAAGGCAGGGTATTCTATTCATGTATGCAGTGATAGAAACCGGCGGCAAGCAGTATAAAGTACAGTATGGCGATGTCATATATGTAGAAAAGCTTGGCGCAGAAGAAAATGCAACCGTTAATTTTCAAGTAATTGCGGTTGGTGGCGAAGATGGCCTGAAAATTGGCAATCCTTATGTCGAGGGAGCTTCCGTTACCGGTAAAGTTCTGAAAAACGGTAAAGGTAAGAAGATCACAGTTTTGACTTATAAGTCAAAGAAATGTGAAAAGCGCAAAATCGGTCACAGACAGCCATTTACAAAGGTTCAAATTGAGGCAGTTAACGCATAAACATTATGATTTGTGCAAACTTTTTAACTACCGCTTCCGGTGAACTGCTTGGATTTAACATAAGCGGACATTCTGGGCAAGGCAATGAGGGCAACGATATTATTTGCGCGGCAGTTTCTTCTGCGGCATATATGACTGCCAATACCATTACCGATGTCCTGAAAGCCGATGCAGATGTTGAGGCAAGTGACGGCGAGATGTTTGTCCGTGTTTCTAAAAAAGACGCAATCAGCTGCCGCGCTGTGCTGGCGGGTTTCAAGCTTCATATGATTGGACTTGAAGAACAGTATCCTCAAAATATTAATGTAAGTTATATGGAGGTGTAAGTAATGTTAAAGATAAATATTCAGTTATTTGCTCATAAAAAAGGAATGGGTTCTACCAAGAACGGCCGTGATTCTGAATCTAAGCGTCTTGGTGTAAAGCGTGCAGACGGTCAATTCGTTCTTGCAGGCAACATTCTTGTTAAGCAGCGTGGAACACATATTCATCCGGGTGAAAATGTAGGCATCGGTTCCGATGATTCACTTTTCTCACTCATTGATGGCAACGTCAAATTTGAGCGTCTTGGCCGTGACCGTAAGAAAGTCAGTGTTTACGCCGTAGAACAATAAGCTTTACCCGTTATACAGGTGAATCAAAATCCCGGGTCAGCAATGTGCCCGGGATTTTTTGGCATATTTGAAAGGCGGATCCTATGTTTATTGATATTGCAAAAATTAAATTAAAAGCCGGTGACGGTGGTAACGGCAAGGTTTCGTTCCACCGCGAAAAATTTGTTGCGTCCGGCGGCCCGGACGGCGGTGACGGCGGACGCGGTGGCGACATTGTGTTTCAGGTGGATGACAATTTGTCAACACTTGCTGACTTTCGTTATAAGCGCAAGTACGTTGCTCAAAATGGGCAGGATGGTTTAGGAAAGCGCAGCTCAGGCAAGAATGCGCAAAATTTAATCATTCTTGTTCCACGCGGCACTTTAGTGAAAGATGCGGAAACTGGCAGAATACTGGCAGATTTATCTACGGATGAGCCGCAGATAATTGCAAAAGGCGGCAGAGGTGGTTGGGGAAATACACATTTTGCAACACCAACCAGGCAAACGCCGCGTTTTGCAAAATCAGGTACACCCGGCGAAAGCATGGATGTTCAGCTTGAGTTGAAGCTGCTGGCGGATGTTGGACTGGTAGGTTTTCCGAATGTGGGCAAATCGTCTCTTGTGTCTGTCGTCAGCGATGCAAAGCCAACGATTGCAAATTACCATTTTACAACCCTGACCCCCGTTCTCGGTGTGGTAAACATGGGCGAGGGCAATTCGTTTGTCATTGCGGATATACCCGGTCTCATTGAAGGTGCGGGAGAAGGCGTCGGTCTGGGACACCAGTTTTTGCGGCACGTAGAGCGCTGCAGGCTTTTGGTTCATATTGTGGATGTTTCCGGCAGCGAAGGCCGCAATCCGAAAGAAGATTTCGAGATTATCAACGGTGAGCTGAAAAATTTCAATCCTGATTTGGCAGCCCGTCCCATGCTGGTAGCAGGCAATAAATGCGATCTTGCTACACCGGAACAAATCGAAGAATTCAAAAATTACGTGGAAGAAAAGGGTTACGAATTCTTTCCGATTATGGCTGCTATTCGCTATGATGTTGATCCTCTGCTCAATCGTATTGCGGAACTGTTAAATAAGCTGCCTCCGGTCAAACAATACGAAGCGGAGCCGGTACCGATGAAACCGTTGGAGGAGATCGGTAAAAACGCGGTAAAAGTTACAAATGAGAACGGTATATTTGTTGTTGAGGGCGAATGGCTTTTACAGGTTATCAATTCCGTTAATTTTGACGATTATGAATCGCTTCAATATTTTGAACGTGTGCTTATCAGCTCCGGAGTTATTGATGCGCTGCGTGAGGCCGGTGCACAGGAAGGTGACACCGTCAGTATTTACGAAATTGAATTCGACTTCGTGGAATAAGGAGGAATTGGTCTGGAACGTTTTTTAGACGCAGACTGTGACCCAAAGCTTTTAAGTCCGCTTACGCTCGCGTTTATCGGTGACGGTGTGTTCGAGCTTTTTGTGCGCGAACGACTGGTTTGTCAGGCAAACTGCTCCGTCAATAATTTGCATAAAAAAACGGTTGCACAGGTTTGCTGCGGCGCGCAGGCAATCGCCGCAGCAAAAATTATGCCGATTCTCACACAGGAAGAACAAGATGTTTATATGCGCGGCCGAAACGCTCACACCACGCATACGCCCAAAAACGCATCTCCGGCGGATTATCACGCTGCAACTGCCTTTGAAGCTTTGTTTGGATATTTGTACTTAAAAGGAAACATCGCGCGCCTGCGTGAATTCTTTTCGATTTTGTGCGAAGAATAATATAAAACTTTAATTTTGTTCTTGCATTTTTTGTAATAGGAAGGTGTAAAATTGACATTCATAAACAAAAAGAGCAAACCGATGGAGCTGTTTCTTGATGTCATTTTTTTTATTGCCGGCAGCTTAATTGAGGCTGTTTCGGTTAACATTTTTACGGCGCCTAATCACATTGCCCCCGGAGGTATTACCGGTCTTTCAACAATGCTGAACTATTTATGGGGTACACCCATCGGTACTATGATCTTTGTGATTAATCTCCCTATTTTTGTTTGGGCGATTGTCGAGATAGGGTATAAACTGGTCGCAAAAACAATTCTTGCAACTGTTTTTTGCTCCGCCGCAATTGATATTCTGCAATTGTTTCTTCCCGCGTATAAGGGTGATGAAATGCTTGCGGCGATTTTTGGCGGGGTATTAGAGGGAATCGGTCTTTCACTTGTTTTTATGCGGGGAGGTACCACCGGCGGTACGGATTTAATTGCACGGCTGCTGGGCAGACACTTCCGTCATATTTCCATAGGGAAGCTGATGCTTTGCGTCGATGTGCTGATTGTTGCCGCTTCTGCTCTTGTTTATAAGCGAATTGAAAGTGCCTTGTATGCTTTGATAGCGATTTTTGTATCAACAAAATTGATTGACACCATTCTCTACGGCGTTAATATTGGTACTGGAAAAATGCTGTTTATTATATCGGAGTGCAGTCAGCAAATTGCGCAGATCATATTAAAGGATTTAGACCGCGGAGTTACCATATTGAAATCAAAAGGTGCTTACAGCGGGCGTGAAAGTGAAGTACTGCTTTGCGCGGTGCGGCGCTATGAGGTTCACAAGGTTAATGATATTGTCCGTGCAATTGACGAAAACGCTTTTGTTATTGTTGGCGATGCCGGCGAAATTACGGGTGAGGGTTTCCATGAAATAAAGCCGGAGGATAAGACGTTAGCGGAAATCATGACACGGGCAAAAAAACATAGAAAGCATAACAACTGAGACGGCATTTAAAAACAGGCGGCTTTGTATTACTACAAAACCGCCTGTTTCAAAAATTTTTGATGTCTCGTTGTCTCGCAAAAATTAACTTTTTCCGCTTTGCTTACCACTTACACTATCGGAATAGTCGCTTGTTTTGACACTCTGTGCACTGCCGTTATTGTTTTTCTTTTGACTATACTGGTTACCGCCTGTTTTGCTTGTACTGTTTCCCTGCACTTTGCTTGTGCTGTTAGAATTGTTCTTACTGTTTTGATCCAATTTATTCACCTCCTTTATGGCTTATTATCTGTACATATCTGGAAAATATACAAAAATTCGGAGTTGACCGTGCTTGATTACATTACCAAATGATTTTATTATCCGAATGAAAGCGATGCTGAAGGAAGAAGCGGAAGAATTTCTTTCTTGTTATAACCAACCGCATTTTCGGGGTGCTCGACTGAATCCAATTAAATGCACCGACGAAATATTAAAGGAATCTTTGCCGTTTCCCGTTTCTCCCGCTCCGTTTTCTCCGCTATCCTACTATATACCACCGGAAAGCGATAAAGTCGGCACCTTGGCCATGCACCATGCGGGAGCCTTTTATTCACAGGAACCTTCTGCCGCTTCCGCTGTAACAATCCTCGCTCCGGAACCGGGCGATAAGGTTTTAGATTTATGTGCGGCACCGGGTGGAAAGTCCACACAAATTGCGGCTCTGCTGAACGGAAATGGTCTATTGTGGTCAAATGAGGTTGTCCGCAGCCGCGCAATGATTTTACTGTCGAATATAGAACGAACAGGAGTAAAAAATGCGGTGGTTTCTTCCTGCCGCCCGGATATTCTATGTGAACGGCTAAGCGGCTTTTTTGATAAAGTTTTGGTAGACGCGCCCTGTTCCGGAGAAGGAATGTTCCGCCGCGACGCGCAGGCGGTTTCCGACTGGAGCGTTGAGCATGTAAAGGCGTGCGCGGATCGACAGCTTGCTATCTTAAATTCCGCAGCCGACGCGGTAAAAGAAAACGGAATATTGGTCTATTCTACCTGTACGTTCTCAACGGAAGAAAATGAAGGTGTTGTCTGCAAATTCTTAGAGGGACATAAAGATTTCATATTGGAAAGTCCAAATGTTTCGTTCGGCCGGCCGGCTTTTGACCTTCTGTTTGCGCGGCGTATTTTCCCCATGGATGGGGGAGAAGGGCATTTTGTTGCGCGTATGCGGCGCCTTTCACAAAACTCCTGCCGTACCGTTCTATATGTCGCCAAACAGACTTCTGCCGCTAAGCAGGCGAAGTCTGTTTACCGGGAATTATTCCGCAATTCTCTGCAAAGTGAAATTGAACAGATTGGCAGCAATCTTTTGCTGTTGCCGCAAGGAATACCGCAGCTTAACGGTTTAGGTGTGATTCGCGCCGGAGTGCTGTTGGGTGAAGTAAAAACGAATCGTATTGAGCCCGCACACGCACTTTTCATGGCAGCAAAACCGGATGAGCTGAATTCTGTTATCAATTTTACAGAGGATTCCGTTCAAATGGCACAATTCCTGCGCGGCGAAGAACTGGAAGTTGAAGAAAATTTGCAGGGATACACCGGTGTGGCTGCAAACCGGATTATGGTCGGTTTTGGGAAATGCTCATCAGGGCGCTTGAAAAACCATTACCCAAAGGGGCTCAGGAACAATTAATTGAAATTTGTAACACTTTGGAATGCAATACCTTGAAATCACAAAAAAATAATGTTACAATAAATTTAACGAAACAGAAGGAAGGGTTTTCCATGCAGGAAATCAGAGTTGAATTAACCAAAAAGCCAAAGCAAAAACCAACCAACGAAACAAAGCTGGGCTTTGGTACCATATTTACGGACCATATGTTTGTTATGAATTATGACGAGGGCCAAGGCTGGCACGATCCAAGAATCGTACCGTATGGTCCGATTGAACTGGAGCCGGCCGCAATGTGCCTGCATTACGGACAGTCTGTATTTGAAGGTATGAAGGCATACCGTACTGCGGATGATCGCATTCTGCTTTTTAGACCGGATAAAAATATGGCACGTTTAAATGTTTCAAACGATCGTCTTTGCATTCCGAAAATTGATGAAGAATTCGGCAAATACGCGATTGAAAAGCTTGTTTCGATTGAAAAAGACTGGATTCCAAGTGCAGAGGGGACCTCTTTATATATTCGCCCGTTTATTTTTGGTATAGATCCGCATGTCGGTGTGCATCCGGCCAACCATCTGCTGTTTATTGTGATTTGCTCTCCGGTTGGCGCATACTATCCGGAAGGATTGAACCCCGTCAAAATTTATGTAGAGAAGAACTATGTCCGCGCTGTTAAGGGCGGCATGGGATTTACAAAAACAGCCGGCAACTACGCTGCTTCTTTAAAAGCGCAGGATGAGGCGGAAAAGCAAAATTATACGCAGGTTCTCTGGCTCGATGGCGTTGAGCGCAAATATATTGAAGAAGTCGGCACCATGAACGTTTTCTTCAAAATTGATGATGAAATTGTAACTCCCGCACTGCAGGGTTCCATTCTGTCCGGAATTACCCGTATGTCCTGCATCGAAATTCTCAAATCCTGGGGCTTAAAGGTCTCCGAGCGCAGAATTTCCATTGATGAGCTTGCGCAGGCTGCAAAAGAAGGCCGTCTGAAAGAGGCTTTCGGTTCCGGTACAGCCGCTGTTATTTCTCCAATCGGTCAGCTTAAATGGGGCGACGATGTTATGGAAATCAATAACGGTAAAATCGGTGAAGTTTCCCAGCGTCTTTACGATACTCTTACCGGTATCCAATGGGGCAAAATTAATGACACAATGGGCTGGACAGTTGAAGTAAAATAGTATATGATAGAATACTGCAAGGTGGCAGCTTCTTGCTGCCGCCTTTTTTGTTTTTTAAAGCAGATGGCAGTCATATAGTTTTTCAGCGGGTAGGTTTATATTTAGGGGGATTTCATGCGCCAGTTGTCTTTTCCGGTTTCCCAAAAATATGACGGAATTATGGTGAAAAGTTTTTTGCGCGGTTACTGCGGCGTTTCCGCACGGCTGCTCGTAAAACTAAAACGACAGCCGGACGGACTTACAGTTAACGGGAAGCATATTCGCTCTATTGACATTCTGCATAATGGTGATATTATTTGTATTACCATGCCGGACGATGAAAAGCAGTTGGAACCCAAAGCATTGTCAGTTTCAATCGCTTTTGAAGATGATGATATTTTAATCGTTGACAAACCGTATGACATGCCGGTTTATCCCTCTCCAGGTCACGACTGTGACAGTTTGGCAAACGCAGTTGCGGCGTACTATTTGGAGCATAATGAAAAGCTTGCGTTTCGTCCTGTTTACCGTCTGGATAAAGATACATCCGGTTTGCTTGTACTTGCAAAAAATGCATATTCTGCCGCACGTCTTGCTTTTTCCATACAAAAGGAATATACGGCTGTTTGTGAGAAAATTCTTTCCGGCAGCGGAACCATTGATCTTCCGATTCGTTTGAAAGAAGGATATGGGATTCAAAGGGAAGTAGGGGACGATAGGGGAGAAAAAGCGGTGACTCACTGGCAGGCAATCAGC
Source organism: Bacillota bacterium (assembly GCA_023458755.1). Taxonomy (GTDB): domain Bacteria; phylum Bacillota; class Clostridia; order Oscillospirales; family Acutalibacteraceae; genus JAEWYE01. The sequence continues at coordinate 32,805 of JAEWYE010000064.1, read as the reverse complement.
AGCGGCAACAATCATACGCTGCTTGCGCTTCGCTTGGAAACAGGCAGAACCCATCAAATTCGGGTGCATTTGTCGCACATAGGCCACCCTCTGGCAGGGGATGATATGTACGGCGGCAGTCTGAAATATATTGGCAGACAGGCTCTGCATTGTTCTCAGGTATCCTTTGTTCATCCGGTTACCGGAAAGTCGGTTTTGCTTTTCAGTAATCTGCCATGTGATATGCAAGCGCTTTCGCTTGCCTGCGGTTTTCAAAATGCACAAAACATGGGTCGAATTGAATAACTAATGTATAAAAATTCATAAATATTGAATATTATTTAAAATAGCTCTTGATTTATGAATAATTATGCGATATAATAAGCGCAAGTTAAAAATAAAAACTATTATATATTTCGTAAAGGGGTAAATTAAAATGAAAAAAATCACTAAGATTGCTGCTTTAGTCCTTGCTACTGCAACAATTGCCGCTTCCATGTCAGCTTGTGTAAGCAAAAGCACGTCTTCGACTGCCAGCACAGCAGCTTCGTCCGGTGTTGCGTCTTCGGTTGCAGCTCAAACTTCGATTGACAAGATCAAGGCAAATGGCACGGTAACAATGTCTACCAATGCAGAATTTGAACCATTTGAATACAAAGACGGTGGGAATTTTGCGGGCATTGATATTGAAATTTCTCAAAAAATTGCAGATAAGCTTGGAGTAAAGCTGAAAATAAACGATGTTGCATTTGATTCTTTGGTTGCAGAGCTGCAATCCGGTAAAGCTAACTTCGTTGCTGCAGGTATGACTGCTACGGATGATAGAAAAAAGAATGTTGATTTTTCAGATGCTTATTTTAAAGCAGCACAGGCTATTATTGTGCCGAAAGGAAGCAGTATAAAAAGTCCGAAAGATCTTGCCGGAAAAGTAGTCGGTGTTCAGCAGGGGACTACAGGTGATAGTTATTGCACGGATGAAGACAAAACCAATAACGTGAACGTGAAAACTGTAAAACGTTATAATAAAGGCGTTGATGCGGTTACTGATTTAATCGGTGGCAGACTTGATGCGGTTGTTATCGATGATTTCCCGGCACAAAAATTCGTTTCCAAAAATGCAGATAAGATTGTTAAATTAAGCGATGCGTTAACCGTTGAAGAGTATGCAATTGCCGTTAAAAAAGGCGATACCGAAATGCTGAAAACTGTAAATGATGTTTTAGCTCAAATGAAATCCGACGGAAGCCTTGACAAATTGGTTACTAAATTTAAGAGTGCCTTGGAAGGCGAATAATTCGATTCAGCAGTTAAATAAAGCAAGGGCAGTGGTGAATTTACGCTGCCCTGCTTTTGCTTAGGAGGCAGGCATGAATAGTCTGATGGCATTTTTACCGCTCAATATTATAGATGATGTTGGGCAAAAGATTTATGATAGCATTATATACAAAAACCGTTATAAATATATCTTTGAAGGTCTGGGTAATACCCTTCTCATTACGGTGTTTGCCGTAATGATTGGTATTATTCTTGGTACTTTAATTGCGCTTATCCGTGTAACACATAATAATGACCGCAGCAAATTCGGTATATTGAATGCTCTATCGGGCTTATACTTAACGATTATTCGCGGCACTCCTGTTGTTGTACAACTGATGATTATGTATTATATTATTTACACATCAGGTGACGGCCTTGTCGCTGCCATTTTTGCCTTCGGTATTAATTCAGGCGCTTATGTTGCGGAAGTAATTCGCAGCGGTATTCAGTCGGTTGACAAAGGTCAGATTGAAGCAGGCCGTTCCCTTGGCTTGACGCAGCGTATGACCATGATGAAAATTGTATTTCCGCAAGCGCTCAAAAATGTTGCTCCGGCTATTTTTAATGAGTTTATCGCTTTATTGAAAGAAACTTCGGTAGCGGGCTATATCGGCGTACAAGATTTGACCAAAGGTGGCGATACCATTCGGAGCATTACGTATGATCCATATACTTCATTATTGCTGACTGCAGCAATTTATTTGATTATCGTGATTGGAATGACCGCTGGTTTGTCTAAACTGGAAGGGAGGCTGCGCCGAAGTGATAAACGTTAAGGATTTGCATAAAACTTTTTATACTCTCAATGGCAGTATTGATGTTCTGAAAGGAATTAATCAAACAATTGAAAAAGGAGAAAAGGTAGTTGTTGTCGGGCCGTCCGGTTCCGGTAAGAGCACGTTTTTGCGCTGCCTGAATTTACTGGAGGAGCCGACATCCGGTGAAATTTGGTTTGAAGGCCTGAAGATTACGGACCCAAACTGCAACATGAATCTGCTTCGCCAAAAAATGGGGATGGTTTTTCAGCATTTTAATTTATTTCCTCATTTGACGATACGTCAGAATATTACCCTTGCTCCTGTTTCTTTAAAATTAAAAACGCAGCAGGAAGCAGACGCACGTGCCCTGCAGCTGCTTGAGCGCGTCGGATTGGCGGACAAAGCGGATGCTTATCCGGTGCAGCTTTCCGGCGGTCAGCAGCAGCGTATCGCCATTGTACGTTCGCTTGCCATGGAACCGGACGTTATGCTGTTTGATGAACCGACTTCCGCGCTTGATCCGGAGATGGTCGGCGAGGTTTTACAGGTTATGAAACAGCTTGCCGAAGAAGGTATGACCATGATTGTGGTTACACACGAAATGGGGTTTGCCCGCGAAGTGGCAACAAGGGTTTTGTTTATGGATGACGGTCAGGTGCTGGAAGAAGCGACCCCACAGGAATTTTTCAGTAATCCTCAAAATCCAAGACTGCAAGACTTTTTGTCAAAGGTTCTTTAATTGATAATATTTTTGTGGTAGAATGGGAGTTGTAATTTTATTACAGCTCCTTTTTGTATATTTTGGATTTGAAGATAAATTCATAAAATCGTGTTATATTATATTAACAAACAGTTGATTTTATATATTGATTTTCTCTGGTCGGCGAACTTTCGCCCAAGCGGAGCGTAAAGAGGGCGGCTTCGCCGCCCTCACCCCCTGCTTAGCGCGCGGGAACGCGCAAAAGAATGAAAAATCGGTATGCTAATTATTTGGCTATATTAAGATGTCAATAAAATTTGTTTTGGGGTGAGTTTGTTATGGCTGCAGCAATTACGCATTATTTGCACGCGAAAAAAGTATTTAAGCAGATAAAAAAGCATGAAAATATGCAAGGGCTAAACGAAGATGCTTTTTTGTGGGGCGCGCAGGGGCCGGATTTTCTCTACTGCTACCGCATTTTTTCTTGGCAGTTTGGTGGTCATCTGCGAAAATATGGCATACAGCTGCACCACGAAACTCCGTCCAAGCTATTACGCAGTATGCGTAAGTATTACAAATCTTCCAACGGCAATTCCATCCTGCTGTCGTACATCTATGGATTTCTGTGTCATTACAGCCTGGATCGAGTTATCCATCCGTTTGTCAGTTATGGATGTGAATCTCTTTTTGAGCAGGATCAAAGTCACAGCAGGCAAGTTTACCATCACATGATAGAGTCCGCTCTTGATGTTATCATACTGCGAAGTGAAAAAGGCTGGCTGCCGACTGAATTTAATTTAAAAAAGACCATGCCGAAAAACATTGAGGTGCAGACAAAAATCGCAGAATTGTATACCTTTCTTCTTCATGATTTGTATCAGGAAGATTTTACGGTCAAGGACTTGCTTCGCGCCACAAAAAACGCACGGACGGCATACGGTTTATTAAATGACCGCACTACTTATAAAAAGCCGATGCTTGAACATTTGGAAAAGATGGGCAAGTGGGGAAATATTATTTCCAGTAATATTCGCTCTATCAGTGAAGGGCCCGATTACGATTATGCTAACACCGCACAGGACGAATGGCAGTGGCCGATGGACAGCACCAATGTAAAAACCGATACGTTCTTTGATTTGTTTAAGTACTCGATTGAGGAATCTGAAATGCTGATTCAAAGCTTTTTGACGTCGAAAGATTTTACCAAACTTACCGGTGAAATACCGTTTATACCCAAACAGCAAAATAATGTTATGTAAAAGAATGGAGTTCATTATGGAAAAAATAGCTAGTTTTTGCGTAGATCACAATAAACTTTTACCCGGAATTTATACTTCACGCGTTGACGGGGACATTATCACGTATGATATTCGTATGCGCCGACCGAATGTACCGCCTTTTCTTCCGAACGCGACCTTGCATACATTTGAACATCTCTTTGCGACATTCGCGCGAAATTCAAAGTGGAAAGACCACGTTATCTATTTTGGACCGATGGGATGCCGTACCGGTTTTTATTTTTTACTGCGCGATGTTTCCTCCAGCGATGCCATTGCGCTCATTCAAGAGGTGTTTTCAAAAATTGCGGCATATGACGGCGAAATCCCTGGTTGTGCAGCTTCCGAATGCGGAAATTACTTAGAGCATGACTTAGCTGATGCCATGAACGAAGCAAAAGCTTTTTTACCTGTCATCAAGGAATGGAAAGTAGAAAATCTGAAATATGTAGACTAGCAAGTTATCCATATTATTCATATCAGCTCTTTTATAATTGTTATTTTTATAAAAAGGGTTGCAAAGTTGTAACTCTTGTAATATTATATAGAAGTACCGTTACACTTTTGTAACCAATACAATGGAAAGGGCTGTTCGGAATGAAAATTCCAAGGATTCCCAAGATACAGCGAATTGATTTTATAAAGTTATCCTCCAATATGAGCGATTTCTTATATATTGTCGGTATACAATCCATCCGGATTTTGAAGCGTGCGAAACGCAGATTGACCAGCTTCTTTTGGCCTGTCACAAATCTTTGCAGACGTGTGTATGCAAGAACAATTGGCCGACAGATCCTCAATTTAAAAAATGAGATTGCGTCTATCAAAGCAGGCTTTGCTATTGAGAAGAAACGCATGAAAGAGACCAAACATAGGAATGTGCCGCATGCTGCGGATGACTTTTTTAAAACTGCAATTAAGGGAATTAAAAATCACAGTGACTTTTTTATTTCCATTTTAAATGTAGCGGCTCCTGTTGTTGCCGGAATTGTTTTGTTTGTTACCATACATTATTGGGCGAATCTTAATTATGGTCTTGTTCTGGCGTGTGACGGCAAAGAAATAGCGACCATTCAGAATGAAAATGTATACCAAAAGGCTACTGAGATGGTAAATCAGCGCATGGTTTACGATACTGCAAATACGGCAAAAGTCAGTGTAAATCCGAGCTTTACGCTTGCTGTTGTCAGCAGCACCAGTTATTCCGCCCCAAATACAATCTGCGACAAACTTATTGAGCAGTCAAATGGTTATATTGAAGAAGCCAGCGGGCTTTATGTAAACGGTGATTTAATCGGTGCAGTGAAAAGCAGCGCTGATTTAAGCTATATTTTACAGAATATTTTAAATTCTGCAAGAGGAACGGATACCACAGCAAAGGCCGCGTTTTCTGAGAATGTGGAAACGATTATGGGCCTTTTTCCGACGGCCAGTATTGTGCCAGCTGACACAATCGACGCTAAACTGCGTGGTAAAGCTTCCAGCGCATTGAGTTATACGATTCAAACTGGGGACACCCTTGCTTCGATTGCGGGCAAATATAATATGAGCGATGATGGGTTGAAGCAGCTGAATAATCTGACAAACGATAAGCTTCGCGTCGGCGCTAAAATTAAGGTTCAAGCTGTAAATCCTGTTTTGCATGTGCAGCTGATTAAACAGGAAAAACGGCAGGTAGCAATTTCGTATAAAACGGTTACCGTGAAAGACAGTTCACAATATACCGATTATTCAAAAGTTACTGTTAACGGTAAAAACGGTGTACTGGAATGTGTTGATGAAGTAACATATTTGAATGGCGCGGAAATCGGACGAACAAATGTAAGCACAAAAACGATTACAGATGCGACAAATAAGACAATTGTTGTCGGCACAAAAAAACGCCCTGTCCTTAGCGGTGTTGGCAGCGGAAGAATGATTTGGCCAGTGCCGTCTATTCATAACATTACAAGCCTTTTTGAATGGCGCTGGGGAAAAATGCATAACGGAATCGACATAGCGGGCGGAAGCTCTTATGGCAGAACGATTGTGGCGGCAGACAGCGGAACGGTAGTTACCGCGGAATACAGCAGTTACGGTTATGGAAATCATGTGGAAATTGATCACGGAAATGGTTACGATACTCTCTATGGACACGCGTGCAGACTTTTGGTTTCTCCCGGTCAAAAAGTCGCAAAAGGTCAAGCTATCGCATTAATCGGCAGCTCCGGCGACGCTACCGGGCCCCATCTTCACTTTGAAGTGATTCGGAACGGCTCTCACGTGAATCCATTGTCTTATGTTCATCCTTAAATTTGACAGAAAGCGTTCTGTTTTTACTACAGAACGCTTTCTTAATTTATTACACAAATTTAAGCCTATTTTTTTGTTGCATATTGACTTTTCTTATGCAGTGTATTATTATCAATAAGAACACAAAATAATTATTGATTTGACTATTTTATATTTGATTTAAATAAAAATAATTTCAGTATTAAAATCTTGATTATTCTAAATATTTTGCGAAAATTGTTCTCATACTATTGTTAATTAAATGATTGGAGCGTGCCGCATTGGATAAATTTGTTATAACCGGTGGCAATCGGCTTACCGGCGAAGTAACGATAAGTGGTGCTAAAAATGCCGCTGTCGCTATTATTCCAGCTGCTATTCTTGCGGATGGTATTTGCCGCATTGAAAATATACCGAATATTACAGATGTAACCGCTATTACCCGTATTCTCTATGATATGGGTGCCGGAGTTCGCAATATCAACAAATCCACGATTGAAATTGATCCAAGATCGATTCATACGCATGTTGCGCCGTATGAGTTAGCACGTCATATTCGCGGCTCTTATTATTTGCTCGGTGCTTTGCTGGGACGTTTTTCTCATGCTGTGGTTACAATGCCGGGAGGCTGTGATTTCGGAGTGCGCCCAATTGACCAGCATTTGAAAGGTTTTGCGGCATTAGGAGCTTCTTATAGCCTTGATGGCGGTATGGTTGATGTATCTGCCGAAAAGCTGATTGGTAATAATATTTACCTTGATGTTGTATCGGTTGGAGCAACGATGAATATCATGCTTGCGGCGGTAAAAGCGGAAGGTATGACGGTAATTGAAAACGCCGCAAAAGAGCCACATATTGTTGACCTTGCCCTTTTCCTGAACTCTATGGGTGCTGATATTCGTGGGGCAGGCACCGATGTTATTAAAATTCACGGTGTTCAGTCATTAAAAGGGACAACCTATTCCATTATACCGGATCAAATTGAAGCTGGAACTTACATGGTTGCTGCGGCGGCAACAAGCGGCAATGTTCTGATTAAAAATGTCATTCCAAAGCATTTGGAATCCATTTCTGCTAAACTCGAAGAAATGGGCGTAACCGTTGAGGAATATGATGATTCCATTCGAGTCATCCGCGAAGGTCCATTGACGAAATGTAATATCAAAACAATGCCTCATCCGGGATTCCCAACCGATATGCAGCCTCAAATTGCGGTACTTTTGTCGATTGCAAGAGGAACAAGTATTATTAATGAAAGCGTGTGGGATAACCGCTTCCGTTATGTAGAAGAATTAAAGCGTATGGGTGCCCAAATTTCGGTTGATGGAAAAATTGCCGTTGTTGAGGGAATTGACCATCTGACCGCGGCACCGGTAAAAGCTACTGATTTGCGTGCGGGCGCAGCCATGCTGATTGCGGCACTTTGTGCGCAGGGAACTACGCAGGTTGAGGATATACAACATATTGAGCGCGGGTATGAAGATGTGGAACAAAAGCTTCTTAATATGGGTGCTGATATTAAACGAATTCATATTGCGGAAGATTCAGCCACCGCTAGAGTCGTATAATTTTTATAAATAAGACAAAGGGAATGACGCAGTTGTCTTTCCCTTTTATTTTTTGAAGGAGATTGGGTACATGTCACGCCTTTGTCCATTGTTCAGCGGCAGCAGCGGAAACAGTTATTACATAGGTTCACAGAATGAGGGTGTTCTGATTGACGCCGGCCGCAGTGCAAAGCAAATTACCAATATGCTTGTGAACTGTAATATTGAAATCGGCGCGGTAAAAGCTATCTTTGTAACACATGAGCACTCCGACCATGTAAGCGGGCTGCGGGTGTTCGCATCCAAAAACCATATACCCGTGTATTCTTCCCGAGGAACTTTGGATGCTTTGAATCATTCCGGTATGCTGACATCCGATTTTCGCTCTGACGTTATTCTTGAGGCCGGTATGGAATGTGCGTCGATGCGGATTCAGCCTTTCCATACTTCACATGACTGTGCGGAGGGTTACGGCTATAAAATTCATACCCGTGATGACCGAACGATCGCGTTCTCAACCGATTTGGGCTACATATCATCAGAAGTCCATGAAATGATAACCGGAAGTGATTTGGTAGTAATCGAATCCAACCATGATATCGGAATGCTGCAAAACGGAAGATACCCTTATCCGCTGAAGCGGAGGATACTTTCTGACCATGGCCACCTTTCGAACGAAATGTGCGCAAAAGAGCTTCCGCAGCTTGCCGATACAGGCACCACTCGTTTTGTACTGGCGCATTTGAGCAGTGAAAACAATACGCCGGATCTTGCCTATCAGACAGCATTGTGTTCGCTTTCCATGGCAGGACTTCGTCAAGGGATTGATTTTGAACTCTCCGTTGCGCCACGGGATAATACCGCAGGAAAAACGATCTTATTTTAGGATGATGAACATTGCTGACCGTAAATCTTATTTGTATCGGAAAACTGAAAGAGAGTTATTGGCGTGATGCCTGCCGGGAATACAGCAAACGACTGAGTGCTTTTTGTCATTTTACCATACTGGAGTTAAATGAATCCCGTTTGCCGGATAAGCCGTCGCAGTCACAAATTGACGCGGCATTGCAGACAGAAGGGAAAAAAATTCTGGCGGAAATTTCAAATGGGTCGGCTGTATTGCCGCTTTGTATTGAAGGTAAGTCAATTTCTTCTCCGCAACTAGCGGAACAAATCGAAAAGCTGTCAATCAATGGAACCAGCACGATCAATTTTGTAATCGGGAGCTCTTTCGGACTTTCCGAACAAGTAAAACAGACTGGCGTGTTTAAAATTTCTATGTCGCCTATGACATTTCCGCATCAATTGGCACGCGTGATGCTCTGTGAACAGATTTACCGTGCATTTGAAATTATCAACCATGGAAAATATCACAAATAAAACAGGAGCCGCAAGCTTGAACTTCAAACTTGCGGCTTTGCTTATCCGAAATTGAATTTGAATCAGACAACGCCCTGTGCGAGCATAGCGTCTGCAACTTTTGTGAAACCGGCGATATTGGCGCCCATTACATAGTTACGCGGATAACCGTATTTTTCTGCGGCATCGGATGCCTGGTTAAAGATGTTGACCATAATATCTTTCAGTTTTGCATCCACTTCGTCAAATGTCCAGGAAAGACGCATGCTGTTCTGGCTCATTTCAAGGGCAGAGGTAGCTACACCGCCTGCGTTGGAAGCTTTGCCCGGTCCAAAAAGAATGTTGTTCTGCAAAAATACGTTGGTAGCATCGATTGTCGAAGGCATGTTTGCGCCTTCCGCAACAGCAAATACACCGTTTTTCACAAGCATTTCTGCATCTTCTTTTTGCAGTTCGTTTTGCGTTGCGCACGGCAGAGCAATGTCGCAAGGTGCGCTCCAAACGCCTTTGCCTTCATGATATACCGAGTTTGGACGGTATTTTTTGTATTCGGTAAGACGTGCACGATTGACTTCTTTAATTTCTTTCACTGCTGCAACATCAATGCCGTCGGCATCATAAACCCAACCGGTAGAATCAGACATGGTAACTACCTTGCCGCCCAGCTCAGTTGCCTTCTGTGTTGCATAAATAGCCACATTGCCCGCGCCGGAGATAACAATTGTTTTACCTTCAATACTCTTGCCGTTCTTTTTCAGCATGGCGTCCACAAAGTAAAGCAAACCAAAACCAGTGGCTTCTGTACGGGCTAAAGAACCGCCATAATTCAGTCCTTTACCGGTAAGAATGCCTTCATATTGATTTCGGATACGTTTGTACTGACCAAACAGATAACCGATTTCACGTCCGCCAACACCGATATCACCTGCAGGAACATCGGTATCCGCGCCAATGTGACGGTAAAGTTCTGTCATGAAGCTTTGGCAGAATGCCATAATTTCATTGTCCGATTTGCCCTTTGGGTCAAAGTCGCTGCCGCCCTTGCCGCCGCCGATTGGCAGTCCGGTCAAAGAGTTCTTTAAAATTTGCTCAAAACCAAGGAACTTAATGATGCCGAGGTTAACAGAGGGATGCAAACGCAGTCCGCCCTTGTAAGGACCAATCGCGCTGTTGAACTGAACACGGAAGCCGCGGTTTACCTGTACCTTGCCATTGTCATCCACCCACGGAACACGAAAGATGATTTGTCTTTCCGGCTCCGTTATTCTTTCCAGAATGGCAGCTTTCTGATATTGAGGGTTCTTCTCAATCATGGGCTCCAATGTGGTCAGAACTTCTGTGACTGCTTGCAGAAACTCGGGTTGGTCTGGATTGAGCCTTTTTACTCGCTCCAATTGCTCGCTGACATAAGACATTTGGGGATCCTCCTATATAATATGTATTAGGCAGAATATTATTTCTCAAAATTAAATAATATGGAACTGCCTAATGTAATATTAGCATAATTAATATTAATTTACAATATAATGGAAAAATACTGTTTACAATTAATCGCAATTTACTTAAGAACTTCATTCATATTTATGCCGCTCCTTTAAAGATAATTGTAAATTTTGCAAGAAATGATGAATGATGTTGCAAAATTACAGAAAATTGCACGGCGAGAATAAATAATTGTGCATTCACCTAAAATGTCGTATTCCAATGAAAAACAATTGACAACCATACATCAAATAGAATAAAATATATATAATAAATCAGTAAGGAAGCAAGGAGGTTCTGTAAAAGAGCGGCCTTGTTATTTTTATTTTTAGGGGGGTATTCATGTGAGCAAGTACACAAAATCAGATATCATACAAATGATTGATGAGTATAATGTAAAATTCATTCGTTTGCAGTTTACCGACATTTTCGGAACGCTGAAAAATGTTGCGATTACTACAAGTCAGATTGAAAAAGCACTGGATAACCAATGTATGTTTGACGGTTCTTCCATTGAGGGCTTTGTCCGTATTGAAGAATCCGATATGTATCTGCGCCCGGATTTGGATACGTTCGTAATTTTTCCGTGGCATACACAGCACGGCTGTGTTGCAAGACTGATCTGTGATGTTTATAAACCGGACGGCACTCCGTTTGAAGGCGATCCGCGCTATATTTTGAAAAAGACCGTGAAGGAAGCCGCTGAAATGGGCTACACGTTCAATGTGGGGCCGGAATGCGAATTTTTCCTGTTTAATACGGATGAGTTTGGTCACGCGACTACGGTTACCCACGACACAGCAAGCTATTTTGACCTTGGCCCATCGGATCTTGGTGAAGAAGCGCGCAGAGATATTTGCCTAAATCTCGAAGAAATGGGCTTTGAAATTGAAGCGTCCCACCATGAAGTTGCTATCGCACAGCATGAAATTGATTTTAAATACAGTGAGGCAATGCAGTCTGCCGATAATCTGATGACTTTTAAAATGGTGGTAAAATCCGTCTCCAATTCGCACGGCCTTTGCGCTTCCTTTATGCCGAAGCCTATTTTTGGAGAATCCGGTTCCGGTATGCATACCAATATGTCTTTGTTCAAAGACGGTGAAAATGCGTTTTATGATCCAAACTCCGAGTCTGGCCTTAGTCACATCGCATATAACTTTATCGCCGGCATTATGGCACATATCAAAGGCATGTGCGCCATTACCAATCCGCTTGTCAATTCTTATAAACGCCTTGTTCCCGGTTACGAGGCGCCTTGTTATATTGCATGGACGGCAAGCAACCGCAGCGCGCTTATCCGTGTTCCTGCAACTCGCGGCAGCGGTACGCGTGTTGAACTGCGTTCTCCGGATCCCGCCTGCAATCCTTACCTGGAATTTGCGGTGCTTTTAGCTGCCGGACTTGACGGCATTAAAAATAATCTTACACCTCCAAATCCGGTTTCCGCCAATATTTATGATATGGATAATGAAGTGCGGGAAGCATATGGTATCGACAATTTACCGCGCGATCTTTCCGAAGCAATCCAGTTGCTGAAAAATGATTCCTTTATTACAGAAGTACTGGGCGAACATGTTTTCGGCAAATATGTAGAAGCGAAAGAAAAAGAATGGAACAGCTTTATTTCTACTGTTACTGAATGGGAAATCAATGAATATTTAAATAAATTCTAGTTCTGCTCAAGCTTCCTACAGCTTTGGAGTGATAAATTGAATGAGTAGCATTATAGTAGCAAACTCAAATGCGGATTCAGCAAAAAAGATTGCGGCAGTACTAAAATCAAACGGATTACTGGTCTATGGAATTTGTACTACGGGTGCACAGATTATTGATATGACGAACCGTCACTACCTTGGAGGCGTGGTGGTTTGTGATGTTCAGCTAAAAGATATGCTGGCGGTGAATCTGCCCCGTGTTGTAAGTAATTATGATTTTTTGTTTTTAGTAAAGTCGTTTCAAACCGATATGACACGCTCACTTGAATCCCCCAGTCTGATGGTTCCGCTTAATCGATTGGATTTGGTTACGTCCGTGAATATGTTTTTAAACATAGCGGAACGCACCGATGCAAGAATAAAGAAAAAAATTGCAGAGGGACTATCAGAGGAAAAGGTGATTATTAAACGGGCAAAAGATTTACTGATGGAACGGAATCATTTATCGGAAATGCAGGCCCATCGTTTCATACAAAAAAAGAGCATGGACAATTGCAAAAAAGCAGTGGAAACTGCAATGATTATTTTAGAAATGTATTAAATCTTACCAGTAAAAAGTTTGTGCTTACCAACGCGGTTTGGCACGAATTGAAATTTATGGGCAAGATTATCCGGAGCGAAAGGAGAAACAGTTAAGGCATGAAATTTACAAAAATGCAGGGTATCGGTAACAATTATCTTTACTTCAATTGTTTTGAAAACCCAATTCATAACCCGTCCGAGCTGTCCGTCAAACTAAGCGATATTCATTTTGGCGTTGGTTCAGACGGTATTATTTTGATTGAACCAAGTGATAAAGCGGACTGTAAAATGGACATTTATAACGCGGACGGCTCGCGTGCCATGATGTGCGGTAACGGAATACGCTGTGTCGGCAAATATGTGTATGAGCGAGGGCTTGTAAAAAAGGATATCATTACGGTCGATACACTAAGCGGTGTGAAAACACTTTATTTGGATATAAAAGACGGTATTGTCCAAAGTGTAAAGGTCAATATGGGACAGCCGGATTTAATCGCAAAAACGATACCGGTGATTTTTAACGGCGAACATGTAATTGATCAGCCTATAATGGTTGACGGTAAGCAATATCGCATTACCTGTGTTTCTATGGGGAATCCGCATTGCGTTATTTTTGTGGATGATGTGGATGAAATTGATTTAAAGGAAATTGGCCCCAAATTTGAGTTCCATCCAATGTTTCCGGAGCGTGTAAATACCGAGTTTGTACAAATAATAAGTGAAACCGAGGCAAAAATGCGCGTATGGGAACGTGGTTCCGGTGAAACCTGGGCCTGCGGTACGGGCACATGCGCTACAGTAGTTGCCTGCGCTTTGAATAAAAAAACAGGCCGGAATGTGCTTGTCCATCTGCGGGGCGGAGACCTCAAAATCGACTGGGACGCACAAAGCAGCGAGGTATTTATGCAAGGCCCCGCAGAATTCATTTTTGACGGAACTATTGATATATGATATAATAAGCTACTGAATTAACGAATGAAAGGAATGTGACTGCTTTGCTGAAAGTAAACGAAAACTTTGTTAAACTTCCTCCCAGCTATTTGTTTGTTGACATCGCAAAAAAAGTCGATGCATTTTCCAAACAACATCCTGAAACGACCATTATTCGGTTAGGAATCGGCGATGTTACCCGTCCGCTCCCGAAAGCGGTTGTAAACAGCATGATTTCCGCATCAAAAGAAATGGGAGAGGCAGAAACCTTTCGCGGTTATGGCCCGGAATGCGGTTACGCCTTTTTACGTCAAGCCATTGCGGACAGCGATTACGCAAAGCGCGGTGTCCAGATCGACATTGATGAAATCTTTATCAGTGACGGCGCGAAGAGTGATACCGGCAGCATCGGTGATATTTTTGATACCGATAATGTTGTAGCCGTTTGTGACCCGGTATATCCGGTTTATGTTGATACAAATGTTATGGCAGGCAGAGCAGGCGAGTATATAGAAGGCAAGGGCTGGAACAAAATTGTGTATATGCCTTGCTTAAAAGAAAACAACTTTTTACCGCAGATTCCGACGAAACATGTCGATATTATTTATCTGTGTTTCCCAAATAATCCTTCCGGCGCTGTTATTAGTTTTGATGAACTGAAAAAGTGGGTTGATTACGCGAATGAAAACAAGTCCATCATTCTTTATGATGCGGCTTATGAATCCTTTATTACGGAAGATTTGCCCCACAGCATTTTTGAAATCGAGGGCGCGAAAACATGCGCGATCGAATTCCGGAGTTTTTCAAAAACCGCCGGTTTTACCGGAACCAGATGTGCATTTTCCGTTATTCCGAAGGAACTCGTTTATAACGGTGTTTCGTTAAATAAACTTTGGGACAGACGCCAGTCCACAAAAATGAACGGCGTATCTTATATTATTCAGCGCGGTGCAGAAGCGGTTTATTCCGAAGAAGGCGCGCGTGAGGTAAGAGAAAATATTGCATACTATCAAAATAACGCAAAAATTATTGCAAACGGGCTTTCGGATGCCGGATTTGAAGTTTATGGCGGTGTAAACTCACCCTATATTTGGATGAAAACACCCAATGGACTTACAGCTTGGGAATTCTTCGATCTTCTGCTTGAAAAAACAGGAGTGGTTGGAACCCCCGGTTCCGGATTTGGTCTCAGCGGTGAGGGATATTTCCGCTTAACATCATTTAATACAAAAGAAAATACCGAAAAGGCTGTCGAAAGAATTATAAAATTCTTTAAAGCATAAGCGTACAAACACTTTATGAAATGCCGTCGATATTTCCCACGCGAAATATGCGACGGGAAAACGATTTATTTCGCGTGGAGAAATGGTGGCTGAATGATGAAAGCATTATTGATGCTTGAAAATGGAATGACCTATGAGGGAACCGGCTTCGGTGATGAACATGATGTTCTTTGCGAAGTGGTTTTTAACAGTGCGATGTCCGGTTACACAGAACTGCTTACCGACCCTTCTTATGCGGGGCAGGGCGTTGTGATGACATATCCGATTATGGGTAATTACGGAATTTGCTACGAAGACGCGGAATCCACACAGCCGTGGCTCGGCGCGTTCATTGTGCATACACTTTCCGGTGTTGCCAGTAATTTTCGCTGTGATACAGATTTGAACAGTTATTTAAAGGCAAATCACATTCCGGGTATGTATGGCATTGACACCCGTACCTTGACAAAAAGCCTGCGCGAAAGCGGCACTATGCGTGGAATGATTGCTTACGGCGACAACATTGACACAGCAAAAATGAAACAGCAGATTGATGCTTTTGTGCTTCAATCCTATGTTCCGATTGTCAGCGATAAAGACAGCAAAGTTTACGGGGATGGCCCGATTAAAATTGCTTTGGCAGATTATGGCGTAAAGCATAATATTATCCGTTCACTTGTAAAACGCGGCTGCACGGTGAAGTGTTTCCCGCAGGACTCTTCTTTTGAAGATTTTCTGTCTTTTTCACCGGATGGCATTATGCTTTCCAACGGCCCCGGCGACCCGAAAGAATGCACCAAAGCAATTTCCGAACTGAAAAAAGTTTATTCACACGGAATCCCGACTTTTGCTATCTGCCTTGGCCATCAGCTTATGGCTCTTTCGCAAGGGTTTGATACTTATAAATTAAAATATGGCCACAGAGGTATTAACCATCCTGTTAAAGATTTATCCGCAAACAGGGTTTATATTACTTCTCAAAATCACGGCTTTGTGGTAAATGCCGAAACCGTAAATCCTTCAGTTGCCGACATCAGCTTTATTAGTATGAATGATGCAAGCATTGAGGGATTAAATTATGCAAACGGCAAGGTGTTTTCCGTTCAGTTCCACCCAGAGGCTTCACCGGGACCGTTGGATACCGGTTTCCTCTTTGACAAATTTATTAACCTGATCGGAGGAGGCCAATTATGAGTAAAAGAACAGATATTAAAAAGGTTATCATCGTTGGTTCCGGCCCGATTGTTATCGGACAGGCTGCCGAATTTGACTATGCCGGAACACAGGCTTGCCGCGCTTTGCGTGAAGAGGGGATAGAGGTTATCCTGATTAACTCCAACCCTGCAACAATTATGACGGACAAGCAGATTGCCGATAAGGTTTATATTGAACCACTGACAACGGATACAATCAAGAAAGTTATCCTGAAAGAAAAACCGGACAGCATTTTGCCGACTTTGGGCGGACAAAACGCGCTGAATCTTGCAGTAGAACTGGAAGAATCCGGATTCTTAAAAGAACATCATGTTGAAATGATTGGCACCACCGCCGACACCATCCGTATGGCGGAAGACCGCGAACTGTTCAAAGAAGCCATGGAGCGTATTCATCAGCCTTGTGCGGAAAGTGAAGTTGCGGAAACAGTCGATCATTGTGTTCAGATTGCGGAAAGAATCGGTTACCCGGTCATTGTGCGCCCTGCTTATACCCTTGGCGGTAGCGGCGGCGGTATTGCATACCATGAGGAGCAGTTAATCGCAATTGCCTCTACCGGTCTTCACCGCAGCCGTGTGAATCAGGTATTAATCGAGCGCTGCATTTCCGGCTGGAAAGAAATCGAGTACGAAGTAATGCGTGACAAAAACGGCAACTGCATTACCGTTTGCAATATGGAAAACTTTGACCCGGTCGGCGTTCATACCGGCGACTCCATCGTGGTTGCCCCATGCCAGACACTTGCGGATAAAGAAACGCAGATGCTTCGCTCCGCCGCATTGGATATTATCACCGAGCTGAAAGTGGAAGGCGGCTGCAACGTGCAGTTCGCGCTGAATCCAAACAGCTTTGAATACTGTGTTATTGAAGTAAACCCGCGTGTCAGCCGTTCTTCCGCGCTGGCTTCCAAAGCAACCGGTTATCCGATTGCAAAAGTTGCTTCGAAAATTGCTTTGGGCTATACGCTGGATGAAATTCAGAATGCCATTACCAAGAAAACTTTTGCCTGCTTTGAGCCTACACTGGACTACTGCGTGGTAAAAATTCCGAAATGGCCGTTTGATAAATTTGTTCACGCAAAGCGCAGCCTTGGCACCCAGATGAAAGCAACGGGCGAAGTAATGGGTATTGGCACAAACTTTGAATCCGCTTTGATGAAGTCCATCCGCTCCTTGGAACAGAACATGTATGATCTGCGCGATAAGGAACTGGACGGCCTGTCAGATGAGGAATGCCTGCACCGTCTTTACGCGGTGGATGACCGCAGACTGTTTGCTGTGGCGGATGCTCTGCGCCGCGGTATTCAGGCGGAGCAAATCAATGATATTACCAAAATTGATATGTGGTTCCTTGACAAATTAAGCTCGCTCATCGCAGTTGAAAAAGCTCTTAAAACTGAATCTCTTGATCAGAAACTGTTATTTAAAGCCAAAAATATGGGTTATATTGATTCTACCATTTCCGATCTCTCCGGCAAAACGGTAGAAGAAATCCGTGCACTCCAAGATAAATGGAATATCCATCCGGTTTATAAAATGGTTGATACCTGCGCTGCTGAATTTGACGCGGCCACTCCGTATTACTATTCCTGCTACGGCATTCAGAATGAATCCGTACCGCAGCACACGAAGAAAAAAGTCATGGTTATCGGTTCCGGCCCAATCCGAATCGGTCAGGGCATTGAATTTGATTTCTGTTCGGTTCACAGCGTTTGGGCGTTAAAAGAACTTGGCTGCGAAACCATTATCGTAAACAATAACCCCGAAACCGTCAGTACGGACTTTGATATCGCCGACAAGCTTTATTTTGAACCGCTTACCGCTGAGGACGTTCTGCACATTGTTCAGCTTGAAAAGCCGGACGGAGCAGTCGTTCAGTTTGGCGGTCAAACCGCTATTAAATTAGCGGGCGCAATTGAGGCTATGGGCATCCCGATTCTCGGTACTTCCTATGATAGCATTGATGAAGCCGAAGACAGAGAGCGCTTTGATGCGATTTTGAATAAGTATCAGATTCCGCGTGCCGCCGGCCGTATGGTGTTCACCTGTGAA
This sequence comes from Bacillota bacterium, assembly GCA_023458755.1. Classification (GTDB taxonomy): domain Bacteria; phylum Bacillota; class Clostridia; order Oscillospirales; family Acutalibacteraceae; genus JAEWYE01. The sequence continues at coordinate 14,417 of JAEWYE010000064.1, read as the reverse complement.
GAAGCGATTGCCGCCGCAAATGAACTGACTTATCCGGTGCTTGTCCGTCCATCCTACGTTCTTGGCGGCCAGGGCATGAATATTGCAAACAGCGACGACGATATCCGCGAACAAATCGGCATCATCAACTGCATTACGCAGGAACATCCGATTTTGGTCGACAAGTACATCATGGGTACCGAAGTGGAAGTCGATGCGGTTTGCGATGGTGTTGACTCCATGATTCCCGGTATCATGCAGCATGTCGAACGTGCCGGCATTCACTCCGGTGACAGTATTTCGGTGTATCCGGCAATCGGTGTGTCAAAAGAAATGCAGGATATCATTGTAAAGTATACCCGCCAGCTTGCAATGGGATTAAAGGTAAAAGGTCTGCTGAATATTCAGTTCATTGTGAAGGACGATGAGGTTTACGTAATTGAAGCGAATCCGCGTTCTTCCAGAACGGTTCCGTATATCAGCAAAATCACCGATATTCCGATTGTACCGCTTGCTGTCGGAACATTCTTCGGCAAAACCTTGCCGGAGATGGGCTATGAATACGGCTTGCAAAAGGAACGTCCGCTGATTGCGATTAAAATGCCGGTATTCTCTTTTGAAAAACTTTACGGCGCGGATGTCAATCTAGGGCCGGAAATGAAGTCAACCGGAGAAGTGCTTGGCATTGCCGGCACATACGATGAGGCGCTGATCAAGGCGTTTTACGGCGCCGGTGTGCATCTTATTACCGACGGCAACGTGATTATTACCGTGAAAGATCAAGACAAAGAAGAGGTTCTGCCGATTGCTCGCGGTTTGCACGAACTTGGCTGGAAGATATTCACTACAGTAAAAACCGGTGACTTTTTGGAGAAGAACGGCGTGCCGTCTACCCGCCTAAGCAAAATCGGTATGGCAAAACCGGATATTCTGGATACGATTCTTTCCGGTAAAATTGACCTTGTCATCAATACCCCTTCAAAGGGTGTCGCTCATAACCGCGACGGCTATAAAATTCGCAGAAATGCCGTGGAAGCCGGTATTCCCTGCTTGACTTCCCTGGATACCGCAAATGCGTTTTTAACCTGTGTACAGCATGTGGAAGCAACCAATTTGTCCGTTGTGGATATTACAAAAATGTCAACATTCCTCAATTATGTCTGATTGCGGAATGTCCCATAATTTCTTTGTATTTAATTTTTAGGAGGCTACATTATGAAAAAGACAGAGTTACTTTATGAAGGAAAAGCAAAAAAAGTTTATGCGACAGATGATGCAAAATACTGTATCGTCGATTACAAAGATGACGCAACCGCGTTTAACGGTTTGAAAAAAGGTACCATTGTCGGTAAGGGCATTGTAAATAACAAAATGTCCAACTATATGTTTAAGTTGCTTGAGAAGCAGGGCATTAAAACACATTTTGTGGAAGAACTGAGCGACCGTGAAACATTGGTCAAAAAGGTATCTATTGTTCCGCTTGAGGTCATTGTTCGCAACACAGCGGCAGGCAGCCTTGCAAAGAGACTCGGTATGGAAGAGGGCACCCCGATGAAGACCCCGGTACTTGAGTTTTGCTACAAAGACGATGCACTCGGCGACCCGATGGTAAACGAATATCATATTCTTGCCGCGGAATTTGCCACAAAAGAAGAAGTGGACCAAATTTCTTCCATGGCTTTGAAAATTAACGAAATCATGCTGGAATTCTTCCGCTCGGTAAACATTGATTTAATCGACTTTAAAATTGAATTTGGCCGCTGCGAAGAAGGCATCATTCTGGCGGATGAAATTTCGCCGGATACCTGCCGCTTCTGGGATGTCAAAACCCATGAAAAGCTGGATAAAGACCGTTTCCGCAGAGATTTGGGCGGCGTAGAAGAAGCATATGCAGAGGTTATGAAGAGAATCGGTTTATAATTTATTAGGATGGTGAGTACTTGAATAATTCGGTTGTGAATTGTGATCTTGACGATTTTAAACCCCATGAGGAATGCGGTGTGTTCGGAATATTTTCCGACGGTACGGTAGACCCGGCCTATGCCTGCTACAACGGCCTTTTGGCTTTGCAGCACCGCGGACAGGAAAGCTGCGGTATTGCGGTCAGCGACAATGGGGTTATCTCTTATTCGAAAGATATGGGACTTGTTTCCGAAGCATTCAACGATAAAATACTAAACAGCTTAAAAGGTCAAATGGCTGTTGGCCATGTTCGGTATTCGACTGCAGGCGGCAGTGTGCGTGAAAACGCACAGCCGCTTGTAATGCGTTATATCAAGGGAACGCTTGCCATTGCACACAACGGCAACTTGACGAACGCCTATGAGCTGAAGCATGATTTGGAACACAACGGCGCAATTTTTCAAACAACGATTGACTCTGAAGTAATTGCCTATGTTATTGCACGTGAGCGTGTGACTTCCCCTTCCATTGAAGAAGCAATTCGCCGCACGATGCAGCAAATTCAAGGCTCGTATTCGCTGCTTGTCATGAGCCCGCAAAAAGTAATTGCCGCGCGTGATCCGCACGGCTTTCGTCCACTTTGCGTCGGTAAAATTGACAACAGCTACGTGTTTGCATCCGAAACCTGTGCTTTGGATGCCTGCGGTGCGGAATTTGTGCGTGATGTGGAGCCGGGCGAGATTGTAATCGCAGATAAAAATGGCCTTCGCACAATCCATGAGCCGGTTGCCGTGAAAAAATCTCTTTGTGTGTTTGAGTATATTTACTTTGCAAGAGCAGACAGTATTATCGACGGCATCAGTGTATATGAGGCACGAAAAGAGGCCGGGCGCCTGCTTGCCCGTCAGCATCCGGTCGATGCGGATATGGTTATCGGTGTACCGGAATCCGGCATTGACGCAGCGATTGGCTACAGTGAAGAATCCGGTATTCCGTATCAAAAAGGAATTGTCAAGAACACTTATATTGGCAGAACATTTATTAAACCGACGCAGTCCGAACGGGAACGCAGTGTTCGCATTAAGCTGAATTCTTTGGGAACCGTGGTAAAAGGAAAGCGCGTCGTTATGCTGGATGACTCCATTGTACGCGGTACAACCTGTGAGCGAATTGTTACCATGCTCAAGGATGCCGGTGCCACCGAAGTGCATCTTCGCATCAGTTCGCCGCCGTTTATGTGGCCTTGCTATTATGGTACGGATATCCCTTCCAAAAACGATTTGATTGCCTGTCAGCATACCGTAGAGGAAATCGGGAAGATGAGCAATGCGGATTCCATTGAATTCTTGGCTTTAGAAAATCTGCCTCACATGTTGAAAAATGATGGCGAGGGTTATTGCGATGCCTGTTTTTCCGGAAATTATCCGGCTCAGGTACCGGACTACTTGTTAGCCAGCAAAAATCCGAATTATTGCATGCCGATAAAAAGGATATAATTAGTCTATACCGATTTGAATTCAGCTTTCTCAAAAACGAATAACTTATCTATCTGGAGGTTGCAGCTTTGAAAAATACTTACGAATCGCCGCTTTCATCCCGTTACGCGGATGATGCTATGAAATTTTTGTTTTCACCGGATAAGAAATTCCGGACATGGCGCAGACTGTGGATTGCACTTGCGGAATCCGAAATGGAACTTGGCTTGCCAGTTACGCAGGAACAAGTTGATGAAATGAAAAAATTTGCGGATGACATTAATTATGAAGTCGCGGAAGCAAGGGAAAAAGTAGTGCGCCACGATGTGATGTCCCATGTCTATGCGTTCGGTGAGCAATGCCCTCATGCGCGTCCGATTATTCATCTGGGCGCAACCTCCTGTTATGTCGGTGATAATACGGATGTTATCATTATGACAGATGCTTTAAAATTGGTGCAGAAGAAGTTAGTCGGCGTTATTCGTGTCCTTTCCAAATTTGCAATGCAGTATAAGGATCTCCCGACATTGGCGTTTACCCATTTTCAGCCTGCACAGCCAACAACAGTCGGCAAGCGTGCAACTTTGTGGATACAGGATTTGTTGATGGATCTGGAAGATGTCGAGTATCAGTTAAGCAAAGCAAAGCTGCTCGGCTCAAAAGGTACAACCGGCACGCAGGCAAGCTTCTTGGAGCTGTTTGACGGCGACCACGAAAAAGTGAAGGCACTGGACAAAAAAATTGCGGAAAAAATGGGTTACAAAAGCTGCTTTGCTGTTTCAGGACAAACCTACTCTCGCAAACTCGACAGCCAGATGCTTTCTGTTTTGAGCGGAATTGCGCAGAGTGCAGCCAAATTCTCCAATGATATTCGTCTTCTCCAGCATTTAAAAGAGGTAGAAGAGCCGTTTGAAAAGAATCAAATTGGGTCTTCTGCTATGGCGTACAAACGGAATCCGATGCGTTCGGAGCGTATTGCATCCCTTTCCCGTTATGTGATTGCGGATACGATCAATCCGGCAATCACCGTTGCCACGCAATGGTTTGAGCGCACCTTGGATGATTCCGCGAACAAGCGTATCAGCGTACCGGAAGCATTTCTTGCTGTTGATGCTATTTTGAATCTGTACAGCAATGTGGCGGATGGCTTAGTGGTTTATCCGAAGGTTATCGAACAGCATTTACGCCGCGAACTTCCGTTTATGGCAACCGAAAACATCATGATGGATGCCGTTAAACGCGGTGCGGACCGTCAGCAGCTTCATGAGCGAATTCGTGTACATTCTATGGCAGCCTCTAAGGTCATAAAAGAAGAGGGCGGGGAAAACGATTTGCTGAGCCGCATTGCGAGCGATGAGATTTTTGGCGTAACGCTTGAAGAACTCAACGCAATTGTCCGGCCGGAAAAATATACGGGAAGGGCTCCGCAGCAAACGGAAGAGTTTATTCAGGAAGTTGTTGAGCCAATTTTAGTTAATTATCAGTTTGTTCCCGACGATAAAGCAGAAATTAATTTGTAATTTTTACTTTTTCCTTTTAAATATTACAATTTTATGCTATTATAAAAAGGTTGATTGCTGCCTAAAAAAAGCCGCAGGGCAGTAATTATTTTGCTGGGCGGCACGGCGGAGAGTGAATAGATTTTATGATTAAAGCTATTGTTGGTGCAAACTGGGGCGATGAAGGTAAAGGTAAAATCACCGATGTTCTTGCAGCACAATCAGACATTGTAATTCGCTTTCAAGGCGGCAGCAATGCCGGGCACACCATTATTAACAATTACGGTAAATTTGCGCTGCATCAATTACCGTCCGGTGTATTTTATAACCATATAACGAATATAATTGGCAATGGTGTTGCATTAAGCGTGGAGAACTTTGTCAAGGAATTAAAATCTTTGGAAGAACGCGGAGTACCCAAACCGAATATACTGGTTTCAAACCGTGCGCAAATTGTAATGCCTTATCATATTCAACTGGACAGTATGGAAGAAGCCCGTCTTTCTTCCCATTCCTTTGGTTCCACGAAATCCGGTATTGCGCCGTTCTATTCGGATAAATATGCAAAAATCGGGTTTCAAATCAGCGAACTGTACGATGACGAATCCAGTATAAAAGAGAAAATCAATCACATTTTGGATTTAAAAAATGTGATGTATGAAAGCCTTTACCACCAGCCGAAGCTTACCGTTGAAGAAGTTTATGACAAGCTGATGGAATACAAAGAATTGATTACACCTTATGTGGCAGATACGTTTACCTTCTTATATGATGCTGTGAAAGCGGGTAAAACGATTTTGCTTGAAGGTCAGCTCGGAGCCTTAAAGGATCCGGATTTCGGAATTTACCCGATGGTCACCTCAAGTTCGACTTTAGCCGGTTACGGTACGGTTGGTGCTGGTCTTCCGCCATATGAGATTAAGGAAATTTACACGGTTGTCAAGGCTTATTCCAGTGCAGTTGGCGCTGGTGAGTTTGTAAGCGAAATTTTTGGCGATGAAGCGGATGAATTAAGGCGCAGAGGCGGAGACGGCGGAGAGTTTGGAGCAACAACCGGTCGTCCTCGCAGAATGGGTTGGCTGGATTTGGTCGCTTCCCGTTATGGCTGCCGTGTGCAGGGCGCAACGGGTGTTGCGTTTACAGTTTTAGACGTACTCGGCTATCTGGATGAAATCCCGGTTTGTGTCGCCTACGAATTAGACGGAAAAAGAATTGATTACTTCCCGCCGACCGCACAGCTGAAACATTGCAAACCGATTATCGAAAAATTACCGGGTTGGAAATGCGATATCCGCGGCATCAAAAAATATGAGGATTTGCCGGAAAACACCCGCAACTATATTGAATACGTTGAAAAAGCAATCGGTGTGCCGATTAAAATGGTTTCAAACGGCCCATCACGTGAAGACATTATTTACAGATAATCTTTTAATCTTTATGCTGCATAAAAGCGTCAGCCCCAAGAGTGGTGCTGACGCTTGCTCCCGTTTTACGGGGGCTGTTATATATTTTTTAAATTACTGTTACTTATTATGTGCAGAAACAATTTTTGCACAGAGAAAAGGTGGTAAAAATTATGTGTGGTATTGTTGGATATATAGGTGATGATCAGGCCACTCCGATTTTGTTGCATGGCCTTGAAAAATTGGAATATCGCGGTTATGATTCCGCAGGTGTCGCTGTGTATACCGGTGATTCGTTACAGGTTGTAAAAGCAAAAGGCAGATTAAAAATATTGAGCGATATGCTCGATGGTGGCAAAAACCTGCTTGGTACCGTAGGTATCGGTCATACCCGCTGGGCAACTCATGGCAAACCGTCCGATATCAATTCTCATCCGCAGGTAAGCGGCTCCGGTAAATTTGCTGTGGTTCATAACGGCATTATTGAGAATTATATGTCTTTAAAAGAGATGCTGATAAAAAGCGGTAAGGAATTTGTATCGGAAACTGATACGGAAGTTATCGCGCAGTTGTTGGAATACTATTATAAAGGTGACATTCTGGAAGCCTTGATTAAGGTAATCAACAAAGTCGAGGGTTCCTACGCGCTGGGTATTATCTGTGAAAGCCAACCGGATAAGCTTTATGCCGTCCGCAAAGACAGCCCGCTTATTGTCGGTATTGGAAAGGGCGAGAATTTCATCGCGTCCGATATTCCTGCCATTCTGAACAAAACAAGAGATATTTATCGTTTGAACGACAACGAAATCGCTGTGTTAACACGTGAAGACATCACCATTTATAACATGGACAAAGAGGTTATTACAAAAGAGCCTTACCATGTGGATTGGGATATTTCCGCCGCTGAAAAAGGCGGTTATGAACATTTTATGTCAAAGGAAATTATGGAACAGCCAAAAGCGATTCGTGATACGATTTCTCCAAGAATTAAAGACGGTAAAATCGTATTGGACGATATCACCTTAACCGAGGAACAAATTCGAAACTTCAACAGAGTTTTTATTGTTGCCTGCGGTTCCGCTTATCATGTCGGTGTGGTTGCGAAGTATGTCATTGAAAAATTAACGAAGATTCCGGTCGAAGTAGATGTTGCGTCTGAATTCCGCTATCGTCATCCAATCATCGACGATAAGGTATTGGTTATTATAATCAGTCAGTCCGGTGAAACGGCAGACACACTGGCCGCACTGCGCGAAGCAAAACGCCTTGGCGCAAGAGTTCTTTCCATTGTTAATGTTGTCGGCAGTTCCATTGCAAATGATTCCGACGATGTAATTTATACCTGGGCCGGTCCTGAAATCGCGGTTGCTACCACAAAAGCTTACAGCACGCAGCTTGCTGTTGTTTATCTGATTGCAATCTATATGGCGGATAAGCTTGGCACAATTTCTGCACAGGATTACATTCAGTATGTGCGTGAACTGCTGGCGCTGCCGGAGAAAATAGAAGAGGCGCTGAAAAACAAAGAGAAGATTCAGTATTTCGCATCAAAATATTTTAACGCGAAGGATATCTTTTTCATTGGCAGAAATTTAGATTACGCGGTATCCATGGAAGGTTCCTTAAAATTGAAGGAAATTTCCTATATTCATTCCGAAGCATATGCAGCCGGAGAATTAAAGCATGGTACTATCTCTCTGATTGAGGAAGGCACTTTGGTTGTGGCTTTGGCTACTCAACAGGTGCTTTTTGATAAAATGATGAGTAATGTCAAGGAAGTGAAGGCACGCGGCGCGGCGGTTCTTGGTCTTACAATGGAGCAGAACACCGAAATCGAACAGGTTACGGATTTTGCTTTCTATATTCCATCCACTTGTGACATCATGTTGCCTTCTCTTGCTGTAATCCCACTGCAATTATTTGCTTATTACGTTGCATCTTTGAAAGGCTGCGACATTGATAAACCTCGCAATCTCGCAAAATCCGTTACAGTTGAATAAACCGTAAGGTTTGCAGACAAAGCTAATTCTGCCGCTGCAAAAAAGCTTTGTTCTTTACAGATTCAGTGCCGGCGGCAGAATGGGGCGAACTATGATTAAAAACGAGGCAATTTTAGTTTTAGATTTCGGAGGTCAGTATGCGCAGCTTATCGCTCGCAGAGTACGCGAATGCAATGTATTCTGTGAGATAAAGTCGTACAAAACACCTTTGTCAACAATTAAAGAGGCCGGTTACAAGGGTGTTATTTTTACAGGCGGGCCGAACAGCGTATATCAGGATGATTCTCCAAGATGCACAAAAGACATTTTTGAACTGGGTATTCCGGTCCTCGGTATTTGCTATGGTGCTCAACTCATGGCGTATTTGCTCGGTGGAACCGTCAGTGACTCCGAAGTTCGGGAATACGGAAAAACCCCGGTTGATTTTCATGCGGACTCCCTATTGTTTCAGGGGATTGATTCCAACAGCATCTGCTGGATGAGTCATACGGACTATATTTCGAAAATACCGGAAGGCTTTGCTGTTTCCGCACACAGTGCACATTGTCCGGCTGCGGCAATGGAGAATGCGGAGCAAAAACTCTACGCGCTGCAATTCCATCCGGAAGTAGAACATACCGTTCACGGAAAAGAAATCTTAAAGAATTTTCTTTTCCGCGTATGCGGATGTTCCGGCGACTGGATTATGTCTGCGTTTGCCGCTACTACTATACAGAATATAAAAGAAATGATTGGCGATAAAAAAGTGCTTTGTGCACTTTCCGGCGGTGTGGATTCTTCTGTTGCGGCAGTGCTTGTGCACAAAGCAATCGGCAAAAATCTTACCTGTATTTTTGTTGATCATGGACTTCTGCGCAAAAATGAGGGCGATGACGTCGAGCGTGTGTTCCGCAAACAGTTTGATATGAATCTAATTCGTGTAAATGCGCAAGATCGATTTCTTTCTAAGCTTGCCGGAGTATCGGAACCGGAGCACAAACGTAAAATTATCGGTGAAGAATTTATCCGGGTTTTTGAAGCAGAAGCAAAGAAAATCGGACATGTTGATTATCTATGTCAAGGCACCATTTATCCGGATGTTGTAGAAAGCGGAACAGGGGAAGCGGCAGTCATCAAAAGCCATCACAATGTTGGCGGCTTGCCGAAGGATGTTGGATTTACCGGCATTATTGAACCGCTGCGTGATTTATTTAAGGATGAAGTACGCAAGGTCGGCTTAGAACTTGGTATTCCGGGCCCGCTTGTATGGCGTCAGCCTTTCCCGGGACCAGGACTTGCTATCCGCATTATGGGAGAAATCACAGAGGAGAAGCTTGAAATCCTTAAAGATGCCGACGCTATTTTCCGTGAAGAGATTGTCAACGCGGGCTTAGACCGCCAGATCAATCAATATTTTGCAGTCCTTACCGGAATAAAAAGTGTTGGTGTCATGGGTGACGGCAGGACGTATGATAACACGATTGCGCTTCGCGGCGTGACCACAACAGACTTTATGACGGCAGATTGGGCTAGAATCCCGTATGATTTGCTCGAAAAAATCTCAAACCGTATTATTAATGAAGTAAAAAATGTCAACCGAATTGTGTATGACATTACGAGTAAACCGCCTGCCACGATAGAGTGGGAATAACAAAAGCAAACCCCGAAAGCCTTAGTACCCACAAAAATCAAATATTGCAAAAATTTTCCCCAATCGTAGGATAATAAAACTATGATTGGGGATTTTTATATAGTATGAATTATAGCAAATTAAAGAGGTAATAATAAATTTGCAGTACAAACATTCGGCATTTGATAGTTTTTATAACACTGTCTTTTGAGGAAAGTAGTTTAATGTTCATTCTATTTTTATTTCTGGTTCTGATGATTGTTATACTTTTTATTACTGATGGAATTCCGTTAGCGAAAAACAAGAAGCGACCGGAGCTAATGGTGTTTTTGTTTCTTATTACACTGTCCGTTGTTCTATTTGTTTGTTTCAATGCAGGTTTACCGATTACGTTAAAATCATTGAATGAATTTTTTAGTGAATATGGAAAAAGATTATTTGGCAGCAGTCAATAAGAATAGAAAGCTGGTTCATTATGCAGGAAAAAGGTATTATAACCACAAAGCAATATACATGGTTGCTTTTTAGCCTCATAACATCTTTTTCCACACTGCAAATGACAAGCATGCTGATTTCGCACGCAGGCCGAGATGCCTGGCTGTCGGTTATCTGTGCATGGTTTATTGATGTTGTATTGGCTATTGTTTATGCTTACATGGGCAATCGTTTTCCAGGAGAAAATATGGTGCAATATAGCATCTCAATTACTGGGAAATATCTAGGCAGGCTTATTGGCGCACTGTTTAGTTTATTCTTTTTAGTGGCAACATCTGTTTTAATCGGTAGTCTTTGTACTTTATTGCACACTACATTTTTCCCTGAAACACCACTAAATGTCATGGTTGCAGCATGTTTTATTTTGATTGCAATTGGTGCGAAAACAGGATTAAAAGTGTTGGCCAGAGTAACAAAATTTCTGGCTCCTGTTTATTTGTTAAGTTTTATTATTATATTTATATCTGTGGCCCCTTTAGTAAAGTTTGATTCACTAAAACCTATTTTAAGGCAGGGTCCGTTTCCTTTTTTGAGTGGTTCACCGTTTATATTATCCTTTATCAGTATTTGCATTATTATGGGCATGTATATTCCTTATTGCGATAAACCCCAAAATGCTTTTAAAGGAAAATTTGTTGCTGTTACTTTGGGATCACTTATACTAGGATTTCAGATAATTGCAGGAACCTGCATTTTTGGTTCTGAGCGAGCCGGTATTACAAGGAATGTTGGCCTTCAACTTACAAAAGTGGTTTCTTTTGGCGGCATAATCGAACATTCAGAGGCAATTTTTCTGATGGTAGCGGTCGCCGCAGGCGTTATGTCAGCCATGAGTTTAATTTGGGCATTTAGTTTAGGAGTTTCGCAAATCGCAGGTCTAAGCACATACAAACCTATTGTATACCCATCGGCGTTGCTTGCCTTTATCATTACTGTTACGTCTTTTGAAAATGGTAATGACGTATATTATTTTATCAATTATACTTTTCCATTTATTGCTCTATTTGTTGAATCCGGACTGGAAATATTTCTATTTGTTATCGCATTGATATTTCGTAAAAAAGGTAATAAAAAATCAAATTAGATGGATGTTTTACAGCATTGATTTTATTGCTTTTCTTCGCGCATTTATTATGGTGTGAGAGACTTTATGTTTCTTGCACTTTTTCTTTTAGCTCCAAACTTAAACAGAGTAAAAATAATCCCTTTATTTTATGAGTGAAAAAATATAAAATGTTTCAATTATCTCTTGACTTCGAGTTAACTTAAAGTGTTACACTATTTATAACACGAAATGATAAGATCTGGTGAAAGCAAAATTCTACCCGATTTGCGTCACGCTGAAACAATAGAATTTCCTGAGCGTTCTGCAATGGGCACTTATTCCATTACTTAAGTATCGCATGGAGGGCTTGAGAGAATATTATGAATGATTTAGAGAAGGCAAAAGAAATTTTTAAAACCGGTGAATTGAACTGTGTGCTATGTAAAGATGATGTTACTTACACCAGTACGAAAAACGGCGTTGCACCCCTTATCGAATGGCTCACAAGTGGCGTAAACGTCACAGGCTTTTCTGCTGCCGACAAAATTGTCGGAAAGGCAGCCGCTCTCCTGTTTGTTCTGGGCGGCGTGAAAGAGGTTTATTCGCCTGTTATGAGTAAAACGGCTGTAGACGTCTTTGTACGTTGCGGGGTAACCGCAGAATACGAGACGCTTGTTCCGATTATTATCAATCGCACCGGTACCGGTCCGTGCCCTATGGAACAAGCGGTAACCAATGTTGAAAATCCATCAGAAGCACTGAAAGCAATTCAAAATACACTGGCTGATTTGCAGTCAAGAGGGAAGGAAAGAAAACAATGAAAAAATTAGGATTTGGGTTTATGCGTCTGCCTTTAAAGGATCAAAATGATGAAACAAGCATCAACATGGATGAACTAAACCAAATGGTAGATATCTTTCTGGAGAGAGGATTTACCTATTTTGATACTGCGTATATGTATCATAATTACCAAAGCGAAAATGTGATTCGGGAAACGCTTGTGAAACGGCACCCCCGTGACAGTTTTACACTGACAACTAAATTGCCGACTATGTTTTTAAAAACAAAGGAGGATATGGAACGCATTTTTAATGAACAGCTTGAAAAATGCGGCGTAGAGTACTTTGATTATTATTTGATTCATAGTCTTAATGTAGCTCATTATGAAATTGCGCGAAAATTGGACAGCTTTGCGTTTGTTCAGAAGAAAAAGGAGGAAGGGAAAATCCGGAAGATTGGTTTTTCCTTTCATGATCATGCCGAATTGCTGGATGAGATATTGACTGCGCATCCGGAAGTTGATGTGGTACAGATTCAGCTCAACTATCTGGATTGGGATAACGAAAGCATTCAGTCCCGTAAATGCTATGAAGTAGTAAAAAAACATAACAAGGACATTATTGTCATGGAACCCGTCAAGGGCGGTACGCTGGCAAATATTCCGGAAAAGGCAGAAAAGCTGTTTAAGGACTTTGCTCCGAATATGTCTGTCCCATCTTGGGCAATTCGTTATGCAGCCAGTTATGATGGAGTTATGATGGTACTCAGCGGCATGAGCAATATGGAACAACTACTTGACAATACTGAGTACATGAAGGACTTTCAGCCGATGACGGAGGAAGAATTCAGCATTGTGAAAAAAGTGGTTGCCACCATCTACGATTCCATTGCCATTCCATGTACCGCTTGCGGCTATTGCGTTGAAGGATGTCCTAAAAATATTCCTATACCGAAATATTTTGCTTTGTATAACGCGGAAAAGCAGGCGAAGACTAAAGGGTTTTCCATACAAGGTGTTTATTATGGGAATTATACGCAAACACACAGCAAGGCATCCGACTGTATCAAATGCAAACAATGCGAAAGGCAATGCCCGCAGCATCTGCCGATTTCAACCTTGTTGGAAGATGTTGCGGATACATTTGAATAATAAGGATTGTATGCCACGCTATGAAAATGAAATGCTAAAAATAATATAGTTATAGTCTTCTTGGAAAGATAGGAGGAACAAATATGAAGGTCTTATTGGTAAACGGCAGTCCTCATGCAAAAGGCTGCACCTATACAGCGCTGAGCGAGGTTGCAAAAACATTAAATGAAGAGGGCATAGAGGCCGAATTTTTTCAAATCGGTACCAAACCGGTTTCCGGTTGTATAGCCTGCGGAAAATGCCGAACGATCGGAAAATGCGTTTTTTCGGATTGTGTAAACGATTTTGTAGCACTTGCAAAAAATGCAGACGGCTTTGTGTTTGGTTCACCTGTTCATTATGCTGCTGCCAGCGGCGCGATTACATCTTTTATGGATCGCGTATTTTATTCCAATTCTAATTCCGGTCAAAATGCGTTTTATTTAAAACCGGCCGCTTGTATCATTTCTGCCAGACGCGGTGGAACAACCGCCACATTTGATCAGCTTAACAAGTATTTTACCATATCGCAGATGCCGGTTATTTCCTCACGGTATTGGAACATGGTACATGGCACGACACCGGAGGATGTACAGCAGGATTTAGAAGGTTTGCAAGTAATGCGTGTATTAGGCAGAAATATGGCCTGGTTCTTAAAATGCAAGGAAGCGGGTATAAAAGCAGGCATACCGTTTCCAACGCAGGAGAAAACAATATTTACCAATTTCGTACGGTAAAAGAGGTACATTCCCAAAGCCTGCCTATGATGATAAAATGGGAGCCGGATTGATGTAATTCGGCTCCCATATCTTAGGAAAGAACCTATGTGAAGGCAATTTGCTTTACATAGGTTCCACTTTATGAAACGAAGATTCTCTTATTAGACTAGGTCTGTAAAGTTACACACTTTACATTTATTGTTTTGTAAATCCGGCTTTAAAAAATATTGATAGAATTTGTCATTATTTGATTTTTTGTAGGTTTGTCAATGATATGTTACACCAAGAGTAAAGAAATCATGAAGCACCTGTTTAGGTGACTGCCACTTTAGAGGGCGCATAGGAAAAGCATTGTATTTATGAATATAGGTTTTTAATTGAG
>JAEWYE010000063.1 GCA_023458755.1 Bacillota bacterium | reverse complement strand
GGTTGGAGCCTCCTTGAAACCATCATGTGGTAGGAACAAGAAACCAATCCACAGTATCCTTTACAGTGTAGCATATAGTCCTTGGAGAGGGACAATAAAAACTACTACTCTATATAATACGAGGAACCGCCGTGAACAAACAGATATCCCCAAAATCCGTGCTTCTGTGGCGTATTTGGTTAACCGCACTGGCGGTTCCCCTGTTTTTTATCTGCGGCATCCTGATGCAGTTTTCTTTGCTGTGGGGTGCTGTGTTATTTCTTGTGCTAAGCGTTTTCTATCTCTTTTCAATTCTGGTTTATCTGCCCCGTCGCTACCGTTCCTTTACGTACCAGACTTCACCCGCCCGCATTGAACTGAAAAAAGGTGTTTTCTTTGAAAACCAATTGCAGTTGGAATTCAACAGCATCATCTATACCAAATGCACGCAAACCATCTTGCAGCGCTTTTTTCACGTATGCACACTCAAACTTCATCCAATCGGAAGAGCAGCGACCCTGCCGCAGCTTCCGTTGACCGATGCCGAACAACTGCTGAACACCATAGAGGAAACCTGTCATGAAATCTAAACATCTGCATCCAATTACCATTTGGAACTATCTTTCAAAATTCGCGTTTTTTCTTATCATACCAATCGTGCAAACTCTGCTCGCCCGTCCGACAGGGTGGATTTTATTCAGTAATTTGTCTGTGCTGGTTTTCTTCCTTGCACTGGCGGTTCTTCAATACCTTTCCTGCAATTACAACATCGGTGACCGGGAATTCACCTATCGAAGCGGATTTTTATTCCGAATAAGGCGAACAATTCCCATGCAGCGCTTTCTCTCCGCTACGGTAAGATGCAACCCACTGCTATCCCTTATCGGCGCGGCTCAGATTTATTTGGATACTCCGGCAGGCGGCAAAAAAAATGCAGATGTTGTTATGACTTTAAATAAAAGAGGCTTACAGAATCTTTGGAACTCCATGACTGTAAAACACAAGCGGGTATACCGTGCCTCAAATAAGCGCATTCTGCTTATGGCGGCATCCTGGTCAAACCCGGCATCCGGTCTTTTGCTGGTGGGGGCACTGCTCAACCGCACCGGTAAAATTGTTGGCCAAGCACTCACGCAGCGCCTGTATGAAGCCGTCAATCAAAGCTATGTGCTGGTTGCAATCGGCATCCCCCCCGCCACCGCATTACTGGGATATCTGCTTGCCGCAGGGTGGGCAGTTGCTTTTCTTCATCAGTTTCTGCATTACGCAAACTTTTGCATCGGTACGGTTCCATCCAATCCGAATACGGTCATCCGTGCCGAGGAGGATTTTCTTACCGTCCAACGCGGTTTATTCGTAAAGAATCGGCAATTGCTTTCGCGTGATGCTATTTGTGCCGTCAGTATACGACAAACGTTAGTTATGCGCGTATTTAAACTTTATTCCGCTTATCTGCATACATTCGGCTCCGGCAAAGAAAAAGGGGATCGCAGTCTGCTGTTCGCGGCAATTCGAAAACCGGAGCTGTACCAATATCTCACAGCTATTTTCCGCAAGCCTTTATTTTCCACAAAAAATAGCTTGAATGATACACGTCCGTCAAAAGCCGCTCTTTTCAGCTTTTTGTTCACGCCCCTGCTGCTTTTGATTTGTTTGCTTGTTCTTATTGGCTTACTCTATTGGTTTTATCCGGAATTTGCGCCGCTTTTGTTCTTTTTCGTGCCGCCTGTTTTGTGGCAATTGGCAATTCATTTTTTTGCATGGAAGGGCTCTGTGCTGTTTGTTGAAAAAGACAAGATATTGGCAAGCGGATACCGCCGCCTAACCCTCTACACAGCCTGTATTCCGCGCGAACAACTGCAGCGCGTTTCGGTCAAGCAAACTTTCGTCCAGCGTTTTTCCGGTCGCTGTAACGTTTACCTTTGTACCGGTGCCGAAAAAACCGGCTGCTTTACGGTAAATAATCTGGACAAGCAGGAAGTGCTCAGACTGTTGGAGATGTAAGATGCCCACTTCCGCCGTACAATCGGCAGAATGGGCATTCGAGAATAGCACCGCAACAGCAGCCATTCCATATTTTCATTTTGCTTTCCGTTGTAATGCACGATAAACGATATAGGAGTACCCATACGGTACAACCGCAAGCAAAGTAAGAGACAAAATCAAACCGACGTAAAACACCCAAACCATATTCACGAAATAAGAGAAAACAGAAAACACAATCAAAACGCCGCCGCCGATAACAGACAAGTACGCTGCTGTGCGGTTGGTTTTCCGCCAAACTTCTTCACTTTTCATCGTCCAACGCGTTTTGTACCCCAAATATTTATTCTGCCGGACAACTCCCATATAGTTGCCGATTACGATCATAAAAATCCCGAGGATACCCCCAACTAATGCGTAAATTTGCACGCTTGGTTCACTTGGCTTTTGCTTTGCTATAAGAACCGATACCCACGGCAGTGCAATAATCAGTAACGCAATCGCTGGTAGGATAATATTTTCAACACGCTGGTTCTTTTGGACCTGCGCGTTCTTTTTCGTATGCTTTTGATAGTTCACCATGCCGGTCACAATGACAAAGGGGAAAACGCCGACCGCCAAGACCGCCCATTTTGGAGCCATAAAATTAAAAAGCGGAATAACATTCAAATAAATCATAAGCCGCTCCGGCAAAGTAGGAAGAACGGCAACAAGTGCGATAAAACTCAGGATACTAACAGTAATAACTGCTTTCGGCCACTTCATTCGCCTTGTCCTCCCTTTCTGGTAAAATTGGCGGCAAACTTAAGGATATCCTCAAACACGGTAGTATTCACGGAGTAATAAATCTGCTGGCCTTTTTTTTCGGCAAATACCAGCTCCGATTCTTTTAATATATTCAAATGATGGCTGATGGATGGCTTCGTCATGGAGAAATTGTCTGCGATCTCTCCGGCTGTTAAATCTTCTTTGCTCAATAAATCCAATATTTTTCGTCTGGTAGGGTCCGAGAGTGCGTTCCAAACGTCATGCAGAAAAATTCCCCCTTCTCTCATTTTATTAGCTATTTTTTATGTCTACTGAACAAACCAGTAATTTAAAAAATCGATAAATTTTTAGAATGGTTTCAAGCATTACTCGACTATTGCGTGCTCCCGCGCGCCAACCGAGGGGGTGAGGGCGGTGAAGCCGCCCTTTTTCGCTTCGCTGTGGTGCAAGGCTTTAAGCATTTTTCTTCAAAAAACTAAAACTTGTGTAAATTATTAAGCCATAAATTCTTTGAGTTTCTCGTAATATCTTCTAAATTCTCTTGTATACGAATTGTTCAGCAGCATTATTTAGACGTTTATCTAAATATCCAATAAGAGTATACCACGAACATGGGTATTGTCAATACACTGCCAACAAGAATGCATAAAAAATACCGCCCTGTACCGGGCGGCATATAGAGGGGGAAAGAAATATGAAAAAGTATAGAAATCCTCATTGAGGAACTTGTAAATGAACTGTTTATTTACTGACTTATTTCTCTTTATTGGTATGGTTTTAGTATACAGCTGAAATGTGTCACCCGTGTGAAGAATATTTGAAAATATTCAGAATTATAGCTTTTCCGATAATTTCTGTAAATCTTGCTTATCCACCCGATATACTGTCCATTCATCCATCGGACTGGCTCCCATTTGCTTATAGAAACGGATAGAGTGTTCGTTCCAGTTCAGGCACCACCACTCCAGTCTGCCGCAGTTTCGTTCCACCGCCAGCTTTGCCAAACAGGAAAGCATTGCCTTGCCCAAACCCAAGCCGCGCATCTGGGGCTGAATATACAAATCCTCCAGATAGATACCCGGCTTGCACAAAAAGGTCGAATAATTATGAAAGAAAAGGGCGAATCCGACTGGTACGCCTTTGTATTCTCCAATTATCACTTCTGCTTTCTTTTGAACAAACAGGGAGTCCCGCAGCATTTCTTCCGTTCCGGTTACTTCATCGAGCATATGCTCATAGTCCGCAAGTTCTTTAATAAAATGAAAGATGGTGGCTGTATCATCTTCTGACGCAAACCGAATCTGAAAATTTTGTACGCTTGTATTTATGTATTCCACAATTTCACCTGCTGTATTTAAATATATTTCCCTTTGATAACAATTTTAAGTTTCCGCATGCTTGCCAGAAGGAGATGTCACCGCAGTGACAGAGGGATTATTCTGCGGTTAATTTGCCGCAACCTATAGATCCTGTATGGTATATCCTTCCCCTTTCTGTCTAATTAAAAAGCAAAGGAGCACGGCAACGCCACACTCCTTTGTGTTCAGGCAAAGCCTGTTTTTTATTTTTCAAATACTGCGCCGCGTGAACCGGATGTAACCAGACTTGCGTAGCGCTTGATGTAGCCAGTCAATTCCTTTTGCGGGGCTTTCCACTCCGCACGGCGTTTTGCCAATTCCTCATCGCTTACGTGCAGGACTAGATTGCGGTTGGTAATATCCACGTCGATGATATCCCCGTCTTGAATCAAAGCGATGGTACCGCCCGCCGCAGCCTCCGGCGACACATGTCCGATGGCCGCGCCGCGCGTTGCGCCGGAAAAGCGTCCGTCGGTAATCAGCGCCACGCTGCTGCCTAATCCCATGCCGGTCAGAGATGAGGTCGGAGCGAGCATTTCTCTCATGCCGGGTCCGCCTTTCGGTCCTTCATAGCGAATCACAACAACATCGCCCTTTTTGATTTTTCCGCTCAAAATGGCGCTGGAAGCGTCTTCTTCACAGTCAAAACAGCGAGCCGGGCCAGTGTGCTGCATCATTTCAGGCGCAACCGCGCCCTGCTTGACCACTGCGCCCTCCGGTGCTATGTTTCCCTTTAAAACGGCAATACCGCCGTCTTTGCGGAACGGGTTCTCAATTTTGCGGATAATCTCGCCGTCGGCGTCCGGAGCATTCTTCATACGCTCACCGACTGTGCCGGACACCGTCAGAATATCCTGATTGATTAAACCCGCGCAGGAAAGCTCTTTCAGCACGGCCTGAATGCCGCCGACCTCATGCAGATCGGTAATAAAAACCTGACTGGCCGGATTCAGCTTGCAGATTTGCGGCGTATTTTGGCTGATTTCATCAATGGTATCCAAAGTCAGCGGGACACCCATCTCATAAGCAATCGCCGTTAAATGCAGCACCGTATTGGTCGAGCAGCCGAGTGCCATTTCGCTGCGCAAGGCGTTTTCAAAAGCTTTCGCGGTAATGATATCGCTCGGCCTAATATCTTCTTTATACAATTCCAAAATACGTTCACCGGCCTGTTTAGCGAGTTGGATACGGTCGGAATAAACTGCCGGAATACTGCCGTTGCCCGGCAGTGCCATACCCAGCGCTTCCGTCAGGCAGTTCATGGAATTCGCCGTATACATACCGGAGCAGGAACCGCAGCTCGGGCAGGCAGACTTTTCGAGCGCAGTCAGTTCATCACGGTCAATTTTGCCCGCAGCGTAGCTGCCAACAGCCTCGAACATTTCGGAAAGGCCAAAACGCGTGCCGTTGTGCTTTCCGGGCAGCATGGGGCCTCCGCTCACAAAAATGCTGGGCAGATTCATGCGGCAGGCAGCCATGAGCATGCCCGGAACGATTTTGTCACAGTTCGGAACAAACACAACCGCGTCAATCGGATGTGCGGTAAGCATAACTTCAATGGAGTCGGCAATAAGTTCACGGGAGCACAGGGAATATTTCATGCCCCTGTGGTTCATGGCAAGTCCGTCGCAAACGCCGATGGTGTTAAACTCAAACGGCACGCCGCCCGCGTTGCGAATTCCTGCTTTTACCGCTTCGCCGATTTCTTTCAAATGGCGGTGTCCCGGAATATAATCGCTGGCAGAATTCACTACGGCGATAAACGGGCGTTTCAGTTCCGTATCAGTAAGGCCGAGCGCATGCAGCAAAGACCGGTGCGGTGCGCGTTCTGGGCCGTCTTTCATCAAATCGCTTCTCATTGTCATTCACTCCTATTTTCATGATTTTCTATAGGTATGTTTCAACCGGGCTGCAGCGGGTTATTTTCCATTTACTAACTTATTAAATAATGCTTTTGACTGTGCATAATAGCTGTTTGCATCCCCTTTTGTGGTAGTATTTACACGCAGGGAAATACTAAGTTTACTTAAAATCTTCTGTACATCGCTCTGAGGAAGCTGGCTGGTGCTGATTTTAAACTGTGACAGCACTTTACATTGATCCCAGGAAACACGCATCTTCTCGTAATCGGTAGCACCTGTTTTCGGTGTGGTACCGTCTGTATAGGCAAAAACTGAATTGGCTTTCTGTTGGTTCTGAAAACTGGTATCATCCGTTAAAAAAATGATACTGGTTCCGGCTGTTAGGTCTGCCATGTATTTTACACGCATGGCCTGATCCTGCTGTATGTTCATATTGATACTGGGATTCAGCGAACTGGTATCCGTTTGGGAAGAAGTATCGCTTTGTGTAATCGGATATGAATTGATCTGCACAACAACCTTACCGTCACCGTTCAAATCTTTTCCATATTTTGCAATTTCAGTTTGCAGGCTGTCCATTACGTCGTTCTGAAAGGTATCCTGCGTAAGCAAACCGATTTGGTAATCCGGTTCCACCTTTGTAACTATATCATGCACAAACCAGAACACAAGCAGACAGGCGGCAGCCACAATCAGCATATGCCACTTGTGGTAAAACCAAAAGTTCTCCATCTTTGATTTTTTGGTGTCCGCCTTTATTTCCGCATCGGCTTTGTGTATGGTTTCTTCGTCTTTGTTCAACAAATATCTTTCGCGTGCCAAACCAATCACTCCCTCGGTTTCATAGTTGGGAATAGCAGTACATCGCGAATGGATGCGCTGTCCGTCAACAGCATGGCCAGTCGGTCAACACCCATGCCCATTCCGCCTGTCGGCGGCATTCCGTATTCCAAAGAAGTCAAAAAGTCCTCGTCGAGCATATTGGCTTCTTCGTCACCTGCTTCACGCAGTTCCACCTGACGGTTAAAACGTTCACGCTGGTCAATCGGGTCATTCAGTTCGGAATATGCGTTTGCAAATTCGCGTCGCGTGATGAACAGTTCAAAACGCTCTACCAACTCCGGTCTGTCTTTTTTGCGCTTCGTGAGCGGAGATATTTCAACCGGATAATCATAGATAAAGGTTGGCTGAACCAACTTCTCCTCAACATACGCTTCGAATGCCAAATTCAGGATATCGCCCCATGTATGAGCCGGCTTGATTTCTAATTTCAGCTTTGTGCCTTCTTCCTTTGCGCGTGCCGTATCGCCCGCAAAGGAATCAAAGTCCACGCCTGTATATTGTTTGACCGCATCGTTCATAGAAAGACGCTTAAACGGCAGTGAAAGGTTTACTTCCTCACCCTGATAGGTAATGGTTTCGCTTCCGCAAACCTTCTCCGCACAGGCATGAATCATATTTTCGGTCAACCTCATCATTCCCTGATAATCGGTGTATGCCTCATACAATTCGACTGTCGTAAACTCCGGATTATGCTTGACATCCATTCCTTCGTTGCGGAACTGGCGGCCGATTTCATAAACCTTCTCCATACCGCCGACAATCAGTCTTTTTAAATAGAGTTCCGGCGCTATACGCATATACAAATCCATATCGAGCGTGTTGTGGTGGGTAATAAACGGTCTTGCCGCCGCACCGCCCGGAATGGTATTCATCATAGGGGTTTCCACTTCAATGTATCCCTGCTCGTCCAAAAACGCGCGCATCGTTTTAATAATATTGCTGCGCTTGACAAAGGTATCCTTTACCTCAGGGTTCACAATCAAGTCAATATAGCGCTGACGGTAACGCAAATCGGTATCTTTCAAGCCATGGAATTTATCCGGCATCGGCAGTAAAGATTTTGCAAGAAGCTGAACCGATTTTGCGTGCACCGAAATCTCGCCTCTGCGTGTACGGAATACATAGCCGGATACGCTTGCGATATCGCCGATATCCCACTTTGCCAAATCGTGATAGCTTTCTTCTCCAATTTGGTCAATTTTAAGATAAATCTGCATACGGCCAGTGCGGTCATGAATATCCATAAAACTGGCTTTTCCCATATCACGCCAGCTCATAATACGGCCCGCAATACACACGTCTTTTCCTTCCAATTCTTCAAAGCGGTCCACAATCTCCTGTGCGGTGATGTCACGGTCACAGGTGGTAATGTAAAACGGGTCTTTTCCTTCCTGCTGCAAGGCTGTCAGCTTATCTCTGCGAATTTGCAGCAGTTCGCTGATATCCTTTTCCTCTTCCGGCTGTTCCATTGGCTTTTTTGTCTGCTCGCTCATGTCTTCATTCTCCCTGTTCATACGAATTCCGCGTATAATCTCTATTTACTGTTTCTGCTTAAAAAGGCAGGGGCAGGGTGAAACTGCTCACTCCCGCCCCATGAATGTTACTTCGATATGGAAAGTACCTCATATTTCATCACGCCGGCCGGTACCTCAATTTCAACTGTATCTCCGGTTGTGTGACCAAGCAGTGCTTTACCAACCACAGATTCGTCCGAGATACGACCCAGCAGCGGATCCGCCTCATTGGAGCCCACAAGTTTATAATCTTTTTCACTGACCGCACCGTTCGGAGCCGTAACCCGTACTTGGATTTTTGAACCGATATGAATATTTGCCGTGCTCAGTTCACTTTCATCAATCAGCTTTACGTTTTTCAGCATGACCTCAATGTCCGCGATACGCGCTTCCATAATGGCCTGGTCATTTTTTGCTTCATCGTATTCGCTGTTTTCCGATAAATCCCCAAAGGAAAGCGCAACCTTAATTTTTTCCGCTATCTCTTTGCGTTTTACAGTTTTTAATTCTTCCAGTTCCTGTTCCAGGCTGTCTAAGCCTTCCTGAGTCAAAATAATCTGTTTTGCCATCTATCCATTACCACCTTACAAATGATATTGATTCGTAAATTTTATAAAATCGAAATATAAGCATTTTTTCGCAATAAGTACATTATAGTGAATAATGCGCTTCCTGTCAATGAAATTTCCGTAAACAAAACGGGCACGCCATAAGCATGCCCATTCCGCATTTCAATTAGTCAAGATTTGTCTGCGAAGCATTTGAATCGGCGGAGGAAGACGATTCGGATGCCGCTGAAGCGGTTTGTGTCCCCGGAATTACCTTTACCGTCGCACCTTGTCGGATTAACGCGGAAACCGCCGCCTGCAGCTGAGAATCGTCTCCGCTTGCAAGTGATCTTCTATCCAGCAAACTTTTTTGTGAAGGTGTCAGAGATTTTTGGATATCCACATCAACGCCCATGCCGCTGAAGGCCTTCCCGCCCATGGTGACATAGTTGGCGACAGACAGGATAATTGCGGAGCCATCGGAAAGCGGAAGCACTTGATTCTTGGTACCATAGCCGGCTGTTTTTTCGCCGATCAGCAATCCTTTTTTATCGTCCCGAATGTCCGCCGCAAACAGTTCCGCCGCGCCGAAGGTGCTTTGGTTGACAATCACGCTGACCGGCAGCGTGGTTTGTTTTGCGTCCGAGGTAAATTCCACTGTGGTTTTCCCCTGCTTATCCACATAACTGACCGTATTGCCAGCCGGCAGCAGGACATCCAGCGCTTTTGCCATGGAAGCAACGTTTCCGCCGGAATTGTTTCGAAGGTCAATCACCAGTCCGACTGCTTTCTGTGCGGTAAAATTCGAAACCGCTTTGGCAAACGAATCCACGGTCTCATCGGTAAAATTGCTAATCCGCAGGTAACCGACGTTCCCGTTAATCAACGCGGAAGTCACCGTGTTGGCTTTGTATTCCGCACGGGTAACAGTAAAGGTGAAAGTTTGCGTTGTTTGAACCTGTGTTGCAGCTTTTGCGGCATCCGCAGCACCATCCGTCGTAATGATTGGCCGCAAAACAGTAAAGTTCACGGTAGAGCCTGCTTTGCCATCCAATTGATTGAGTGCTTCGCCGTAAGTTAAACGGCTGATTTCTTTTCCATCAATCGCAACAATGACATCGCCCTTCTTCATGCCGCTCTTCTGAGCGGCGGAATTCGGCAGAACCTCAATGATTTCCATATTGCCGTCGTCGTCTTGAATGGTTTGGATTCCGACACCGATATTTTTGCCGGACGTACCGGTTAAATACGTTTTATACTTCTCGGCGGACATATATTTTCCGTTTACGTCGGATAAACCCGCAATATATCCGGCGCAAATCCCGTCGTTCAAAACATCCTCATCAATTTTCCCGATATAGTCCTGACGAACTTTTTGATCAATCTCGTTCAGCTTGGTATACATTACCTGTCGCTTGTTCACATCTGCCATTTTGGTATTAAAATTGTTCATCGCATAGACATAGGTGAGCGAAACCGTAATCGCCGCGGTAATCGCAACAAGCGAGAGAACCGCACCCAAGGAAAGCTTTTTACTCATAAAAGTTGTCATCCTTTCGGACAGACAAAACATGCATACATCAACGGCATACATATTCCGTCCGCGTGCGCATCGCACATTTTTGATGATAAGAATTAATATCAGGAACGTTTAAACCACTGGAACGGATCTTTGGCGACTCCATAAACACGGATTTCAAAATGCAGATGCGGCCCAGTGGATCTGCCCGTACTGCCCACAAGGCCAATTTTTTGTCCTTTGGTAACCTGCTGACCTGTTTTCACATAAACCTTGCTGCAATGGCCATAGCGAGTGGAATAGCCGTTGCCGTGGTCGATATAGATACAGTTGCCGTAGCCGCCGCCCCAGCCGTCCGTTACCGCGAGCATTATTTTACCGGAATCCGCAGCCAAAATCGGCTGTCCATAAATGCCGGCACCCCCAATATCAATGCCTAAATGCGGTATTCCTCTGGTGTCCGGTTCGCCAAAATGAGTAGTAATCCGGCTGAACCCAACCAAAGGCCATATAAAGTTGCCCTTGCTGGCATAACCGCCGCTGCCGATGTTCTGCTGCTTTTGCTTCTCTTGCTGTGCCTTCAGGTTCGCATAGTAATCCCGATACCATTTATCAATGGCTGCATTTTCTTTCTTTTCTTCTTCCGCAAGCTTCTGCTTTTCGGCATTGGTGGTGGTTTCGCTGGCACTGATTTCCGCCACAGCCGCCTGCGTTTCTTGTACCAGTTCATCCAATTCGCTGTTCTTGGCATCCAATTCAGTTTTTGCGGCAGCAACCTTGGCGCGGTTTGCCTCTATATCAGTCTTTTCCACCTGAATGGACTGAATATCGGTTTTTAAGCCATTGATTAACTGCGTATCGTGTGCGGTAATCGCCTGCAGCATCTGAACCTTATCCGCAAAATCCACAACATTTTTTGCGTTTAAGATAATTTCCAGACTGGAGGCTTCCCCCATTAAATACAAAGCGCGCACTCTTTGCTTAAGCGTTTCCACATTTTTGCTGATTTCCGCCTGTTTAGAAGAAATTTGAGCAGATTTTGTTTTGATATTCGCGTTCAGTGTGCTGACTTGCGCATTGAGCACATCAATCTGATTCTGCACATTATTCATCTGCGCAACAAGGGTATCTTTATAAGCAAGCTTTTGCGTTTTGTCCGCCTTCAGCTTTTTCAGCTTATCAGTAGCAGCAGCCTGCTGCTTTTTCAAATCCGCCAGCCTGCTTTGCAATTGGGAAAGGCTTGTTGCAGCCTGCACCGGTGCAGACAAGAGTCCGGGAGTAAATGCAATTGCAAGCGCTAAAATGACAGCAAGAATACTTTTTCTGTATTTTTTACCCGCAAACAATTTTTTCCTCTTCCTTCCAAAAACCATGTGGTTATTATCGGCTAAAATAACTCAACGGATTACGTGTCACACCGTTAACGCGGATCTCAAAATGCAGGTGCGGTCCGGTAGAATCACCGGTGCTGCCCTCATAACCGATCACCTGTCCTTTGGTAACCTGTTGACCGACACTCACACAGATAGAACTGCAATGACCGTAACGGGTGGAATATCCGTTACCGTGATCGATGTAAATGCTGTTGCCGTATCCTCCGCCCCAGCCACTTGTTGTTTGGATAACTCTGCCGGAATCAGCAGCCACTATTTTTGAACCCCAAGGCCCTGCTATGTCAACACCCGGATGTGGCTTGGAACGGTCAACTACTTCCCCATAATAACTGGAAATATAAGTGACACCTGGAAGCGGCCATGTGAATTTGCCCACACTGGCATAGCCGCCGCTGCCGCTTGTACTGCTGCTTTGATGAGCATAATACTCTTTATACCATTGATCGATCGCCGCATCGGTTGCTTCTATTTGTTTCGAAAGCGATGATTTTTGTGCGCTTGTGGCACTTACGTTTGCGTTAATCTCATTAACAACGGTTTGCGCCTCTTTTGCAAGTGCGGTCAATTCACTGTTTTTCGAATCCAATGCTGTTTTTGCTGTGGCAACCTGTGTGCGGCTCGCTTCAATCTCTGCCTTTTGAGCCTGTATAGATTTCAAATCCGCTTTTAGCGAGTTGATAAGCTGTGTGTCGTGCTTGGAGATTGCACGCAGCATTTCGGTTTTGTCCGCAAAATCGGTAATATTTTTGGCGTCTAAAATAATTTCGAGATTCGAAGCCTCGCCCATTAAATACAGGGCGCGCACCCGTTCCTTGAGCTTTTCAAAATTCGCTGAAATATTGGCTTGCTTTGCCGAAATTTCAGCTGTTTTGGCTTTTATGTTTTTGTTGAGTGTATTAATCTGCGCGTTGTAATTATCAATTTGAGCCTCAACCGTACTAATCTGGGACGTGAGTGCATTTTTATATGCAACCTTTTGGGATTGATCGGCTTTCAAAGTTTTCAGCTTTGCAGCTACCGCCGCCTGCTGCTGCTTTAATGCCGCCTGCTTACTTTGTAAATCACTTAAGTTTGACGCCGCCTGCACCGGCTTGGACAGTATGCCGGGAGCGAATGCGAGCGAAGCGGCAAGAATTACAGCAACCAGAATCTTTCCGATTTTTTTACCAACCAGCAACTTCCGCTCCTTCTTTCTTTAAGTATTTACTTATGGATATCATACCGCCGATTGCTCCAAACAGAATACCTGCTCCGACAAAGCAAAGGGTGATGCTTCCCAGCATGGAGTCAATCGGAATCGGGCTGAACGAAGGTACCAGACTGGATACCGCTGTCAGCATCTTGCTGTAAATAATATCGAGCAGCAAGCTGGACAATGCACCGGAGAGAATTCCGATTAAAATGCCTTCCACAACAAACGGCAGACGAACAAATCCGTTGGTAGCACCCACTGACTTCATAATGCTGATTTCCAAACGCCTTGTGAACATAGTAACGCGAATGGTGTTGGAAATAATAAACAAAGAAACCACACTTAACAGCAGCACAATCCAAAATCCGGCGGTTGTTACCAAACGGTTCAAATTGGTCAGCTTGGTTGCAATCTCGGAATAGTCATTGATACGGCTTACACCCGCAATCGCTTTGATTTTTGCCGCGGTCTCATTGTATTTACTCAAATCTTTCATTGAAATCTTGAAAGCATCCGGTAAAAAATTGTCTTTGCCGGTCAGGCCCTCAAAAATCGTGCCGTCATCACCTAAAATACGCATGTAACGTTCTACCGCTTCGTCCTTAGGAACGAACTCACAGGTTGCTACATTGGGGAGCTTGCGGATTTCTTCGCCAACCTGCGCTGATTTCAGTGTAGGCAAATTATCGGTCATATAAACGGTAATGCTGTTGTTGTCCTCCACGGCCTGCATTGCGTTGCTGATATTAATGGAAAACAATACGGCCGCACCTGTCAGCATCAAGCACGAAACAAGCACCGCAACGGAGGCAAGACTCATCGTGCGGTTGCTCCAAATATTTTTTACGCCCTCTTTCATGAGGTAACGAATACTACTAAATCTCATGGGACACCTCCAAAGCAGCAGAGTCCGCCACAATGGTGCCGTCGTGAATCTCGATCACTCTACGGTGAAAATGTTTAACCAAAGTATGCTCATGGGTGACCATCAATATGGTGGTTCCTCTGCGATTTATTTCACTCAGTAAATCAACAATTTCAAAAGACAGAGCCGGATCCACGTTACCGGTAGGCTCGTCCGCGATAATCATGCTGGGGTTGTTCACCAGCGCTCTTGCTAGACCGACACGCTGCTGTTCGCCGCCGGAAAGCTCCCCGGGGTGATGTTTGGCCTTGTCTTTCAGACCCACCAAACTCAATATGTAGGGTACGCGCTTGCGAATATCTCGATTGGAAGCGCCAACCACATGCATCGCAAATGCGACATTGTCATAAACCGTCATATTGTCAATCAGCCGAAAATCCTGAAAAACGATTCCCATCGTGCGGCGTACATAGGGTACGTCTCGCTTTTTCACGGTGGAAAGTTTGCGCCCGTTTACGATCACCTCGCCCGCGCTTGACTTTTCTTCGCACATAATCAGCTTTAAAAAGGTGCTCTTTCCTGCGCCGGAAGAACCGACGATAAAAACAAATTCGCCCTTGTCAACATTCAAATTCACATGTTTGAGCGCCTGAGTTCCGTTCGGATAAATTTTTGATACGTCCTTAAATTCTATCAATTTAATCGCTCCATAATATTCATTATTCCCGTATTCCTGACACACATCTTTCATAGAGATAAGAAAACGCTTTCACAAATGGCCTTTACGGAGTATGTTTGTCTAAATCTCAAAAAAGAAGCGTTTTTGCTTGTGTTTTTACACAAACAAACGATAAATTAACACCCATTGGTATGTTAACATGATACCAATGGGTGAAGGTATTATTATTCCAGATTTGAAATAATTTGTAATAAATTTGTAATTTTTTATTTTCCAAATATAATTCTAGAATTTTACAGGATTGGAGGAAAGGTATTTTTTTACCATAAGAGCAACTTTGAACACAATGGCATCCTCAAATTCACGAAGGTCCAAACCGGTAATCTTCTTAATTTTTTCCAAACGGTATACCAGCGTATTTCTGTGTACAAAAAGTTTACGCGATGTTTCGGAAACGTTCAGATTGTTCTCGAAAAAGCGCTGAATCGTAAACAATGTCTCGTGGTCAAGGGACTCGATGGAACCGCGCTTAAATACTTCTTTTAAGAACATATCACATAGTGTGGTGGGCAGTTGATAAATTAGGCGTGCAATGCCCAGATTGTCATAGCTGACAATCGACTTTTCGGTATCAAATACCTTGCCGACTTCCAATGCAACCTGTGCCTCTTTAAAGGAACGCGCCAAATCTTTAATGCCGGTAACCGTAGTACCGATACCAACAACACAGTGCGTATAGAATTCGCTGGAAAGCGTATCCACAATTGAACTGGCCAGTTTGTCCAAATCCTTGGGCTCAATGCCAGCACGGATTTCTTTGACAAGCGCAATATCGTTCTCATTGATATTAATGATAAAGTCCTTGGTCTTATCCGGGAACAAATTCTGCACGACATCATAAGCGGAAATGTCGGACTTGTTCGTAATTTTAATCAGCATGCACACGCGGCTGACATCCGCGTTGAAATGCAGTTCGCGCGCTTTCAGATAAATGTCACCCGGAAGAATATTATCAAGAATAACATTCTTGATAAAGTTGCCGCGGTCATATTTTTCATCGTAATACTGCTTGATGCTGTTGAGCGAAATTGCTAAAAGATTGGCAAATTTTACAGCCTCGCTGTCATTGCCGGAGACAAACACCGCGTATTCGGGACGCGGACGGCTGCCGAAAGATTTGTACGTATAGCCGTTTACCACAAAGGTATTCGGTGAAGCCAAGGTTTCCGCCGTAATGCTGTCATTCACTTCGCCGATACGGCCAAGCTCACTGCACGCAATGATTACGGAAGTCTCATCTATTACACCAATCGTTCTGTCAATTGCATCGCGCATTTGGTGAATAACTCCCTGAAATAATCTGTTTGACATGATTCTCCCTCACTTTTAGCTGTTTTTAATTTTTCACAAATTTACAAAGCCCCATAAATCCAATACAGATTGATATTCGAAAATATACGATTTTGCAGAAAATATAATATATACGTATATTTTACACAACTTGCATAAATATTTCAACTACAAATCTCGAATTCTTTCAATTCCTTCGCCTTGCCGCATTTGATTTAACAAAATATTCACAATTCAAATTGCACAGTGAGCTCTGTTTCGCCCTCGCGTGACTGTCCATACCCAAATTTCGAGAGATGAAGCGGGCAAATATTGCCGTCTTCCCCGCATATTTCAAGAATAATGGAAAAAAATAGAGCAATAGCGAGTGAAAGGATGGTTAAGAAAATGACACGCAGAAGAAAAATACAAATTATCAGTGTGACAATTGCCATCATACTGGTACTGGGCGGTACTACGGTCAGCGGATACATGCTGGCAGGCAAATACCGCCGGAACCTAGAGTATAGCTACCAGCGCGCGCTGACTGATTTAAATGCCTATGTTTCCAATATCGAATCCACGCTGACGAAGGCAGTTTACGCCAACACCATTCCCCAGCAAAACGGCATTGCCGGAAAGCTGATGCGCGAATCAAGCGGTGCCAAAGCGGCACTTGCCGCTCTGCCGCTGAAAAGTGACGAGCTGATAAACGTCAATAAATTTATTTCGCAGGTGGGCGATTTTTCCAGCTCTATCGCTGTTCAGATTTCTGCCGGAAACAAGATTACCGACGATGAGTTCAAATCCATTGAAAGTTTAAAAAAATACGCAACCACATTAAAAAACGACCTTGCGGACGTTTCGGAGCAGTTTGGGGATGGAAGCATCGCAATCGGCGAAACGCAGCAGATTCTGAACAATCTGGATGACGTAAAGCCAGCGTTAAGCGATAATCTGCAGGAAACCGCAAAGGATTTTGCCAATTATCCCGTCCTGCTTTACGACGGACCGTTTTCCGACCATATCGCGCAAAAAAAACCGCAATTTTTACAGGGAAAAGAGCAGATTCTGCAGGGAAACGCACAGAATGCAGCGGCGGAATTCTTGGGTGTAAATCAATCTGCGCTCACCCACACCAATGACAGTGCCGGAAATCTTCCCACGTATAATTTTACGGGCGGGAGCACCAGCATTTCAGTCACCAAAGCGGGTGGCAGCATTTCCACCATGTTGAATTCCCGCAAGGTGGATACCGCCAAACTGAATTTTAAGGCGGCAGCGCAAAAAGCGCAGGCTTTTTTCAAAACAAACAACTTATCGGGGCTTCATGAAAGCTACTATGTCATCAACGATAATATCTGTACCATTAACTATGCGTATACCGAAAATAAAATCGTTTACTACCCGGATTTAATCAAGGTATCCGTCGCGCTGGACAACGGCCAAATCGTACAATACAACGCGACCGGCTTTTTGATGAATCACCACAAACGACCGGCGGAAAAACCGGTCATCAGTGAGGCAACGGCCAGAAAAAGCGTAAGCAGCCGCCTGAAAATACGGCAGTCGGATTTGGTGGTTATTCCAAGCGCCGGTCTGAACGAGGTTTTATGTTATGAGTTTTTATGCGACGGTGAAAATAACGATAAAGTGCTGGTTTATATCAATGCCAAAACCGGGAACGAAGAACAAATCCTGATTCTTCTCTTTTCTGACAACGGTATTCTGACCAAATAGCCAATCTTAGCATTGGAATAAGCCTGCACAGCAGAATGCCCGCAGCTTTCCTCACGGAAAACTGCGGGCATCCTTATAAATAAAAAATCAGTCTTTCAGTAATTTTACCAGTACGGCCTTTTGCGCGTGCAAACGGTTTTCCGCCTCGTCAAAGATTTCCGCGGCGTGCGCCTCAAATACTTCGGCGGTAATTTCCTCACCCCTGTGAGCCGGCAGGCAGTGCATTACCAAAGCATCACCTTTGGCCAATGCCATAATTTCGTCGTTGATCTGGTAGCCCTGAAACGCTTCACGGCGTTTTTGTGCCTCGCTCTCCTGTCCCATAGATGCCCAGACATCCGTAATAACAACATCCGCGTCTTTTGCGGCCTCTTTCGGAGAATCGCTCATACTGAATACCGGATAATCTGCCGCAAATTTCAGCACACGTTCGTCCGGATGATAGCCTTCCGGGCAGGCCACCGAAACCTTCATCCCCATTTTCAATCCGCCGACAATCAGCGAATTCATCATGTTGTTGCCGTCACCGATAAAGCACATTTTCAGTCCTTCCAGACTGCCCTTGTACTCGCGGATGGTCATCAAATCCGCTAAAATCTGGCACGGATGTGAAAAATCGGTCAGACCGTTAATAATCGGTATACTGCCGTAGTTTGCCAGGTCTTCCACTTCTGACTGCTTGAAAGTACGAATCATAATGCCGTCCAAATAGCGGGAGAGCACGCGGGCGGTATCCTGAACCGGTTCGCCGCGGCCAATCTGCAAATCGTTGGAGGAAAGAAAAATCGGCAGTCCTCCAAGCTGATACATACCGGCTTCAAACGAAACACGAGTTCTGGTGGATGCTTTTTCAAAAATCATACCAAGAGTTTTTCCCGCTAAATAGTGGTGTTCAATGCGGTGCTTCTGCTCATATTTGAGCTGGTCTGCCAGATTCAGAATGTCGGTGATGTCCTGCGTAGTCAGGTCAAGCATTTTTAATAGGTGTTTCATATCTTTCCTCCTGTATATTTATGTTGCGTCTTATCCATGAGCTGAGGCCGGTTCGCCGCCTTTTGCGACAGAGAGATACTTTTCAGCCAATCACTTGCTCCAAAATTGCCAAGCCCTTGTCGATTTCTTCGTAGCGAATCGTCAGCGGCGGCAGCATACGCAGTAAATCCTTCGCGGTTAAAATGAGCAGTCCGTTTTTTGCACATGCGGCGGCAGCTTCCTTTGCCGTACCCGTTTTCAGACCAATACCGAGCATCAGTCCCATGCCGCGGACAAAGTCCACATTCTTCATTTTACTTAACTTACAGCGGATATATTCGCCTTTTGCCTGAACCTCCGCTAAAAATTCCGGCTTTGCAACACGGTCGAGCACCGCGAGTGCACCGGCGCAGACGACAGGGTTTGCTCCAAAGGTCGAACCGTGCATGCCGCTGTTCAATACTTCGCCAAGACCCTTCCGGCACAGACACGCGCCGATTGGAAGCCCACCGCCCAAACCTTTCGCACTGGTAATTACGTCCGGCTGAATGCCATAGTTTTGGTAGCAATACAGTGCGCCGGTACGACCGACACCGGTCTGTACTTCATCGATCATAAGAAGAATATCTTTTTCCGTACAGAACGCGCGCAGGTCCTGCACAAACGCTTTATCCAGCGGGCAAACACCGCCTTCCCCCTGAATCAGTTCAATCAGCACAGCGCAGGTCTTCTCACTTACCGTACTTTTTATGCTCTCCATATTGGTTTGTGCATAAGAAAAGCCTTCGGTAAACGGATAGAAATGCTCGTGGAAATGATCCTGACCGGTAGCGGCAAGTGTCGTCACGGTGCGTCCGTGAAAAGAATTTTGCAGGGTGACAATCTCATTGCGTTTTGAGTTATCTCCATATTTATCGTTGCTGTATTTGCGGGCCAGTTTAATCGCGCATTCATTTGCCTCCGCGCCGGAATTCCCAAAAAACACTTTATCCAATCCAGTTAGCTCACAAAGCTTTGCGGCAAGCTCGGTGGAAACCGGATTATAATACAAATTGGAAATATGTTGGAGAGCCGCCGCCTGCCCCGACACCGCGCTCACCCATTTGTCGTCACAGTAGCCCAGCGAATTTACGCCGATGCCGCTGGTAAAATCAACATATTCTCTCCCACCGCAGTCCACCGCAACGGCACCCTTGCCGCTTACAAGCGCCACGTCAAAGCGGCTGTAGCTCGGCATTATATTGTCATTATGTTTGCTTTTCAGCGTTTCAAAATTCAACATTGTCACCTCATTTTGCAGAATAAATTTACTTTCATGTCCTTATCAACTGTTGCGCGCTCCCGCGCGCTAACTAGGGGGTGAGGGCGGCAAAGCCGCCCTTTTCGCTCCGCTGGGGCGTGGAGCGAACGGATTACCAATGCTCCATAGATATCAGACCACCCCTCCCTTGCTAAAAGGAGAGGCCACCGCAGTGACAAAGTGATGCAGTCTCCTCGCAAAAGGGAGCCATGTCCCCGCAGGGACAGAGAGATTTGTATTGCTCAATACAGCATGGTTCCAATTCCTTCGTCAGAGAAAAGTTCGATCAGAATGGAATGCGGAATTCTGCCGTCGATAATGTGGGCGCGGTTCACGCCGCGGCGCACTGCCTCTACACAGCAGTCAATTTTCGGAATCATACCGCCGGAAATAATGCCCTGCATTTGCAGCTTCGGCACATCGCTCACGTTTACCACCGGAATAATGGTATCCTCGTTGTCTTTATCACGGAGCAAGCCGCGCACATCTGTCATCAAAATCAGTTTCAGTGCGCCCAGCTGAGCCGCAATGCGAGCCGCGGCAATATCCGCGTTGATGTTGTACACTTCCCCGTTATAGCCGCCCGCCACCGTGGAAATAATCGGTACATAGCCGTTGGTGGTTGCGTTGGTGATGATATCGGTATTCACTTCGGTGATTTCACCGACAAACCCCAAATCTTCCCCGGATATCACCTTCTGCGCTTTCAGCATGCCGCCGTCTAAACCGCAAAGCCCGACCGCGCGCCCGCTGTGGCTTTCCAAAAGCTGAACCAGGTCTTTGTTGACCTTGCCCGCAAGAACCATCTGCACAATGTCCATGGTCTCTTCATCGGTGTAACGCAGACCGTTGATAAACTTGCTTTCCTTGCCGATCTTCTTCAGCATCGCGCTGATTTCCGGCCCTCCGCCGTGCACCAGCACCACGTTGATGCCGACCAACTGCATCAGCACGATGTCGCTCATCACAGCATCCTTCAGATTCTCGTCAACCATGGCGTTTCCGCCGTACTTTACTACGATGGTTTTTCCCGCGTATTTTTGAATGTAGGGCAGCGCTTTTACCAGTACCTGCGCTCTGTCACTGTTGGATATGTTCATGAATCCGACCTCTTTTATGCTTTTATAATCCTGCCCCTGCCGGGGCAAAGGCAATGAAGACCGCCAATAAAGATTAAGAACGGTAATCCCCGTTAATCTTCACATAATCATAGGTTAAATCGCAGCCGAATGCTTTTGCGCAGGCACCGCCCTCATGCAGCGTCACCAAGATATTGATTTCATCCTTTAACAGGATTTCCTTTGCCTTTTCCTCACTGAACGCAATACCGGCGCCGTTTTTGCAAACATCAATTTTTCCGGCCGCCGACTCAAATGCAACATCCACGGCGTTGATGTTCACATCCGCACCCGCGTAACCGATGGCGCAAAGCACACGTCCCCAGTTTGCATCCGCGCCGAACATAGCGGCTTTCAGCAGGCTGGAACAAATCACGCTCTTTGCCACCTTGCGTGCGGCACTTAGGTCTCTCGCGCCGACCACATGGCACACAAGCAGCTTGGAAGCGCCCTCGCCGTCTTTTGCCACCTTGCGGGAAAGCTCCACACAAATCTGAGTGAGTGCCTCCTGAAAGACTTTATAGTCCGCGTTGCAGGAATCAATGCATGGATTCTGCGCTAAACCGGAAGCCATAATGGAAATAGTGTCGTTTGTTGAAGTATCACCGTCAATACTCACCATATTAAAGCTTTCTTCTACCGCACTGTGCAAAGCCAAATTCAGCATTTTTGTGGAGATTGCCGCATCTGTTGTAAGAAAGCAAAGCATCGTGCCCATATTGGGATGAATCATCCCGGAGCCTTTTGCGATACCGCCGATTTTCACGGTTTTGCCGCCGATAACTGCTTCCACTGCAACCTCTTTACGCATGGTATCTGTCGTCATAATCGCTTCCGCCGCTTTTGCGGAGCCGGTTGGAGACAAAACCGCCGCAAGTTCGGAAGCCGCGTTCTCAATCGGTTCAATCGGCAAAACCTGCCCGATTACACCGGTGGAAGCAACAATTACATTTTTCGGGTCGATGTGCAGCACATCTGCCGCAATTTGGCACATTTTTTCAGCCTTTTCTTCGCCGTCCGCATTACAGGTATTTGCGTTCCCGCTGTTGCAAATGACCGCCTGTGCGGTGCCGTCGGCAAGATGTTTTTTGGTAACCAGAATCGGAGCGCCCTTTACCAAGTTCAATGTATACTCCGCCGCCGCGTTGCATGGCTTTTCGCAATATATCAGCGCCAAATCCGGTTTGGCTTTGTTTTGGCGAATTCCGCAGTGAATACCCGAAGCGGTAAATCCCTGCGCGGCCGTTACGCCCCCGTCAATCAGTTTGTATGTCATGAGAATTTCCTCCCAATTAATTAAATTATATGGTATTCACCGAATGCCGTAGATTAAAAAGCCGGCGGAACAAGCATTAAGCCTGTTTTTTCGTCCAAATGAAATGCGATGTTCATGTTTTGAATGGCCTGACCGGCTGCGCCCTTCACCATATTGTCAATAGCAGAAATAGCAATTAAAGTCCCGGTTCGCTCATCCATGTGAAGGGAGATATCGCAGAAATTGGAGCATCGCACATTTTTTATATCTGCCGTTCTGCCCTTTGGCAGCAAACGAATGAAGTATTCATTTTCGTACATGCTTTGGTAGGTATCCCGAACCTGTTGTTCAGTAACGCCTTCGTTCAGTTTTGCGTAGCATGTAGCTAAAATTCCGCGGTTAATGGGCAGCAGGTGTGGCACAAAGGTCAGGGTGATTTTTTTGCCTGCCATGTGGGAAAGAGTCTGCTCCATCTCCGGCGTATGTCGGTGCACTGCAACCTTATAAGCGGAAAATCCCTCGTTTAAATCGGGGTAATGGGTATTCTGCGTCGGCTTTCGTCCCGCCCCCGTAACGCCGGACTTGCAGTCCGCGATAATGCCCTCGGGTTTCACCAAACCGTTTTTCACGGCGGGAGCAAGTGCAAGCGGAACCGCCGTTGTGTAACAGCCGGGGTTTGCGATTACCTTTTTGTTTTGTATCTGTTCGCGGAACAGTTCCGGCAGCGCGTAAACCGACTGTTCGTGCAGTTCTTTGTTTTGGAACGTACCACCGTACCATTCCTGATAATCCGCTTCATCCTCCAAACGGAAGTCGGCTCCAAGGTCAATGAAGACTTTGCCGCTGTCGCAGCAAATCTGTGCCAAGTCCTGGCTCAGTCCATGCGGAAGTGCCGCAAAAATCACGTCGCTTACCGCAACCACTTCTTCCTGTGTGCCGCAGACCATATCGCACAGTTGATAGTAGGCGGGGTACACGTCGCTGATCCTCTGCCCCTCAAAGCTGACAGAACTCACTGCCGCGATTTCCACCTGCGGGTGACCGATTAACAGCCTGACGAGTTCCGCGCCCGCATAGCCGGTCGCGCCCACAATTCCCGCTTTAATCATGATTGCTTCACCTTCTCCAAAACTCTTTCTGCTTGTGCCAGCACGTTTTGCGGTGCCGGTGCGCCGATTACTTTTCTGTCATTTACACATTTTTCAAGAGAAATAGCGTCGTAAACGCCCTCATCAAATTCGGAACAGATTTTTTTATATTCTTCCAGCGGAAGGCTCTCCAATGTTTCGCCCTTTTCAATGCACAGTGCAACCAGGGTTCCAGTCGCTTTGTAGGCATCGCGGAACGGCAAACCCTTCCCTACCAGATAATCCGCGCAGTCCGTCGCGTTGATAAATCCTTTTGCCGCCGCCTTGCGCATGTTTTCCGGCAGAACCTTCATGGTATCAATCATCGGGATAAAGGCGGTCAAGCACATCCGAAGTGTATCCACCGCGTCAAAAATTGCTTCCTTGTCCTCCTGCATATCCTTGTTATAGGCAAGCGGCAAACCCTTCATCATAGTTAACAGGGTCATCAGGTCACCGAATACACGGCCGGATTTTCCGCGAACCAGTTCCGCGATATCCGGGTTCTTTTTCTGCGGCATAATGCTGGAGCCGGTGGAAAACGCGTCGTCCAGCTCCACAAATTTGAATTCCCAAGAACACCAAAGAATAATTTCTTCGGAAAAACGGGAAAGGTGCACCATCGCGAGAGAAATGGCGGAAGCTAACTCCACGCAGAAATCGCGGTCTGCAACGCCATCCAGACTGTTGTTCGTCACGCGTGAAAAACCAAGCAGTTTCGCGGTAAGTTCACGGTCAAGCGGATAGGTGGTTCCGGCAAGCGCGCAGGAACCGAGCGGCAGTTCATCCATGCGTGCCTTTGCGTCCTGAAGTCTGCCCAAGTCACGCAGGAGCATTTCGGCGTATGCCAGCAAATGGTGACCGAAGGTAATGGGCTGCGCACGCTGCATATGGGTGTATCCCGGCATAACCGTTGCGCTGTTCTGCTTCGCTTTTTCACAAAGCACCGCAATCAATTCCCTGAGTTGGCCGGACAAGGCGTCGCATTCTTTTTTTAGATGCAGGCGAATGTCAAGTGCCACCTGATCGTTGCGGCTGCGCGCGGTGTGCAGACGTTTGCCCGCCGCACCGAGTCGGGCGGTGAGTTCACCCTCAATAAAGGTGTGAATATCCTCCGCGTTTGGGTCGATTTTCAAAGAACCGGCTTCTATTTCGTTCAGAATATTCTGCAGTTCGGCGCAAATGGTTTCCGATTCCTGCTTTTCAATAATGCCGCAGGAGCCAAGCATCGTCGCGTGCGCGATGCTACCCTCAATATCTTCCTTGTACATGCGGCTGTCGAAGGAAATAGATGAATTAAAATCGTTCGTCTTTTTATCGATTTCTTTTTGAAAACGTCCGGCCCAAAGTTTCACGTTGGATTGCCTCCTCTATATTTGCTTAATTTGTTCCCGACTGGTACTGCGGTGACATTCCGTAAAAAGGAATACCACCGCAGCAAACGGAAAATCTTCAATTATGGATTGTGTATTATTTCTTCATCTTCTGCTTTTTCTTGCCTTGAATTTTCATCGGAAGGCCGAACAAGTTGATGAATCCGTCAGCATCCTTCTGATTGTAAACCTGATCCTCATCGAAGGTTGCGATGTCTTCATCGTATAAGGAATAAGGAGAAGACACGCCCGCATCAATAATGTTGCCCTTGTAGAGCTTGAGTTTTACGTCACCGGTAACGGTCTGCTGGGTGCTGTCCACAAAAGCGGAGAGTGCTTCTCTTAATGGGGTGAACCACTGGCCGAAATAAACCAGTTCCGCAAACTTAATGGCAATGCCCTGCTTGTAGTGGTAGGTGTCACGGTCCAGGCAAAGTTCTTCCAGTTTGTTGTGCGCGTGGTATAGGATGGTGCCGCCGGGAGTTTCATAAACACCGCGGGACTTCATGCCCACCAGTCTGTTTTCCACAATATCCGCAATACCGATACCGTTTGCACCGCCCAATTCGTTCAGCTTGGTAACCATGGAAACGGCGTCCAGCTTTTCGCCGTTGAGTTTAGTCGGAATACCCTTCTCAAACGAAAGGGTAAGGTAGGTTGGCTTGTCGGGAGCCTGTTCGGGGGAAACACCCATCTCCAGAATCTTGTCGTACATCGGCTCATTGTCCGGATTTTCCAAATCCATGCCTTCGTGGGACAGATGCCACAGGTTCTTGTCTTTGGAGTAGTTGGTTTCTCTCGTGATATTCAGCGGAATATTTCTTGCCTCCGCGTAATCAATTTCCTCATCTCTGGATTTGATATTCCAAATTCTCCATGGAGCGATGATCTTCATATCCGGTGCGAAAGCCTTGATGGTCAGTTCAAAACGCACCTGATCGTTGCCCTTGCCGGTGCAGCCGTGGCAGATTGCGTCCGCGCCCTCGGCTTCGGCGATTTCCACCAGTCTCTTTGCGATAATCGGTCTTGCAAAGGAGGTTCCGAGCAAATATTTATTTTCATAAACGGCGTTTGCCTTTAAAGTCGGCCAAATATAATCCTCAATGAACTCTTTTTTGAGGTCGGCAATATACAATTTGGAAGCGCCTGTCTTTTTCGCTTTTTCTTCCAGTCCGGAAAGCTCTTTCCCCTGTCCTACGTCGGCGGCAACCGCAATTACTTCGCAATTGTTGTAATTTTCCTTAAGCCACGGGATGATGATCGATGTATCCAGTCCGCCGGAATACGCGAGGACTACTTTTTTAATTTGATTTTCCATTCTAAATTACCTCCAACAGTATTTCCTGTATAATTGGTTTGTGCTTCCTTTGATGTGATTAATTATACACCTTTTATACATAAAATCAAGCATTTTATGTATATTTATTCATTTTGTGCGATATTTATAAAATATTCTATACATTTTCTGCTATCTTGTGAAATATCACACAAAATAAATCCAACCTCATTATAGCATGCCCCATGATAAAAGCAATCCTGCGTGAAAATCCTGCAATTTTCTTTGAATTTCA
Source organism: Bacillota bacterium (assembly GCA_023458755.1). Taxonomy (GTDB): domain Bacteria; phylum Bacillota; class Clostridia; order Oscillospirales; family Acutalibacteraceae; genus JAEWYE01. The sequence goes on along the minus strand of JAEWYE010000063.1, from coordinate 26,950 downwards.
TACAGGGCAGCAATAGGCAGTTCTTCTTGCATATTTATGTAGGAGAGGGTAGTATATAGTTATACTGAAAAAACAACAATGGAGGCAGGTTTATGTCAAAGTTCAAACAAGCGGATATCTCCGCACTCAACTTTAACCCATTCACCAAAATCAGCAAGGAATGGATGCTGGTAACCGCGGGCAGCGAACAGAAAAACAATACCATGACGGCAAGCTGGGGCGGTGTTGGCGTACTGTGGAACAAAAACGTTTCATTTGTGTTTATCCGTCCGCAGCGCTACACGCTTGGATTTATTGAGCAGCAGGACTGCTATTCACTCTGCTTTTTTGATGAAGAATACCGCGCCGCTCTTTCCTATTGCGGCACAAAATCCGGCAGAGATGTTGACAAGGTGAAGGAAACCGGACTTACCCCGGTATATGATGAGGCGGCCCCCTATTTTGCGCAGGCAAAACTGGTGCTCATCTGCCGCAAACTGTATAAACAGGATATTGATGCTTCCTGTATACTGGCAGACGGCATAGACCATGCAAATTACCCAAACAAGGATTATCATAAAATGTTTATCGGCGAAATTGAAAAAGTACTGATAAAAGAAGAATAAACCGGTAGAAATCCAGTCGCATTTGCGTTTGACACTTAATTTCGAATCTGCTATACTGAAAACAAGATTCAAGTAAAACGGCATACAAAATAAAATTTGCTTCTAAGGTAGGAAGTCATTTTTGACTTTCTGCCTTTTATTTTTTTGAGGAGGGAATGGCATGGATAAGATATTAATTCAACTCGCGTTGATTCTGGCCGCAACCAAAATCGGTGGAATCGTCAGCCGAAAATTCAAAATGCCGGAGGTTTTGGGAGCTTTAATAGCAGGTGTTGTTCTTGGCCCGATGATATTAAATGCAGTGCAATATGATAGCAACATCAAGTTGCTTGCAAATCTCGGTGTGATCATGCTCATGTTCCTTGCCGGTTTGGAAACCAATGCGGAGGAATTCAAAAAAGCCGGAAAATCTTCATTTGTTATCGCGTTGATCGGTATTCTGGTTCCGCTTGTACTCGGCACACTTTGTGCCTTCCTTTTCTACAGCAATCTGTTAGAAAACATTTTTATCGGCGTTATTCTTACAGCCACAAGCGTCAGTATCTCGGTAGAAACGTTGACGGAGCTCGGCAAACTCAACACACGTGCCGGAATCAACATTCTTGGTGCCGCAGTAATCGACGATGTTCTGGGGCTCATTCTAATTTCCGTTATTCTGGCCACATCCACCGGCACAAGCAGCGGCGGAGGTACTTCGCTGATTCTAACGCTCGCCGGAATTTTGGTTTTCTGCGTAGCCGGAATTCTTGCGATTATTTTTCTGCCGAAGCTTCTCAATAAACTGACCAAAAACATGCAGCCAAGCGCGGCTTTTCTGTCTTTTGCGCTTGCCGGTGCTCTGCTGATGGCATTTACCGCCGAAAAACTCGGCATCGCGGCAATTACCGGCTCTTATCTCTGCGGACTGCTGCTCTCCCAGTTCTCCCATAAGGAATATCTGGAGCGCAATGTCAAAGCGATTTCAACAGGTTTTCTATCTCCGATTTTCTTTGCAAGCGTGGGAATGGAATCTAATTTAAACGGTATGACCACAAAAGTAGTTGCAATCACGCTCATCATGTTTGCCGTTGCGGTGATCGGAAAAGTAGTCGGCTGCGGTTTCGCGGCACGCATGTTCAAGATGAGCCGCAGTGAATCCGTTCAAGTGGGTGTCGGTATGATATCGCGCGGCGAAGTCGCCATTATTACCGCCAATATTGGCCTGCAAAATCATATTATTTCACAGGAAGTGTTTGTGCCCACTATCATCGTCGTCATTCTTACTACGATTATTACACCGATATTGTTGAAGCTTGCCTTTACCCACCGGAATGAAAAACGGATAGAAACACTTTCATGATTTCCCGTCTTACAAAAAGTCTGCTTGCCCGTTAACGGCCCAAGCAGGCTTTCCTATTGCTATGGAATTTTCTATCCGTTGCTGATATAATGTGAGTATCGAACAATTTGTGCAGAAGAAGGTAGCCCTATGTATTTTATAAATAAAGATGACAGGTATAAAATTGCTCCGCTTTTTGACGGATGGAACGAAACGCTGATATGGTCATGCCTGCAGGGTTATATGGGAAATGCCTGGGCGGATGATAGGCAACACCCCAAATCCGCACAGATTATCACCGGCGATTTCTGTTTTTTCGCCGGTATTCCGAATATGGAACTGGTTAAAAATATTCCCGAATATTTTTCCTCACTGTGTATTTTAATGATCCCGCAAAACCCCGAATGGGCAAATTTAATTGAGCGGGAATACAATGGAAACTATAAGAAATTCATGCGGTATGCCATTCAAAAAGAGACGGATATTTTTGATATCAAGCTACTGCAAGCCTATGCGAAAAAACTTCCAAATGGATACCGCCTAGAGAAAATAGGTGAAAAGCTGTACCATCAGCTTTCAAAAGATGAGTGGTCGCAGGATTTTTGTTCCCAATTTCCGACGTATCAAGCTTTTGAGACATCCGGTCTTGGTTTTGTAGCTTTGAAAGATGGCAAACCCGTCAGCGGTGCATCCTCCTACACGGTGTATGACAAGGGAATTGAAATCGAACTGGATACGAAACAGGAATACCGCCGGATGGGACTCGCCATTGCGTGTACCGCCCGACTGATTCTGGAATGTCTGAGCAGGCACCTTTACCCCAGTTGGGATGCCGCAAATCAAGGTTCCCTGGCACTAGCCGAAAAGTTAGGCTACCATTTTGAAAAAGAGTATGTTACATACGCAATTAGGGTTTCAAACAACCGTCACGAATCTCGCAAAATAACATAAAAAATCCTGCTTAACCATAATTCGGTCGAGCAGGATTTTCACTCACTGTACTATTTCCAGCTTATTTGTTTAGCTGTCTTGTTTTCCGTTTGCTGCACGTTTAATTGCAGAATAGGCACCGTTTGCACTCAAAGCGATCAGTATCGCGTTAAACGGAACAATCGCCGCGGTAGCGCCGGTCAGTTTACCGGTAAAGAACGTTGCCGCAAAAAGAAGGATGACTGCAATTGCGTAGGAAACCCATTGCGTTGCAATTTTTTTAAGGAATCCGGCGTTTTTTATAAATTCCGTTATAACGCCGGTTGCAAGCGTACAGCCTGCGAAGGTGGATAAAATCTGCCAAGTGTAAAATTCGTTCATTCGAACCCCCATTCTGCCGCCGCACATAATTAAGTAAGAACAAAGCTCACGTGCGGCAGCAGAATGAGCTTTGTTCACAAGGCTTTTAATTGCCTAGCTTCCGATTGATTTCATCAATCCTATGGTGTGCCTGCCTGGTGGAACTGTCCACCGAAGCAATTTTTTCTCCGTGTTCGCTCAGTGTAAGTTTTATGCTTTCCATATCATTTTTTATGCCAACGATAACGTCTAATTTTGCGTTGATACAGCCGCGCCATTCGGCATCTTCCGAAATATGCTTATCCCTGCCGGCCAGCCAGCCGGCAAGGCCCACAAAGCAGCCCACCAAAGCAATTACAATCCCGATTTCTACCGTTCCCATAGTTTCCTCCTAACCAATTACCTTGCAATAGGCAGCCGGAACCCAGCCGGCCGGCAGAAGTACTCCGCATTTACGGTTTTCAATCACGTTGCTGACGGTATACTTGCCGCTCACCCACATGCCGCGGCCACCCCCGTAGCTGTCCGCATACAAATAGCCGGTATACTGTACTTTTGCCCCAGCCTTTAGAACCTTGTTCACCGGTGTGGCTTTTTTGTATCCGTTCAGGCTCGCTGCCTTCATGATTGCCGGATAGTTTTTATAAGAAATGTCTTTGTCTACATTTCCGCTGATGCCGTCCACTTTACCGTCATTCGCGCATTGCCATATGCCAAAGCTTCCGGTATAGGTCGGCTTATCGTAATACTGCGCGTACCAAAGGTCAAAACGCGCAAGGCGCGGCATATCAAGACGGTTGCGTATCCAGTCCAGATTGGTATAAAAAGAGGTATAATATCCTGCTTTTTCTACCGCAGAGCAAAACGTGAATACAATATCCGTCAACAGCTGCTTGCTTAAATTTCGCTGACATTTGTCCTCAATATCAAATACAACGGGATATTCAAATACGCACCCTTTGATAATGTCGAGGAAAAAAGCCGCCTCTTTTTTTGCCTCTTCCACCGTGGTTGCATAGCTGTAGTGATAGCAGCCAATGGGTATTCCTTCCGCTCTTGCACCTTTGTAATTTGCAAAAAACTGTGCGTCGGTTTGTTTTTCTTTCTCTTCCCAGCCAAAACTGGCGCGAAGCATGGCAAACTCAACACCGGCTGCTTTTACGGCATGCCAGTCAACCGTACCTTGTGCATAAGAAACATCAATTCCATTCGCCTGAAACATATATGCCTTCCTCCCTCTCCGTTTGTGACACTTTCACTCAGCCGTATAAATCAGTGCTCGTTTTCCCTCAAAAGGGAAAATGTTTCAAATTATATCTGGTATTTTATATGCGGGTTAACGTTTTATATGCTTTTATCGGACGAAGACCGGACTTTTCTTAACACATTTATGATTTCCCGTATAAGAAAGGGAGAAAGACGACTGGCGGCTTTCTCCCCTTCCCGCAGAAGTGTTTCATTCGGATGATACAAACAGAATGGAGCGCATAAACTTTATATGCCTTCACAGGCATTTTCAAAAAGGGCCGAAAGGAAACAGTAAAAACGTAACAACTTGAGAAACACGGTACGTCACGAACGGTTACAGATAAGAAGGAATTTTTCAGTGGCAGAATGCAGCAGAATTAAGAATATTCCGTTTGTATCACCATACGGAAAGATGTTTTCGGACATCCCTCCGCAATGATATAATATGTAGGACGAGGTGCAGTTGTCCACTTTTTTGCATAAAAAAGCACCCTTTCGGGTGCTAAAAAATTCTGTTAATATTTGACCTATTCAGCAATCTCCGCGGTAGAGGCATGGATAAAATCAAGCAAAGCCTGCGGTTTTAGTTCCACCTGCGCACCGATTTTCCCGCCGCTGAAAATCATGCTCGGCAGTTCCTTACAGGAAGCGTCCACTACAGTGGTATATGCTTTTTTCATGCCGATTGGCGAGCACCCCCCGCGAATATATCCGGTAGTCTTGTTGATTTCATCCACATGAATCATTTCAACTGATTTTTCGCCCACCGCTTTTGCGGCTGCTTTCAAATTAAGTTCTTTTGCCACCGGCAGAACAAACACATAAAATTCACGGCTCGCGCCCCTCGTTACCAGTGTCTTAAATACCCGCTCCACCTGCTGACCGAGCTTTGCCGCAACGGAAACGCCGTCAATCGCGCCGTCGTTATGTTCATAAAAATAAAACTGATACGAAATGCCCGCTTTATCCAAAATGCGCATTACATTTGTTTTGTTCTCTTTTTCCTTTGCCATTTTCCTGCTCCTTTATCTGCTTTTTCTCTTGTGCTCATATCCGCAGATACCCGCGCTTCCGAGCGTCACATAGTCCACCGAGCATATGCCGAATATTTGTCTTTTATTATAACGCAACTTTCCGCGTTGGAAAAGGAAAAAACGAAACATTCTGTATGAACCCTTCCGAACAGATACATACTAATTTCGGAGGTGTTTTTATGAAACAAAGGCAAGAACCCCAACCCGGCACAGTAGATTTTGCGAACATACCGCACTACTTAGTCGAACAAATATCCGATTTGGAACAGGTAATCAAGCAGGAAACCGGAAAAAGCGTGATGCTGATTGCTTATGAGACAAAGCAGCAGAAGAATCCGGATTTATACGGGCGGAGCTAGTCTCCGCCTGAAACCCGCAGGATAAAGAAATATTGCATTCCAAAACAAGTCACGCTATAATAACAGTAATTTATATTGCTTTGGAGGAACCGAACATGATGGAAGAAATAAAATCCCGCAAAAGCGTCCGCAGCTATAACGAAAAGCCGGTTGATGATGAGCAAATCAACGTTTTGCTGGAATCCGCCAGATTGGCTCCCTCCGGGAGCAATACCCAGCCCTGGCATTTTGTTGTTGTAAAGTCAAAAGAAATGCGGGAAAAGATTGCTGCGGCAGACCACAATCAGGCATGGATGGCAAAAGCCCCCGTGCACATCGTGTGTGTTGCCGACATTCGCTCCCGTATTGAGGATAATACAGAAATCATACTGGATGAGAACAGCCCGATGGAAGAACTGAAGCAAAGCATCCGGGATACCGCCATTGCGGCCGAACATATCATCTTGGAAGCGGAGGAGCTGGGGTTGGCCGCCTGCTGGACCGCCTGGTTCACGCAGAATGACATCCGTCCGGTTTTACAAATTCCTTCCGATAAATATGTAGTATGCGTCATTACCGTTGGCCATTCCGACGTAACCCCAAAACCGGTTCCAAGAAAAAGCATCAAAGAAATCATACACTTTGAAAAGTGGTAATCCAGAGTAATCCATAATAGAAAAAGAGTTCTTTACCGACCTATTCAATCGGTAAAGAACTCTTTTTCATGATAGACAATACAGCCGCACAAAGATGGATGGTCGCTGATCAATTCATAGGGCTTTGCGTTTTTCAAAAGCAATAGGATGGCAGTGTCACCGCCCGCACCGATTATCATCAGCAGACTAACCGCCATCAGCACAAAGTTTCCGCAGATGAGCGAAATAAGATAGGGTAAAATTCCAGTAAGCAAAAGCGGCGCGGCTGTACCCAAGCGGTATTGCCAAACAAACAGCAGTTCTCTGCAATGGCAATAGGGTGTCAGCAGCTTTACGGCGATACCGAATTTGATACTTTTCCATCTGTTTTTGCAATAGAAGTGCCATACAAATCCATGAATAAATTCATGTACAGCGGTTAAAAACAGAGAGCCGACCAAAATCATCAACAAGCTGCTGAAATATTCGTTTACCGTAATCTTTTGCAAATCCGGTAAACCGTACAGCAGATAATAGAAAACCAATAATACCATCCCAACTGGGACCATAACCACGACAGCAATCAGATTTGCCTTACCCAAAGAGATTGTTTTTTCTTCCTTTGCGTATTCTTCTTCCATGACAGCTTCACTGATTATCATATTTTCGAGCTCCTTTTATGTATCACTTCTTTCTATATTTTATGTATAAAATTTGCGGTTCATTCAACTTATAAATAAAAAAGAACACCCGCTGCTAAGCGAATGTTCCTTTTCTTTATTAAGAACACCTATCAAATAAACCAATTATAATTATTATTTAAATATTGCGATGGTCACAAGTGCATTTTGCACTATTCATCCTCGGTGGTATCCGCTCCTTTGTCTTTACAGACTTTAATCAAATGAACCGTACAAATCAGCAGCATATTTGCACCGATAAGAATGCCTGTTCCATATGACGACAACTTTCCTTGTGAAAGAAAGCCAATGTGCTTTCGATTCATTTGCAAAATAGCAAAACATATACCCAGCAAGCCTGCTATTCCCAGAACGATAATTTCAGGATTCATTTTACTGCACCCAATATCGTTATAAGCATCTTTCCAAATCATTCTTATTGTACCATAACTGATAGCAATCAAAACGATTATTGTTGAACTGAATGGCTCATCTACCCAAACAATTTCGTGCATTCCAAATACAAAAATATTTATAAGCAAAAGAACTACTAAAAGAATAAACGACTGCCGATAGATTTTCCCTCTTTCAATCAGCTGCCGCTCATCATAATTTCTATCGCTCTTCAAGCTCTATTCCTCCCAAAACAATTCATCTAGTGTTTTACCAAACTCCGCAAATTACACTTACCGAACTATAAAAATCATTTGTCTTCGTCTGCATCAGCTTTTTTATTTCTTATCAGCTTAATCAAATGTGTTATACTAATCAACAACAGAAAAACTCCATCTATTAGTAAAGCACCCTTTGAACTTAAATGCCCGTTTGATAGAAACGAAATGTTTTCATGAAGCATATCACCGATAGTTGTAAATAGTATGAACAACGGAAGTATTGCCGTAAGTAAAATATTATAGTTTATTTTACTGCAGTCACCATAACCGCTGGAATCTGTCCAAACCATCCGAATTAGACAATAAACAAAGGGAATCACAAACACAATCGAACGACGGGAAAAGTCATCTGTCCAAACAATTCCTGCCTGCTGCAAAAAAGTATCAATGGCTAATAAACATAAAATTAGGATAAAAGCCTGCTGATAGATGTTCCCTCTTTCGACCAATTGCCGTTCATCATAATATCGATTGCTCATGTTCTACTCCTCCCAAAACAATTCATCTAAGGTTTTTCCTAATACCCTGCAAATTGCGACACATAGGTTGATGGTGGGGTTATAATCCCCTTTTTCTATCGCGTTGATGGTTTGCCTGGTTACAAACACTCGCTCTGCCAAATCCTTTTGGGACATATCAAAGCCCGCTCTTGCAGCTTTCAGACGTAAATTTTTCCCCACTTCCGCACCCCTCTTCTGCTAAGACTAAATTATTATATAGTTTACTATTTGTCAATTATATTTTACAACCTATTAATAAATATACCCTGCCGATGAAAATTCTATCGGCAGGGTATTTTAATCAATTACTCTTCAATCTTCCACTTAATGCCTTGCGGAGTATCTTCCAGCACCACATGACGGGCTTTCAGCTCATCACGGATTTTGTCAGCGGTCGCCCAATCTTTTTCTTTACGTGCTTGGGTACGGCGGCGAATCAGTTCTTCAATTTCTTCGTCGAGCGTCTGCTCCTTCTTTGCGTAAAGCAAACCCAGCACACCCGCCAACTCGTTAAACAGGTTGAGCGCATAGCCGCAAAGTTCCTTCGAAGGCGCGGCGGCAGCCGTAAAGTTGGTGTTCAGGTCACGGGCAAATTCAAACAGTGCAGAAATTGCGTCCGCCGTGTTCAAATCGTCTTCCATGGCCTCGACAAAATGATCCTCATATTGGGACAGGCGTTTCTTGATTTCGTGCTCTCCCTCTTTTTCACCTTCCGGAGCGTTGTTCATGATGAAGGTAAGATTGTCGCGGCAATTATATAAACGCTCCAGCGCGGCTTTGCTTTGCTCAATCATTTCAAGGCTGTAGTTAATCGGCATGCGGTAGTGCGCCGCCACCATCAGGTAGCGGATTGGCTCATAGCCGAACTGGTCAGCAACATCCCGCACGGTAAAGAAGTTGCCCAGCGATTTTGACATCTTACGGTTGTCCACATTGATATAGCCGTTGTGCATCCAATAGCGTGCAAACGGAGCACCGTTGCAGCATTCGCTCTGCGCAATTTCGTTTTCATGGTGCGGAAAAATCAAGTCCTGTCCGCCGCAGTGGATATCAATGGTCTTGCCCAAATAGCGTCTTGACATGGCGGAACACTCAATGTGCCAGCCCGGCCTGCCGCTGCCCCACGGAGCAATCCAGCTCGGCTCACCCGGCTTTGCGGATTTCCACACGGCAAAATCCATAGCGTCCTCTTTGATTTCATCCACGCTGATGCGCGCGCCCGCCTGCAAATCATCCAGCGGCTGATGCGAAAGTTTGCCGTACTCCTTAAATTTTTTGGTACGGAAATAGACATCGCCGTTTTCCGTCACATAGGCGTATCCCTTTTTGATTAAATCGGCAATAATGCTGATAATTTCGTCAATGTTCTCCGTTGCGAGCGGATGAACAGTCGCGGGACGTACGTTCAGACCCTTCGCGTCGGTTTTGTATTCTTCCATATACCGTTGGGAAACAGTAAGGTAATCCGTATTCTCCTCATTGGCCTTGTTGATAATCTTGTCATCAATATCGGTAAAGTTCTGCACAAAAGTAACGTTCATTCCGCGGTATTCCAAGTAGCGGCGCAGCACGTCGAAAACACAAATGGGGCGCGCGTTTCCAATGTGAATATAATTGTATACCGTCGGGCCGCAGGCATAAATTTTTGCTTCACCGGCGGTCAAGGGAATAAACTCTTCTTTTTGACGTGTCAGGGTATTATAGATTTTCATATTGATCGTCCTCCGTCTTGGTATATCCTTTTATTTTATGCCTCACAGCAATATTCTATGCAATCCGGTATGCACGAGAGTTACAATGATTGGCCGGGTTTTTCCGATAGTTTTTCCACTTTTGCTTTCAGTGTATCAAACTCATACTGCAGCCGGCAAAGTTCCTGTGATACAGGGTCGGTAAAGTGCACCTGATCGATGTTGCACGGACGCACACCGTTAATGCGCACCACTCTTGCCGGAACACCGACAGCGGTTGCGTTATCGGGCACTTCATCCAGCACCACGGCACCCGCCGCGACGCGTGAATTATCACCCACGCGGAACGGGCCAAGCACTTTTGCTCCCGCACCAACCATTACATTGTTGCCCAAAGTTGGGTGACGCTTGCCGTGATCTTTTCCGGTTCCGCCCAGCGTAACGTTTTGATAAAGCGTGCAGTTATCGCCGATTTCAGTCGTTTCACCAATTACAACGCCCATGCCGTGGTCAATAAACAGTCCTTTGCCAATCGTGGCACCCGGGTGTATTTCAATTCCGGTTTTATGGCGCGAACGCTGCGATAAAAATCGGGCGATAAATTTCATATTATGGCGGTAAAACCAATTTGCCCTGCGGTAGGCACGCACTGCCTTAAATCCGGAATAAAGCATATACACTTCCAGCCGCGAGCGAGCTGCCGGGTCGCGTTCCATAATGGAATCAATTTCCTCTTTCAATCGTTTAAACATATACTTTGTTCCTCCAAATAAAAAAGTCGTCTTCGCCCAATTTCCGCAAGCATAGGCTCGCAGGCATTGGACGGAGGCGACATCAACCGCGGTTCCACTCCGTATTTATAACTCAAAAGCGGTTAACGGCGCCTGCCGTGCACAGATACTTCAATACTCGGTTCCCTGTGCCTGCTCAGCCAATAAAATTGGCATCTGCGGATGCATTTCACCGATTGCCACACCGAACACGCTTCCAGCCAAGGGCGCATTCTCTCTTTTGCAGGCAGCTTCGGGTACTTCTTCCGCATAATTGCATTTGTTTAATTCATAATATGACCGTTTTTACCAAACGCCACACAGTTTAGTATATACCAAAATATCCACGAAGTAAAGAGGAACAGCAATGGCGAAAACTTTGTGAAAACTTCATCAAAATTTTACTGCCCCGGTATTGCGAAACACGGAAAAATTGCTTATAATAAGTTTTGTATGTTGGTTAGACCAAGGACATTGAAACCGAAAGGAGTACCGATATGAATTATTCCCCAGATGTGGAAAGAATGTGTACTGTTACTAAAGGACCAAAGCACGGTCCCGCGCCTATCCCGGAAGAGGGAAAATGGGTAAAAGCCTATGAGATTAAGGATATTTCCGGTCTGTCTCACGGTGTTGGCTGGTGTGCCCCTCAGCAGGGTGCCTGCAAGCTCACACTGAATGTAAAAGATGGTATTGTCGAGGAGGCTCTTGTTGAAACAATTGGCTGCTCCGGCATGACTCACTCCGCCGCTATGGCAGCAGAAATTCTGCCTGGCAAAACATTGCTCGAATGCCTTAACACCGACTTGGTTTGCGACGCAATCAACGTTGCCATGCGTGAAATCTTCAAACAGTTAGCTTATGGCCGCAGCCAGACTGCTTTCTCCGAAGGTGGTCTTCCGATCGGCGCAGGTCTTGAAGATTTGGGCAAAGGCCTTCGTTCACAGGTTGGCACCATGTATTCTACCAACGCAAAAGGCGTTCGTTACATGGAAATGGCAGAAGGCTATGTTTTAAAAACTGCTTTGGATGAAAACAACGAAGTAATCGGCTACCAGTTTGTAAAAGTCGGCAAAATGCTTGAGGACATTCGTCACGGCATGAATCCAGACGAAGCTTACAAAAAGAATGTCGGCCAATACGGTCGTTTTGACAACGCGGCAAAATATATTGACCCGCGTGAAGAATAATTAAGACCATAATAAGGAGGACAACTACTATGGCTAACGATGTCAAGTTCGAAGGTAAAGAAAGAAGAATGGCCAAAATAGAAAAGTGTCTTGCCGAGTATGGCCTTGCCAGCCTCGAAGACGCTCGCGACCTTTGCCTGAGCAAAGGCTTTGATGTGGATAAAATCGTGAAAGGCGTACAGCCGATCGCATTTGAGAACGCAAGCTGGGCTTATACCCTTGGTTGCGCTGTCGCACTTAAAAAGGGTGTAAAATCCGCTGCCGAAGCTTCCTCAGCAATTGGTATCGGCCTTGAAGCATTCTGCATTCCCGGTTCCGTTGCAGAGCAAAGAAAAGTTGGTCTTGGCCACGGCAACCTGGGCGCCATGCTTTTAAGCGAAGACACAGACTGCTTTGCATTCCTCGCAGGCCATGAATCCTTTGCTGCCGCAGAAGGCGCAATCGGTATTGCCCGCACAGCAAACAAAGCCCGCAAAAAGCCGCTCCGTGTTATATTAAACGGTTTGGGCAAAGACGCTGCTTATATCATTTCCAGAGTAAACGGCTTTACCTATGTAAAGACCGACTTTGATTTCTTCAACGATGAACTGAACGTTGTTGAAGAAAAAGCATTTTCCGACGGCGAACGCGCACAGGTAAAATGCTACGGCGCAAACGATGTTCGTGAAGGCGTTGCCATCATGCAGCACGAAGGCGTTGATGTTTCCATCACCGGTAACTCCACCAACCCGGTTCGTTTCCAGCACCTTGTCGCAGGCACCTACAAAAAGTGGGCTGTTGAAAACGGCAAGAAATATTTCTCTGTTGCATCCGGCGGCGGCACAGGCCGTACCCTGCATCCGGACAACATGGGCGCAGGTCCTGCTTCTTACGGCTTGACCGACTCCCTTGGACGTGTACACGGTGACGCACAGTTTGCCGGTTCTTCCTCTGTTCCTGCTCACGTTGAAATGATGGGCCTCATCGGCATGGGTAACAACCCAATGGTCGGTGCTACCGTTGCCTGCGCAGTTGCAGTCTACGAAGCAAGCAAATAAATTTGCCGCAACGCATAAAAATTCCCGCTCGGATTTTTGCCGGGCGGGATTTTTCATGTAAAAATTTTGTCATTTTTCGTCGAATTTTGTAACTCTTTTTTCATTTGTGCTTTATAATCTTTTGTATTATCATTGTATAATATCATACGGTATTTACTGCTCTGTTCCGTAATTTTTTGCATCCAATATCATCCAATTTTTAAGAACTTTTAATAAAAATATTTGGAATGACTGCAATAATTTCAGGAATAGCTAATATAATATAATGATTTCCAAAAGGTACATGTTCCGCGGTATAGCACGCAGATTGTACGAATGAATTTCCCGCAGCTAAGAGCCGAAGCTTCGCAAACAAAGCATATCCTGTGTCGCTGAAAATATGCCTTGTTCTACAAATTGTATACGCCGGCGGCAGAATAGGACTTTGAACGATGATAAAAATGAAACAAGCCTTTGCTTTTCTTTTTACGATACTTGTATTCGCCTCTATTGCGGGCTGCGCCGCAAAGAAAGCGATTAAAATAGATGTAGACGCATTGGCTGCTAAGCTGGCATCCTCCATTAAATTTAATGATCCGCTCGCGAAAATAGAGGAACAGCCCGCGCTAAAGCTATACAATATGAAAAATAGCTTAATAAATAAACAGTCCGTATATGTTGGCAGCGGTGCGACTGCAGAAGAAATCTCTGTTTGGGAAGCAACGGACGCGGACGCCGCAAAAAGCATAAAAACTGCCGTGCTTGCACGTATTGAGGCACAAAAATCCGGTTTTCAGGATTATGTTCCTGCCGAAATGGTCAAGCTCAAAAATCCTGTGCTTGTCTGTGAGGGGGACTATGTCATCCTGTGCCTTTCCAATGACAATGAAAAAGCAAAACAAATTATTGACAGTTATTTATACAGCAAATGAACGCTCTTGCGGGGTGATTACATATGGACAAAAAATTGTACTTGGTATTGATTGCCGGATGTCTGCTTACCATAGGCGGAAGTTTGCTTGCCGTAACACAGACCCCGAAAATGGAGGCCTCTATCACCGCGTCTCAATCCGATACCTATGTCCTGCATCCGTCAGTCGACAACTCCGGTTCGGGCATTGTTTCGTCATCTGTAGCCCACCAATCAAGCGGTAGGCCCATACCTTCCCAAGCATCCTCGCAGGCGGTGATTAATAATTCCATTGAACGGTCTCTCACCACAAAGAATGCCGATCACGCCTATTTTCAGGATGTGGCTTTTATCGGTGATTCCCGCACACAAGGGCTTATGACCTGCTCGGATTTAAGCGACGCGACATTTTTGGCTGTAAAAGGATTAACAGTCCGCACGGTTTTCACCGAAGCGGCGATTCAAACCAAAAACGGGAATCAGACCGTTATGGACGCGCTTAAATCCAGTAAATTCGGAAAAGTTTACATCATGCTTGGCATTAACGAGCTTGGCTGGGCCTACAGTGATGTTTTTATTGAGGAGTACGGCAAGGTAATTGATGCGGTTCGAAAAAGCCAGCCATCCGCCAAAATCATTGTGCAGGCAATTTTTCCGGTAACGGAGAAACGATCCGATTCCGATAAAATTTTTAATAATACCAATATCGCGAAGTACAATCAACTGATTCAAAAAATGGCCCAGGAAAAGAAGATCATTTATCTCGATGTATCTCCGGCGCTTACGGACGGCAGCGGGAATTTAAGTCCTGATGCCTCTACGGACGGCATCCATTTAAATCATGCATACTGCCAAAAATGGAGCGATTTTATTAGAGCTCATAAAGAATGAGAATTCTTAGCACCGTACACACCTATTGATCCGCCTTAAAAGAGTTTTATCTTTTCTCCCTTGCTAAAGGGAGATGTCACCGCAGTGACAGAGAGATTTTTACCATCCGCGCAATTATCAAGTTCAATGACGTACAATTCGTACTCTCAACTGTAACACGCATAATTCATAAGCTCCAAGCCTCTATGCATTATGCAGCAAAAACGGCAGCTCCGCCAAAGCAGAGCTGCCGTTTTTTAATTTTATTTTTCTTCGCCGAACATGTCTTTGATTTTATCAAAAAAGTTTTTGCGCTTTGTGTAATTCTTATCTTCCGCAGAATTGTCAAATTCCTGCAAAATATCCTTTTGCTTCTGCGATAAATTCTTAGGTACTTCAATCACAACTTTTACGTACTGGTCACCGCGGCCGTGGCCGTTGATATTTTGAATGCCCTTGCCGCGCAGTTTAAACACGTCGCCCGGCTGGGTACCGTCATGTACATGGTAGCTGACGCGCCCGTCGAGCGTCGGCACAATCACCTCGGCGCCAAGCGATGCCTGCGTAAAGGTAATGGGCATTTCGCACCACACATCGTTGCCCCTGCGTTCAAAAATCGGATGCGGGCGCACGTTGATAAATACATGCAAATCGCCGTCCGGGCCGCCGTTTATACCGCTGTTGCCATGTCCGCTTACATTAAGAATCTGCTCGTCCCCAATGCCTGCGGGTATGTTAATTCGAATACTCTTCTGCTGGCGCACCCTGCCGGTTCCATTGCACTCCTTACACGGATTTTCAATGATTTTACCGGAACCGCCGCAGCGGTCACAGGTTCGCGAGGTTTGCACCACACCAAACGGTGTGCGCTGATTGATACGTACCTGACCGGAACCGCTGCACTGCGGGCAGGTTTTCGCGGAAGTTCCCTTTTGGGCTCCGGAGCCGCCGCATGCCGAACAGGATTCCACATTGGAATACGTAACCTCTTTTTCGCAGCCCTTCGCCGCTTCTTCAAACGATATGTGAATGGAAGTTTCGGTATCCGTACCGCGGCGCGGCGCGTTCGGATTCACCTGACGGTGTCCGCCGCCAAAGCCGCCGAAAAAGCTGTTAAATATATCGCCCAAATCAATGTCGCCCTGAAAGGGGCTGCCGCCCCCCGCACCGCCGCCAAAATTGGGGTCAACGCCCGCATGGCCGAACTGGTCATAGCGCGCCTTTTTATCCTTATCGGAAAGCACTTCATATGCTTCGTTCAGTTCTTTAAATTTTGTCTCCGCTGTTTTGTCGCCGGGGTTTAAGTCGGGATGATATTGCTTGGCCAATTTACGATAGGCCTTTTTAATCTCATCCTCTGAGGCATTTTTTGGGACACCCATTACCTCATAATAATCCCTTTTATCAGCCAAACTAAATCACTCCTGAAAAATACGCGTTAAGGGCGGTCATTGACCGCCCCACGCAAATTATATACCATACCTTGAATTTATGCAAATCTTTCTTGCTGTGTGACTGTTATTGCTTGTTGCTGTCGTCAACATCTTTGTATTCGGCGTCATAAACGTTGTTGCCGTCCGGGCCTTGAACCGGCGGCTGACCGGGCTGCGGCTGGCCGGGCTGACCTTGCGGAGCAGCATTCTTGTAAAGCTTTTCGGAAACTTCATACAGTTTCTTCTGCAGTTCATCCTTGCCGGACTTAATGGTATCCATATTATTGGAGGAAATTGCCTCTTTCAAAGACGCAACCTTTTGATTCAGTTCAGTTTTGTCTGCTTCATCCATCTTGTCGCCGCTGTCCGTAATCAGCTTCTCAACGGAGTAGCACATATTTTCGGCTTCGTTCTTCGCGTCAACTTCCTCACGGCGCTTTTTATCCTCGGCGGCAAACTTCTCCGCGTCTTTCACAGCCTTATCAATATCGTTTTTATCCATGTTGGAACTGCTGGAGATGGTGATTTTCTGCTCTTTGCCGGTACCCAAATCCTTAGCGGAAACATTTACGATACCGTTGGCATCGATATCAAAGGAAACCTCAATTTGTGGTATTCCGCGCGGTGCCGGAGCAATGCCGTCCAGCTTAAAGATACCGAGCTGCTTGTTGTCGCGGGCAAATTCACGCTCACCCTGCAGAACATTGACTTCAACCTGAGTCTGGCCGTCTGCGGCGGTGGAGAATACCTGGCTCTTCTTGGTCGGGATGGTGGTGTTGCGCTCAATGATTTTTGTCATTACGCCGCCCATTGTTTCAACACCGAGGGACAACGGAGTAACGTCGAGGAGCAGCAAGCCCTCCACTTCGCCGCCAAGAACACCAGCCTGAATTGCGGCACCGATAGCAACGCATTCATCCGGGTTAATGCCCTTAAAGCCTTCTTTGCCGAGCAAATTCTTAACAGCTTCCTGTACAGCAGGAATTCTGGAAGAACCTCCGACAAGCAGGACTTTGTCGATTTGGGAAATCTGCAGACCGGAATCCTGTAAAGCCTGACGAACCGGGCCCATGGTCTTTTCCACAAGGTCTGCGGTCAATTCGTTAAACTTCGCTCTGGTAAGTGTTAAATCCAAATGCTTCGGGCCGGTTGCATCCGCTGTGATAAACGGCAGATTGATAGCGGAAGAGGTCATGCCGGAAAGCTCGATTTTGGACTTTTCAGCGGCTTCCTTCAATCTTTGCATTGCCATTTTATCGCCGCTCAGGTCAATGCCGGTTTCTGCCTTAAAGGAGGAAACCATCCAATCCATGACGCGCTTGTCGAAGTCGTCGCCGCCCAAACGGTTGTTACCGGCTGTTGCCAGAACTTCCTGTACGCCGTCGCCCATTTCAATAATGGATACATCGAATGTACCGCCGCCAAGGTCATACACCATAACCTTTTGTTCTTTATCCTTGTCAATACCGTAGGAAAGCGCGGCTGCTGTCGGTT
Source organism: Bacillota bacterium (assembly GCA_023458755.1). Taxonomy (GTDB): domain Bacteria; phylum Bacillota; class Clostridia; order Oscillospirales; family Acutalibacteraceae; genus JAEWYE01. Next base: position 9,254 of record JAEWYE010000063.1, on the reverse strand, counting down.
CGTTGATGATACGCTTTACATCCAAGCCAGCGATTTTACCGGCATCTTTGGTTGCCTGACGCTGTGCGTCGGTAAAATAAGCCGGAACGGTAATAACGGCGGAGTTAACGGTTTCACCCAGATAGGCTTCCGCGTCGCTCTTCAGCTTTTGAAGAATCATAGCGGAGATTTCCTGCGGGGTATAGCTTTTGCCGTCAATATTGACCTTATAGTTGGAACCCATTTCTCTTTTAATGGAAGAAACTGTGCGGTCCGGGTTGGTGATAGCCTGACGCTTTGCAACCTGACCGACCATTCTTTCGCCTGTTTTGGAAAACGCAACAACAGAAGGGGTGGTTCTTGCACCTTCCGCGTTGGCGATAACGACGGGCTCGCCGCCTTCAATAACTGCTACGCAGGAGTTTGTTGTACCTAAATCAATACCGATTGTTTTTGACATAATATTACCTCCAGTAATGTTTTTATTGAATTATATATAAATGTAAATAACTAGCGTTTATGCCCTGCATTTCTGTGAGCGGGAACTTTCTATCTTGAATCAGTTTGCAACCTGAACCATGGCGTGGCGTACAATCTTGTCGCCAATCCGGTAGCCCTTTTGGAAAACAGCAGATACCACGTTTTCTTCCAGCTTTTCATCTTCAATATGGGAAACCGCGTTGTGATAATCCGGATTAAACGGCTCACCGACTTCTCCCATTACCGCAATTCCTAAATTGCTCAGCGCGTCAAGCATTTGGTTGTTCACCATTTCAACGCCCTTGCGCAAATCTTCCAGACTGCAGTTTTCCTGTTCCAGTGCACGTGTGAGATTGTCGGTTACCGGCAGGAATTTGGCAACCACATCTGCGGTAGCGTCCGAATAAATCGCGGTCTTTTCCTTATCGGTGCGTTTGCGGTAATTATCGTATTCCGCTAAAGTGCGAAGCATCTGGTCTTTTTGTGCTTGCAGCTGATTCGTTACCTCTTCCAGCTTTGCCTGCAGCTCCTGCAGTTTGGCGGCATCGCTGTTTTCCTCTTTTTTTACTTCCTCATCCGCCGCTGTTTCGGTATTTGCTTTTGTCTGCGGAACCTCTTTCTTTTCTTTCTGTTTGTCAGCTTCCTTTTTTGTCAAGGCTGATACCCCTTTCATTCTTCCCTCATCAGTTCGCTAAGCATACGCCCTACCGATGCGGAAAGATATTCAATATTGGCAATCATTTTGCCGTAATTCATGCGCGTAGGCCCAATAATGCCGATAGCACCGGCGTCCTGCCCGTTAATGGCGTAGCGCGCAACAATTAAACTGGAATTGTTCAGTTCTGGCCGCTTGGCTTCTTTGCCAATCAGCACCTTCAATTTATTCTGAATTTCCTTCGCGCTCTGATTCTCCATCAGCAGCCTTGCAAGCTCCTGCGGACGCTCCAGAAAATCCATCACACGCCGTGCGTTCCCCTGCTCGAACTCTGGGTAGAACAAAAGATTCATCTGACCGTTTAAGCAGACATCGGTTTCCATGGTATCCTGTGCCACATCCAGCACTGCCATCAGCGCGGAGGACATCAGCATTGCCATTTCGCCCAAGGACGCACCGAGTGATTGAATAAAGGCGGGAGTAATCGAAGAAACCGGAAGCCCGACCAGCTTTTCGTTCAGCACCCGGAAGAACACGCGTAAAATTTCCGGCGTCACATCGAAATCGCAGTGAAAAATACAGTTTTTCATGGTTCCCGCCGAAGTCATTAAAATGACCATGGCAGTCCGCCGGCTGGTTTGTACAAACTGAACGCCGCGAATATTCGCCGTATTACCGGATGGCGTTGTGGAAACCGCCGCGAATTTTGTCAGACTTGCCAGCGCCTGAGAAACTCCGTCCAGCAAACGTTCCGGGTCATATGCGCTGGAAAGCAGTAAACCGTCCAGATAGCGCTGTTCCTGTTGGGAAATCGACTGCCGGTCCATCAGGCGGTCAATATAAAGACGGTAACCGCGCTGTGACGGAACGCGGCCGGCGGAAGTATGCGGCTGTTCCAGTAAACCGAGTTCCACCAAATCCGCCATTTCATTGCGAATGGTCGCCGAAGAAACACCCAGATCAAGGGCAAGTGCCTTCGAACCCACCGGCTCACCGGTTTCCACATAGGTGTTCACAATGGCGGCCAGTATTTTACATTTCCGTTCGCTAAGCTCCAACCCTCTCACCTCGTTTATTTTAATTGGATTAGCACTCTATTCATATGAGTGCTAACTCTAAGATATAATTTACCATTCTATTCGGTTAATGTCAATAAGATAAATGTAAACTAATTGTGAAATCGTACATTTTTTCGCTGTCCGCCGCAAAATTCAAGTCAAACACACGCCCACTTCTACATTACTGTTGCGCACTCCCGTGCGCTAGCCATAGGATCAGGGCGGCAAGCCCGCCCTTGTCGCTCCGCTGGGGCGTAGGGTTATCCTACAAAAGCTTTGCTCAATGCGAAATTCCTGTTCAATCGAGGAAATAGACCACATTTCATTCTCTTCTCCCCTGCTAAAGGGAGCTATCGCTGCGGCGACACCGCAGTGACAAAGAGATTCGCACCCGCGGCCAAGGCACCTCTCACATAAAAACATAACGTACCTTTTTTCTTTTTTCACCCTTCTCCCTTGCTAAAGGGAGCTATCGCTGCGGCGACACCGAAGCGACAGAGAGATTCGTATCCCATTTCTATCGGAACTCCCACTGATATAAAACAAAAGTGATAAAGAGATTCTAAACGCAAAGAATGACCGCTCCTTTTGGTGCGGCCATTCTGAAAGGGGCTAGAATAGTATTTCCCCGATTAACGTATTTGAAACCAAAAAACCGTTCGGAGTGAACCGAATTCCGTTTTCATCGCAAACGGTCAAACCGACTTTTTCATATTTCTTTGCACGCTGTGCTATCTCCTGCGGAATCGGCATTTCAAACCGATTTTGGCACCCGCTTTCGGTCAGTCCCTCGTTCAGCCGCAGAGCAAGCATGGCGTATTCTTCAAAGCTTCCGCCCGTTCCGTCCTGTGTCGGTTCTGTGCCGTCCAAAAACGCCTGCAAATCCCGGCCGTAATAAAATCGCTTCCCGTTTACAAACGAATGTGCCGCCGGGCCGATTCCGAGATATTCTCCGTCGTGCCAGTATTTTAAATTGTGCCGGCTTTCATAGTTTTCTCTAGCAAAATTGGAGATTTCGTACTGCGCGAATCCGGCCTTTTCCAATTCCCGCACCGCAAACAAGTACAAATCGCTGGCGGCGTCCTCGCCCGGCAAATCCAATTCATCCCTTTTGCGGTAATAATTCGTGCCCGGTTCGATTTTCAACAGATAAGCGGAAACATGTTGAATGTTTTGCTTCGCACAGAACTGAATAGAGTTGAAAAGACTTTGCTGTGTCTGCCCCTGAACCGCAAGCATGAGATCAAGAGAAACATTGTGGAAGCCTGCCTGCTGTGCTGCCGCGACCGCTTCGCTCGCCTGCTCTGCCGTATGCCTGCGGCCAAGCTGCTTGAGTTCCTCATCGCTTGCTGACTGCAATCCGACAGAAAGGCGGTTTACGCCCGCTTTGTATATTTCTTCAAAAAAGCGGTCCAGTTCGCGCGCGGGGTTCACTTCCACCGTGATTTCGGCATTCTGCAGCCCAAAGCCGGACTTTGCGGCAGAAACAATGGCAGAAAGCCGCTCTGCCCCGATTAAGTTCGGCGTACCGCCGCCGAAATACAGCGTATCCGCCGTGCGGTTCAGCTTGCGGCTGTAATCGGACAGGGAACGAATAACCGCTTCCGTATAATCATCCATGCGCTTTTCATCGGCACGCAGAGAATAAAAATCACAGTAGGGGCATTTGCCGTCACAGAACGGAATGTGAATATAAAGACCAATGTTATTCATCAAGTTTCAGTACCGACATAAACGCTTCCTGCGGAACCTCCACCGTACCGAGCTGCCGCATGCGCTTTTTGCCTTCTTTTTGCTTTTCAAGCAGTTTCTTTTTACGTGTGATATCGCCGCCGTAGCACTTGGCAAGTACATCTTTACGCATAGCCTTAACTGTTTCGCGCGCGATGATTCTGCCGCCCACGCAAGCCTGAATGGGAACTTCAAACAACTGGCGCGGAATTTTTTCCGCCAGTTTTTCCGCCATTTTGCGGGCACGCGGATAGGCTTTATCCGCATGGATGATGAACGAAAGCGCATCCACCACATCGCCGTTGAGCATGATATCCAGTTTGACCAGATTGGATTTTGCGTAACCGGAAAGTTCATAGTCAAACGAGGCATAGCCGCGCGTGCGGCTCTTGAGCGCATCAAAGAAGTCGTAAATGATTTCGTTTAGCGGTAGCTCATAATGGATATCCACCCTGTCCGCGTCCAGATACTTCATGTCCTTGAATACACCGCGTCTGTCCTGACACAGCTCCATAATGTTGCCCACGTACTCACTGGGGGTATAAATATGGGCGTTTGTCATGGGTTCCTCCGCCTGCGCAATCATTGCGGGGTCCGGGTAGTTGGTCGGGTTATCAATGGCAATCATTTCACCGTTTGTTTTGGTAATATGATATACAACGCTCGGTGCCGTTGTGATAAGGTCAAGGTTATATTCGCGCTCCAAACGCTCCTGAATAATTTCCATATGCAGCAGTCCCAAAAAACCGCAGCGGAAACCAAAGCCCAACGCGATTGAAGTTTCCGGCTCATATGAAAGCGCGGCATCATTCAGCTGCAATTTGTCGAGTGCGTCCCGCAAATCGGCGTAATGCGCACCGTCTGCCGGGTAAATTCCGCAGAACACCATCGGCTGAACCGTACGGTAGCCGGGCAGTGCTTTTTTAGCCGGACGGTTTGCCAGCGTTACGGTATCACCCACACGTGCTTCTTTTACTGCCTTGATGGAAGCGGAAATGTAGCCAACCTCACCCGCCATCAAGCCATCGGACGGTTCCATGCAGGTTGCGCGCATATAGCCGCACTCCACCACGGTAAACTCACTGCCCACCGCCATCATGCGGATGACATCGCCCGGATGAACCTGCCCTTCTTTTACGCGGACATATACAATAACACCCTTGTAGGCATCGTAATAGGAATCAAAAATCAGCGCTTCCAGCGGCGCGTTCTCATCGCCCTGCGGCGCTGGAACTGCCTTGACCACCTGTTCCATCACCAAATCGATATTCGTGCCGAGTTTGGCGGAAATGGCAGGTGCTTCGTCCGCCGGAATACCCAGCACATCCTCAATTTCCGTGCGCACGCGCTCCGGGTCGGCACTCGGCAAGTCGATCTTGTTAATGACCGGCACGATTTCAAGCCCAGCGTCCACCGCCAGATATGCGTTAGCTAGCGTCTGCGCCTCAATCCCCTGCGAAGCGTCCACTACTAAAATTGCGCCTTCACAGGCCGCCAGCGAGCGGGAAACCTCATAGTTAAAGTCCACATGGCCCGGCGTATCAATTAAATTAAACACATAGTCTTCGCCGTCGTTCGCGTGATAAACCAGCGTAACGGCATGCGACTTAATGGTGATGCCGCGTTCGCGCTCCAAATCCATATTGTCCAGCAGTTGGTTTTCCATATCCCGCAGAGCAACGGATTTTGTCTGTTCCAAGATGCGGTCTGCCAATGTACTTTTGCCGTGGTCTATATGAGCAATAATGCTGAAATTGCGTATTCTTTCGCGTGGCACTGACAAATTCAATCACCTAATCTCTTTCCGAGTGTATTTATATTTTATTATTATATCATAAAACTATACAATAGTTAATTACTGAATAAACCGTTTTATAAAAACATCGTTCTGTATAATTAGCATACCGACTTCCCATACTGTTGCGCGCTAAGCAGAGGGTGGGGTCAATACCTTTCTCCCCTGCAAAAGGGAGATGTTACCGCCGTGACAGAGAGGATTCTCTTTTGAGAGGAACCTTGACCTCAACTATTATACACCAGCACAAGAAAAACGCCCCGCCTCCGGTACAAACGGAAAGCGGGGTGCTGACTATTTACTTGTTTGATGTCACACCAAAGCCGGTTCTTTCGGATTCTCTTCGTCTGCTTGTTCCGGTTTTTCCTCGGCATCTTCATCGGAAAGCTGAAACTGTGAAATTTCTTCTTTCAGTTCCGCTGCCTGTGCGCGCATTTCTTCACTAGCAGCCGCGCTTTCTTCGCTGGTGGCGGAGTTGGTTTGAATCGCTTCGGTAATCTGGTTGATGCCTGCCTTGACTTCATCCAGTGCGATTGCCTGTTCCTTGGAGGCCTGTGCAATTTGCGCTACCATATTGCTGGATTTTTCCACATGCTCCACAATTTCATGCAGCGCACCGGCGACCTGATTGGCTTTTTGCGTTCCCTGCTGTACTTTTCCGATAGTATCCTCAATTAAAGCAGTGGTTTCCTTCGCCGCCTGCGCGCTCTTGGTGGCAAGGTTGCGCACTTCGTCGGCAACAACGGCAAAGCCCTTTCCCGCCGCCCCGGCTCTAGCAGCTTCCACTGCCGCGTTCAGGGCCAAAATATTCGTCTGGAATGAAATATCCTCAATCACTTTAATAATTTTTGAAATATTTTCGCTGGATACGCTGATGTCATTCATGGAACCAAGCATATCCTTCATATAGTTATCCCCGGCTTCCGCCGCATTGCGGGCATTCTGGGAAATGTTGTTTGCCTGTGCTGCATTTTCAGAGTTCTGGTCGGTTTTCTCCGCAATATCAAACAAGGTGGAGGATAATTCCTCAATCGCTCCCGCTTGCTTGGTGGTATTTTCCGACAACAACGCCGCACCGTCTGACACCTGTGCTGATGACTCGCTCACCTGAACCGCCGCGCGGTTAATATCGGAAAGTACCGCGTTCAGTGAAGTGGTAATGGTGGCAATGGAATTCTGAATCGGTTCAAAATCTCCTTGCAAATTCTCATCAATTTTTGAACGCATATTTCCTTGTGCAATTTTTTCCAGAACCTCGGTAATTTCCGCAACATACCGGCGCAGGCTCTGCACAGTTGTATTCAGCGAAGCCGCCAGGATTCCCGTTTCATCCTTTGCTTTTACTGTAATCGGTTCCGTGTTCAAATCGCCAACCGACAGGCGCTCCAACTTGCCGCACACAAGTGAAATCGGCGCGGCAATATGCTTTGCAATAAAAAGTGAGCCAAGCCCGCCAAGAAGAAGAAAAATAATGGAGGATATGCCAAGCCCGATAATAGTATTCCAAACCGGTGCCGTCATCTCCGAAACAGGAGCAGCCACTCCGTACGACCAGCCGTCCGTATCCTTCAGCGGCGCGTAATAGCAATACCGCTCACTGCCCTGATACGAATAACTATCCGTTCCGGTTTTACCGGCAATCATTTTTTTATAAAGAACGGCGGCTGAGGCATAGCTTGCATCGGTTTTCGCTTTCTCTATAAAATTCTCATTGCCCGTAACCAGCGCGGGACGTATATTCGCAATCATATTTCCTGATTTGTCCAAAATAAAAACATTGCCGGTCTGCCCGATTCTGATATTTTTTATAATATTGCTGTATGTCTGCACATCCAAAGTTGCCAGAATTATGCCATTGTATTTACCGTTTGTAATCGGTGCGCACGCAATGATGGTCTGCTTGTTGTTTACATCCTTCGTTACCGGTGAAAGATAAGAGAATCCAAGCATCGTATTCGTAAAATAATCTTTATCTTTAACGTTTTTGCCGTTTAAGCTGCTATCCAGGCTATGTATAACACCGTCTTTGTCGACAAGGGATACTGTTTGAAATCCATACTTCACTTTTGCCGTATCCAGCTTATTCAGCTGCGCAGTTTCGGAATACAATTCGTTTCCAATATAGTCCAGAGATCCCAATGCACCTGCACCAAGTCTGATTTTTTCAAGCGAATTATTGATTGCAACGTCCGCCATGGAACCGATTGAATGCAAATCCTGTTCCACGTTCTTCTCAATGCTCATTTTGCTTGTCACAATACCGATAATTAAATTTGCAATTACGGTAACGGACACAATGATAATCGTAGAAACCATCAGTTTTGCTTTTAACGATTTAAAAAAGCTCACTGTCCTTCACTCCCCACAAAATCGCACATAAATATACGAAACTTTACGAATAATTGTAGCATGTCAACCAGTTAATTTCAACAATTTTTACAAAATTTTCAATATTTTTTTCATAATAGAGCAAAATTATGTCGATTAATGGATGACTGCCTTTCCTTTATTTCAAATCCGTATTACATGCCAATTGCGGAAAACAAAACAAAAAAGGAGCACGGCAGATACCGTACTCCCATTGCTTTGCTTATTTCGCTAAAATCAATACCGCATATTCCGATAATACTTATCGTTCAGCAAACGTTTTTTCTTGGAACGGTGCGGCTTGCGGTAACGGGTACGTCCGGAGCCGCCGCGCGGAGGACGACGGTTCGCGCTGAACAGTACTGCCAGCACAATCAAAACACCCAGACCGATGCAGGCCAGTGAAATAACGCCGATTAAATTGAAGCTTTTGCCCGGAACCTCAGTACCGGATTCCGTTAGCCCGCCGACACCGCTCACATCGCCCACACTTGGCAGGGAAATATCAAGGGAAGAGGATTCCTCACTGGAAACCATGCTGCTTTCCAATTCACTGGAAGACATTGCCGCTAAAGAGGCCGCAATCGAAGCCTGATGCTGTTTCCACCACAGTTTCTGCGCGGCTAATTTGGAAGCCGCATAAGCGGACGCGGACGCTGCTTTTGCAGACGCAACTTTAGCGGCTGATTCCGCCGCTAAACGGCTGCTTTCCGCATTGGGGTCAACGGACGGTATTGAGGATGGAGCTACCGATGTTGCCGATGATGCTGGTGACTGGCTCGGGTCTGATGATGTTGCAAAAACGGTGGTCGAAAAAATAGAAGCTGCACAAACAGATATAAAAAACAGGGCGATTCGCCTTTTTACTTTCTTATTCATTGCTATATCCTCCATAGCGGCTTTTTACTTATATATACAAATTCAATTCATATGTGTGTTTAGGTGGAAGGTACTGCCAATCCCCAATATATGGATAAAATCAAAAATGCAAAGTTACACAAAATAATTATAACACTTTTCCAAAAGAAAGCAACCGATTCCGCACGCTTTTTGCCTATTTACTTGTAGGATTACAATTGATGCGTTACAATAAGTGAAAAAAAGATAGCGAATAGGAAAAGTCTGTGTTACAGTTAAGTTACCACACAAAACGGCACAGAAAGGAATCCTATTCGCTATGAACACAATA
>JAEWYE010000062.1 GCA_023458755.1 Bacillota bacterium | reverse complement strand
TCTGTTACCCCGAAAAAGATCCGAGCCTGAAATTCAAGGCGGAACTTTCCCCAAACGGCGTATTTTATGATGCATATGTATGCGCGAACGTTAATGTGAAAGTTGAAAAACTAATAAACGATGCTTTACGAAAAGAATTTCCAAATGTAATAGTAAAATCAGTGGGAGATTATCTTGATTCTACAAATAAAAACATGTCAATTGAAGAGTACTTAAATGAGAACAAAAGTGGTTTGCTTATATATATATTAATACAAACAGATAAAACTAAAGCGAAAGATATTTACAATATTTTACAGACAACAATGAAATCTGTAAAAAATTTTAATTCATCAACATATTGCTTTTGTGTAAATCAAGAAGACTTTAACTCTGGGAAAAAAGTCTTTGAAACCAATATGGATATTGAGCCGAAAGATTTCGAAAAAAAATATGGATCAATAGAAGATGCTAGCTTTGGTTTTGAAAAAAATTCTATGAGTGTCACTCTTGAAGAATTCATAACACAATTTGATAAATTAGGAAAGTGGGACTAATGATATGTCATATTCGGATAGGGATTTGCAGGTAGCAACACAAATCGCATATTATGACCTAAACAAAGATTTAAAGAAGTACCAAAATAAGTATTCTAACGTTCCAACACTAAGAGAATTATTAGCAATTGATGCTTCAAATAAGCAATCTATACAGGAAAGCATTAAGGATAACCTAAAAAAAGCACAAGCTAAGAATAACACGATAGATATTCAGCGCTTTACAAAACAAGAAGAACTCTATAATGAAATTGTATATGGCAATTCCCCCTATGGCAATTGGAAAATCGTTGATATTCGCGACACAAACTCTGAAAACGGATTTTACGCCTGTACCATTGAGACAAACTCAAACAGCGCTATTGTCGGCTTTCGGGGAAGCGAAGGTATAGATGTACCGAATCAGGCGGAATATGATTGGGTTGATGGTGATATAGGTCTGCTGAATTCAAAACTAACAACACAGCAGGCACAAGCTACTAGATACATGAATGACATCAGCAACGGTGAAAAATTTAAAAAATATTCAAGCTTTGCCCTCACTGGACATTCATTAGGCGGAAATTTGTCTGACCACGCTACATTAACGGCGCCGGATTACCTGCAAAAGCGTATCACACAAAGTGTAAGCTTTGACGGTCCTAATTTTTCGAATGAATACATTAACGATCCAACACATCAAGCTGAAATTCAAAAAATGCGTGGGAAAATGATACATTATCAGTGGAGCGTGGTCGGTACATTATTGGTACCATTGCCAGGCGTAGAAAATGTAATGACGAAAACAAATGAGTATGTGTATGGAAAAAACGACTTAAATTCTTTGATATTTAAGCACGATACTGGCTTTCTATTATTTGATGAAAAAGGTGATCTGGAAAATGGAATAACAGATCCCTTTGCCGATAGTTTAGGGAAAATATCGCGTGAAATTGACGCAGCTCCAAGCTGGGCTGGTAACGGATTAAAAAATGGCATTGGATGTTTTTTGCTGGCACCAAAAGGGGATAAAGTGCCTGTTGCCATTAGCGAACTTTTTCTTGCCTGCCAATATATACAGAGACATCCTGGTGCTCTTGGAGATATTGTTGGACTGGCAAAAAACTGTATTGTCCGTATTGAATATTTCGGGGAAAAAGTATCAATCCCTTTAGCAACTTTGGTTGTAGTGACATCTGCTTTTGATAGAGCAAAAGCGGTCCAAGATAATTGTGCATCAAATTATTTTGGCTCGGAAAATACAGTCCGTGATTTTACTGACCAAGCCCTAGCTCGTTTTGTAGGAATCACGAATGATGTGGAATATGAAAACCCAATTGATATTACAAAATGGGACGTTTGGTATCGTGTGGAAAATATGATGGGTGGCTTAAATGTTCAGGCGTACAGCAATGATATGAACAGTTATTATCAAAAAATACTCGATATTAATGATATTACGACCAAAAAGATGAAAGATATATTTAGTAAAGTTTATGAAATTGATAGTCGTTATGCAAAAAAAGTAAATGTGTGTAATGTGTCATTAAAACAAATTGCAAATGATTTGAAAAATCTTGCTGACAATATTCATTAATGGAAAAACATTTTCAAGGGGAACGTTTATGAGCTGTTCTCAAATCGCTACAAACGATGTATTTGTGCAATTACTCTATTGAGTATATTAGGTTTTTGATGTGTTATTCCACAAAATAGCACCAAAAATTAAGAGCATGATGTCAGAAAGCAACTCTCTTACACAAAATATTATGAAGTCCACGTGCCAAGCTATTTTATGTAAACTTGTGAGCCATCAAATCGACGAATTATCCGCACCAGTTGAGAGCCTCAACACGCGATTCGCGCGCAGGGGCTCTTTCCTTATTAATCTTAAGTATTCGCGCTTGAAGCCCACATCCAAATCGGGTAAGAGCAAGATGACCCACGAAGCTAAAATGTTTCGTGGGCCTTTTTTCTATTTGCTTAATAAACTACTATGCCAAAATGCAGTGTGGACACTTTACTGAAACCTTTATCGGAACAGAGCGTAGTTCGACGATTTTTGGTAATAATAAAATTTATGTGCTGATATGCAGCAGAGTACAATCTAAAGGCTGCGTCCTCAGATAGCTTTCTTTCCATATTTTATTTAAATCATAGAAAGCCGTTCAAAAAGAGGTAAAATAAATGCAAATGCAGATTATCGGGAGGCTTCGATATGGCAAAAAAATTAACGGATAAAGTAACCTGGGTCGGAAAAGTCGATTGGGAACTCAAGAGATTTCACGGAAATGAATATTCCACACACAAGGGCTCTTCTTACAACTCCTATCTTATACGTGATGAGAAAACCGCGTTGATTGATACGGTTTGGCAGCCTTTTGATAAGGAATTCGTTACCCGGCTCAAGCAGGAAATTGACCTCAAAAAAATCGACTATATCATTATGAATCACAACGAAATCGATCATAGCGGGGCACTGCCCGAATTGATGCGTGAAATGCCGAACACTCCGATTTACTGTACGGCAAGCGGCGTTAAAATTATCAAGGGTCATTATCATCACGACTGGAACTTTGTTACTGTCAAAACCGGCGATTCATTGGATATCGGAGAAAGCAAACTGATTTTTGTTGAGGCTCCGATGCTTCATTGGCCGGATACCATGTTTACCTATATGACAGAACAAAATATTCTGTTCAGCAACGACGCCTTCGGTCAGCATTATGCGACCGAGTCACTTTATAACAGCAAGGTGGATCAAGAGGAGCTTTTTGCAGAAGCGCTGAAATATTACGCCAACATTCTGACACCGTTCAGCCAGTTCGTCACAAAAAAGATTCATGAGGTTTTGGGGCTGAACCTACCGGTGAACATGATCTGCCCGAGTCACGGCGTAATCTGGAAGGACAATCCTGTACAGATTATCGAACAATATCTGAAATGGGCTGATAATTATCAGGAGAACCAGATCACGCTAGTCTATGATACCATGTGGAGCTCGACGCGCAAAATGGCAGAGGCTATTGCAGCCGGTATCCGAGAGGCTGATCCCACTGTAACGGTGAAACTGATGAATGCTGCCAATAGGGACAAGAACGATATTATCACCGAGGTGTTTCGTTCCAAAGCTGTTTTGGTCGGCTCTCCCACCATCAACAACGGATATCTTTTCTCAATCGGCGGGATTCTGGAGATGATAAGAGGACTGAAATTTAAAAATAAGGGTGCAGCCGCATTTGGGAGTTATGGCTGGAGCGGTGAGGCCGTAAAGCAACTGACGAAAGAGCTTGGCGACAGCGGCTTCCGGGTTATGAATGACGGTCACCGGTCATTGTGGATTCCGGACGAAACAGAGCTTGCTGTTTGCAGGGAGTATGGCAAGCAGTTTGTACAGTCCTTTTAAATGCGAAAAAGCAGGCGATTCACCTTCCAAAGGGCGCAGCATTCAAAAATAGATCTTGAAGACGTGAAGTGAATTTTTACAGAACACGGTTATCAAATAAAGGAGGATGTTAAATGAGCGAGGAAATTAACAATCGAGAGTATCGTCAAAAGGTTTTTAAGGAACTCATCTCCCAACTGCATGACGGCAAAAGCTCCGATGAAGTCAAAGATCGGTTTGCTGCCGTATTTGGAAATGTTTCAGCTGAAGAAATTGCGCAGGCAGAACAGGCTTTGATTACAAACGGTCTGCCCGTTTCGGAGGTGCAGCGCCTTTGCGACGTTCATGCGGCAGTGTTCAAAGGCTCCATTGAGGAAATTCACCGGTCATCGGACCCATCGGAGATTCCGGGACATCCGGCAAACACGTTCAAACAGGAAAACAGAGCGATCGAAAAGCTGACAGATGAGATTCGGGAACAGCTCGCCATGCTGAAAGACAGCAGCGCCGAAAAGAAAATTGCGGCCGCTCTTGAACGGCTTGCGGAAATTGACTGCCACTATCTGAAGAAAGAAAATCTGCTTTTTCCCTATATGGAACAGTACGGAATTACCGCCCCGCCAAAGGTGATGTGGGGTGTGGACGATGAAATACGCGAACAGTTTAAGGAAATTGGGAGAAAATTTAAAGCGAAAGATACCGTGCAGCTGCGGGAATCGATTGAGGCACTTCTCGATAAAATAACGGAAATGATTTTCAAAGAGGAAAACATTTTTCTTCCAATGCTGCTTGAGAACCTGACACAGGATGAATGGAAAAGCATCGCCGAAGAGAGCGGAGAACTTGGGTACTGCCTTATAGACCGCGTTCCGGTTTGGACACCGGTCGATAAAAAGGAAGCGGAAGCTGTGCGGAAGGAAAAGGCAGCGCCCGGTGTTATTACGCTGCCGACTGGCGTATTAAAGACCGAGGAGCTTGTCCGGATGCTTGACACCCTGCCCATTGATATCACATATGTGGATAAGGACGACACGGTGAAATACTTCTCTCAAAGTGCGGAACGCATTTTTCCACGCACAAAAGCTATAATCGGTCGGAAGGTTTCCAACTGCCATCCTCCGGCAAGTGTGCATATCGTGGAAAAACTCGTGGAGGATTTCAAGGCAGGCAAAAAAGATAACGAGGATTTCTGGATTGACATGGGTGAAAAATATATCCTAATCCGTTATTTTGCTGTCCGGAACGAGAAGAACGAATATCTCGGTGTACTGGAAGTGACGCAGAACATTCGACCGATTCAGGCAATTCAGGGTGAAAAACGTTTAGTTTCGGAATAACTATTGAAATACATGAAAAAGGAGACTATAAAATGGTAGGTCATTATTTGTTGTTTAACAGAAACTGCGAAGAAGCTATTAAAACCTATGAGCAGGCTCTTGACGCAAAAGTCATTGAACTCAAGAAATACGCGGATATGCCGTCAAATCCGAATTTCCCCATTCCCGACGCGGACAAGGGACTTGTTCTGCATGCAAGGTTAAATATTTGCGGTTCGGAGCTTATGTGTGCCGACGGTTCTGAAAAGGGCCAAAGGGGAACCAACATGTATGTTTCAATTACAACGAAGGATGCAGACTTTGTGCAAAGAGCTTGGAACCTTCTCAAACAGGACGGAGACGTATATATGGAGCTAATCCCATCCTTCTTTGCAGCCTTGCACGGTTCTTTACAAGATAAATTTGGTATCAACTGGATGTTTACAGCTTTGAAGGAATAACCGTTTCAGTCCGTATTTTACGGACATATGCCTTTTGGTAAAATCCAGTCAACTTGAAGTTGGAGATGGGAGAGGTGTATTTCTGAATGACCGACGGAAAAATGAATCCTAAGGTAGATGAATTTTTGAGCAAAGCCAAACAGTGGAAAGAAGAATATGAGCAATTGAGAAGGATAGTCCTTGACTGCGGGCTGACCGAAGAATTTAAATGGATGCATCCCTGTTATACGTTTCAAAATAAAAATATCGTATTAGTCCATGGGTTTAAGGAATACTGTGCACTTCTGTTTTATAAGGGTGCTTTGTTAAAAGATCCCAACGGTATTCTAATCCAGCAAACGGAGAATGTGCAGGCGGGCCGTCAAATCCGTTTTACCGATATTCAGCAGATACTGGATAGGGAACCCATAATAAAGGCATATATTTCCGAAGCCATTGAGGTGGAAAAGGCCGGTCTGCAGGTAGCTAAAAAAGCAACTGCGGATTTCACTGTTCCTGAGGAATTTCAAAACGAATTAGATGGGGATTCTGCATTAAAAACGGCTTTTGAGGCGTTGACACCTGGACGGCAAAGAGCGTACATTTATTATTTTTCCCAGCCCAAACAATCCAAAACGCGGGAGTCAAGGGTTGTGAAATATATACCGAAAATTCTCATTGGAAAAGGCTTGGATGATTAACACGAATCGTGTAATAAATGACATGCAGATAGATTTAATCCTGGCAAAAACTCGTTTCTTAAATTCGCTTCCGAATTTATCATCAAGCAATAAAAAATGTGGCAAACCTTGATTTTAAGCAATAGCTTGAAATCAAGGTTTGCCACATTGTCTTGGCGGAGAGTTAGGGATTCGAACCCTAGGTGGGTTACCCCACACAGCATTTCGAGTGCTGCACCTTCGACCACTCGGACAACTCTCCAAAAAACAGTACATCGCCATTTACCATGCTTATTTATTTTAAATAGATAGCCGGTAAAAGTCAAGAGTTTTCTTTGGATAAGCGCGGCAGAGAAGGGAAAAAAGCAGTTGTTAGGTCAATAACATATTTTCCGCAGCGGTTGACATTGTATCGGTAACAAGGGTAAAATAATAAGAAAAGAATTTAAAGTATGTGGGATTTGCGAAAGTGAGAGAATGAAATGAATAAGTGTAAAGAAGCTGCGCTCAAAATGGCGTCGCTTTCCGTTTATAAAGGGATTTTGAAACGAACTGTACCTGCCGCCTTTTATCGGCTGCTTTGGGCGGCGGGAAGCCCGGTGGATGCAAATGGTGGAATTCAAGAATTTTTAGCCGCTTGGGGTGACTTTTTTGCGGTGCTGTGCGAACGCGGCTACAGCGAAAGCCTGGCGGAGTGCATCACGCAGACGGCGCTTTATGATGAAAACGCGTTTTCTTTGGCAGCAGCGGCAGGCAAAACCGATTTGCCCCAAACCGTCATGAATGCAGTTGAACGGGATTTGCAGATTATTCTGGATATTTCATCCGTTACCCCGCAGGAACTGATTGAGAACTGCGCCTATGCGAGCGAGATTGCACCGCTCTCGCTACCGCAGTGGAAAACCGGTGAGCCGGTAGCAGCTTTACGCGGTGACCTGAAGAATTGTATTTCACAAATGGCGGAATATTACCACGGCAACGGCTGCGGGATGTATGCCCGCTACCGTGCCTTTATCTGGCGCGATAAAAAAATTCAGCCGGTCGCTTATCCGGACAAGCAGAAGCTTTCCGACCTTAAGGGCTATGAGGTTCCGCGCAAAATGGCGATTGACAATACACTGGCGTTTTTGCAGGGTTATCCTGCTAACAACTGCCTGCTTTACGGTGACCGAGGCACCGGAAAATCTTCCACGGTTAAGGCGTTGCTCAACGAATTTTATCCGCAGGGCCTTCGCGTAATCGAAATGCCGAAAGAGTTTTTAATGGATTTTCCCGCGTTGGTCGATCAGATTGCGGCATTGCCGATGAAATTTATCATCTTTATTGACGATTTGTCCTTTTCTCAGCAGGATGACACCTATGCGGCGTTAAAAGCGGTGCTGGAAGGCGGACTTGCGGCCAAACCGGAAAATTCGCTGATTTACGCGACCTCCAACCGCCGTCATTTGCTGCGTGAATCGTTTTCTGATCGGGAAGGTGACGAGGTACATAAGGGAGATACCATTCAGGAGAGTTTGTCCCTTGCAGACCGTTTCGGGCTTTCCATCAACTTTATGCTCCCGGATAAGGCGCGCTACCTTGAAATTGTGCGCCAGCTTGCTCACCAGCGCAGCCTTGACCGCTACATGGACGAGCTGGAAATGGGTGCTGAGCGGTGGGCAACCGAGCGCGGCGGGCGTTCCCCTCGCTGTGCAAAGCAGTTTATTCATTCGGCAGAGGCAAAAATCAAACGCGGGCAAAAGCTGCTATAATTTGCATACTATAATTTATCCATGTTTTATGTTATAATAAAAAACATACCCAAACAAGACAAATGAAGATGGACATAAAGAAAGGGGACAGAAAGTTGATTAAAAAGCTTACGGCGGCGTTGCTTGCCGGATTTATGATAATTACAGCGTTTGCAGGATGCTCCGGTCAAGGAGACATTACTTCCGGCGCAACAAAGAGTGAATTTCCGGTTACGGTAAACGGTGTTACCATCCAAAAGGCGCCCACCAGCGTAGTGGTGCTTTCCCCGAATATAGCAGATGTTATTTTGAAGTTGGGTTACGAGATTACTCTGAAGGGCAAAAGCGCGGAATGTACGCAGAGTGACCTTTCGGTGCTGCCGAATGTGAGCGCTGCCGATGTGGACGCGATCAAAAAGCTGGGTACGGATTTGGTACTGGTAGACAGCAAACAGGATGCAAAAACGGCGGATGCGTTCCAAAAAGCCGGAATCCCGGTTGTTGCGATTGCTCCCGCTACCAACAGAAGCGATTTGGAACGTTTGTATTCCGCAGTCGGCTCCGTATTGAAGGGCGGAAATACAGGTTATACATACGGCACAAAAGTTGCAAAAAGCACCTTTGAAACCCTTGACGATATTCAGCGCTCGATTCCGGACAGCAATACTCCTATTACCGCGTGCTACCTGTATGATGCCGCCGGAAAAGGAGCAACCAATGATACGTTGGCAGGAGTACTGTTTGAATATGCCGGATTGACCAACGGCGCAGGAAACTGCACAAATAACAAACTGGATATTGACACCTTGCTTTTGAGCGATCCGAAATATATTTTCTGCCCGACAGGATTAAAAGATAAATTAAAAACAACCGAAAAATATAAAGAACTGACTGCGGTAAAAGAAAACCGTGCGATTGAAATGGATCCCGGCTGTATGCAATGGCAGGGAGACAGCTTAACGAAGTCTGTATTCACCATGGCGGGTACTGCGTATCCGGAATTGAATACGGGCAGCAGTACCAGTTCAGGTTCAGCCGTTTCTTCGGCGGCATCCTCCAGCAGTACTTCTTCCGCAACCGCCACGTCAAGCACTTCGAGCGTATCGAGTACGTCAAGCACAGCAGTCACATCAAGCGCGGCCTCTTCATCGGCAACCGCCACTACACTCAAAGTAGGCGATAAGGGTGACGCTGTATTGAAAATGCAGCAACGTTTGAGTGTACTCGGTTATTTGTACACCAAAGCTACAGGCGAGTATACAGACAGAACCGCAATGCAGGTAAAGGACTTCCAGTACCTAAACGGACTCACAGTTACCGGAATCGCGGATGCGAAAACACTTGCAAAGCTTTATTCTTCCGACGCGAAAAAGAGAACAAATTAGCACAGAAACAGAATAACATTAAATAAAAAGCCATGAGGTGCCGTATCGTACCTCATGGCTTTTTTATCTGTACTTTATTCAAGATTTGTATTATTTTGTTATTCCGCTTTATCGTTTCCCGCGGATTCTAAAACTTTGAGAATGTCTTTTGATTGCGCGTTGGCCTGCGCTAACATTGCTTCACCGCACTGCACCAGAATTTTATTTTTTGCCATATCCACCATTTCGGCAGCCATATCGACATCGCGGATGCGGCTTTCGGCAGCCTGTAAATTTTCTATTGCGGCATCCATTACGTTGATGCGGTGTTCCAAGGCATTTTGCTGTGCACCCAAATCTGCGCGCTGCCCCGAAATACGGTCCGTTTCCTTATCAAGTGCATCCGCGGCTTTTCTTGCGTTTTCCTGCGTCAAAATATTTAACTCGCTGAGCCCACTCTTTTTTGAGACAGAATCATCGTTGATTCTGTTTTTTCCGTTATAAGCTGTTGTGGAGGTAATGCGGTCAATTTCATCCCTGAGCGCAGTGAATTCCTTATTCATATTTTCACGGTCCTGATCGCTGTAAGTGCCGGTTGCAGACTGAACCGAAAGCTCTTTCATTCTGTTCAGCATGGAGTGTACCTCGTTCAAAGCACCGTCTGCGGTTTGAATGGAGGAGATTTCATCCTGTGCGTTTCGCTGCAGAATGGTAAAACCGCTGATTTGCGCGCGCATGCTTTCAGAAACCGATAAACCGGCAGGGTCGTCTGCCGCGCTGTTAATCCGGTAGCCGGAGGAAAGCCGCAGCATGTTTCGATTCAAATTTTTTTGATTATATGTTATATACCGACATATAGACATGGCGGTATTGCAAAGTGACATTCAAATTCCCTCTTTTCATCCAAAGAAAATGCAAATAATATAAGATTACATTTTCTATATCGGCACATAAAAGCAGAAAATTAGAAAATATTAGAAATTTATTTTTGAAAATTCATAAAATACGCGCATTCAATGTAAAGAATTTTAAAATTATAGTTGACAAATACTGGATTGTGTTATATAGTTAGTTACATAAGTAACTAACTATATAACATGAGAAAGAAATTCATAAGAAACACGAGACAGCGGAGGTGATACCATGACGTTGAATTTTGCGGATGAAAAACCGATCTATCTGCAAATTTCCGAGGAAATTGAGGACGCAATCCTTTCCGGTGCGTTTGAGGAAGATGGGCAAATACCATCCACTACAGAGATTTCCGTAAATTATAAAATCAATCCGGCTACGGCACTAAAGGGAATCAATCTTTTAGTAGAGAACAAAATTGTTTACAAGAAGCGGGGGTTAGGAATGTTTGTTAGTATGGGAGCAAAAGAACAAATCCTGCAAAAACGCAAGCAGGCGTTTTATGAAAGCTATATAATTTCGCTGCTTTCCGAGGCAGCTAAGCTGAATATGACCAAGAGCGAAATACTTGAAATGATTGAAAGAGGGATTAGCAATGAGCAGCATTGAGGTAAGAAACATCAGTAAAAATTTCGGCAGTGTAGCGGCGCTGAAGCATGTAAATGTCACCTTTGCCGAAAATCACATTTATGGGTTGCTCGGACGCAACGGAGCGGGCAAAAGTACCTTGCTCAATTTAATTACCAATAAAATATTCCCAACCGAAGGAGAAATTCTGGTAGACGGCGAACCGGTTCTGGAAAACGACCGCGCACTTGGGAAAATCTACTGCATGACGGAGCAGAACTTATATCCGGAAAGAATGAAAATGCAGGATGTTTTCCGCTGGAGCATGGAGTTTTACCCGGATTTTGATATGGGCTATGCCCAGGAGCTGTGCAAAAAATTTGAATTGAGTTTACAGGCAAGGACCAACACACTTTCCACCGGATATAATTCCATCTTTAAAATAATTGTTGCGCTGGCAAGCAACGCACCGATTATTCTGCTGGACGAACCGGTTTTGGGATTGGATGCCAACCACCGCGAACTGTTTTACAAAGAACTGATTGAAAACTACAGCGATCATCCGCGCACAATTGTTATTTCCACCCACTTGATTGAAGAAGTGGCCGATATCATTGAACGTGTTGTCATTATAAAAAAGGGCGAGGTCTTGCTGGATGACGAAGTGGAGCATGTGGTATCTCAGGGCTATACCGTCAGCGGCGCGGCCGGCGCGGTAGATGCCTACATTTCCGGTAAGAATGTGCTGGGGTGCGACACACTCGGAGGCTTAAAGTCCGCGTATCTGATGGGTAGCTATAACAAAACCGATATACCCAATGGTCTTGAAGTGAGTGCGCTAGACTTGCAAAAGCTGTTTATTCAGCTCACCAACGCATAGGGGGTATTATAAACATGAGGATTCAATCTATTTTAAAATATCAGCTTCGGGATTACCGCAACACGGTTCTTATTATGTACCTATGTGTGTACGTGTTTGCGGCTTTTATTGGAATCTCAAATACAACCGTCAATAGCCTCGTTATCAAGGGGAAAAGCACCGTAGAAGGATTAGGCGGTCTGGAGCTTGCGTCCATGGTTACTCTGTTTGTCATTGGGCTGAATTCCTTTAAACCGCTGTTCAAATTTTTTTCCGGAAACGGAATCTCCCGCAGAACACTTTTTACCGGACTGCTTTGCGGAATGGGAATCACAGCCGCCGTTATGGCATTCATTGATGTGCTGAATTCTGTATTGTTTTCGCACGTTATGAGTTACAATTCGATGTTTCAAATGCTTTATTATAATACCAGTGACGGAGTGCAGGCACCCATTACAGTACTAATGCTTGTACAGCAGTTTTTGTGGCTCCTGGTTGCCTATTTATGGATTATGATGATTGGCTTCTTTGTTACAAATTTATATTACCGTATGAATAAGAGTATAAAAATTGCTGTTTCGATCGGTGTGCCGATTTTCCTGTTTTATGTTCTTCCTATACTGGATAACTTTCTACTGAATCAGTTTTTGTCCTATGCACTTTACAATTTTGTGACCTTTGCGTGGGGACTTACGAACGGATGCAACCCGTTTATCGGCATGGCGAGCATGCTCGTTTTTGCGGCGGTCAATGCCGTATTTGCGTGGCTGCTGGTGCGCAGGGCAAACGTGAAGGTGTAGTTGTAAAACCTATCCACGCGCAATTCAAAAGGTTGGGGGCAGACTTTCATGAAAATAAAACCCGCTTTAAAGTATTATCTGGGTGATTACCGGAATGTGCTTCTCGTGATGTACGCATGTGTGTATGTATTTGCAATTTTGATGATAATTGGCACCAATCATTTTAAAAATTCATCGGGCGGAGGTTTGGAGTTTATATCGATAATCACACTGTTTGTGTTGGGACTGAGTTCTTTTAAGCCATACCTAAGGCTGTTTTCTGTAAACGGTATTTCGCGCCGAACGGCTTTTGGTGCCGCAGTTCTCACTCTTGGAAGTATTTCGGTTATTATGGCATTGATTGATACAGGAAACACCCTGTTGTTTTCTCATTTCTCAAACTATCAATCCCTATTTGCGCAGGCTTATTATCGCGCAGAACTTTCAACGTTTCATTGGACGAATTATACCTTCCCAATGCTTATGCAGCAGTTTTTGTGGTCAATTTTTGCGTGCTTTTGGATTGCGACAGTTGGATTTTTTATTACTGTTTTGTATTACCGCATGAATAAAGGACTGAAAATTGCGGTATCTGTCGGCGTACCGGTTTTCCTTTTGTTCGTATTGCCTGCTCTTGACCGAAACCTGTGGAACGGTTGGCTCTCTCATACTGAACAAATCTTTTTTAATTTTGTATGGGGCTATTCGAACGGTTACAACCCGTTTATCGGTATGGCAAGCATGTTGATTTTCGCGGCGGCCAATCTCTCATTTGCGTGGCTGCTGGCGCGCAGGGCAAGTGTGAAAGAATAAAGAGAATATTTTAAAATTCTTTTTAAAAATTATATTGCTTTCT
This sequence comes from Bacillota bacterium, assembly GCA_023458755.1. GTDB lineage: Bacteria > Bacillota > Clostridia > Oscillospirales > Acutalibacteraceae > JAEWYE01. Next base: position 69,423 of record JAEWYE010000062.1, on the reverse strand, counting down.
TTTTTAAATCATAGTATGCTTATTTCAAGCTCATGAGTTACACAAAAAGAAAGCAGGAAATGAATTATGAAGATTACAGAGGAAAACATCCCCTCTTATCGAATTGCGTATATGCGGCGGGTTGGACCATACGGTACGGACAATATGCCGATGATGGAAAAGTTAAAGCAATGGGCAGGGTCAAATAACTTGTTAAACGACGAATCCATTATTTTCGGCATTGCTCAGGATAATCCGGCTGCTACTAAGCCGGAAAACTGCCGTTATGATACTTGTATCGTTCTTGCAAATGATTTTATTTTGAAAGATGATTCAGTCTGCCAAGGCAAAATAGCCGGAGGAAAGTACGCGGTGTTTCAAATTCCCCATACGGCAGAGGCTGTACGGGAAGCATGGGCAGAGCTGTTCCCGCAGTTATTTGAGCAGCATTATCCGATTGATGAAACCAGACCGATTCTGGAACGGTATGCAGCAAATATGATTAAGAATCATCTTTGTGAAATCTGTGTACCTATACTTTGAAGCAGTCATGAGCAAAGTTTAAGTGAAAATGAATGACAAGAGGGAGACCTTCGTAAAGATGGTCTCCCTCTTGTGATAAGATTTTATTTGGATATATCATTCTTTATTAATAAATTCTTCAATCCGGAATCGCGGCCTTGCTTTTACTTCACTGTACAGCTTGCCGACATAGCCGCCGACTACTCCCAGACACAGCATTTGAAGTCCGCCGAGCAGCCAAATGGAGCAGACAATTGCCGTCCAGCCGGCAACCGCATTATGGGTAAAATGCGAAACCAGTGCATAAATCAGCCCCAGCACACTTAAAACGGAGATGGCAATGCCAAGATTGGAAATCAATTTGAGCGGTTTCACACTGAAAGAGGTAATGCCGTCCAAAGCGAACGAAAGCATTTTTTTGAGCGGATATTTGGATTCTCCCGCAAAGCGTTCGTGACGGTCGTAATAGACATAATCACTGCGGTATCCGATTAGCGGCACGATACCGCGCAGGAAAAGGTTGGTTTCGCGGTATTCGCTCAGTGCGTTCAAAGCACGGCGGCTCATCAGGCGGTAGTCCGCGTGATTGTATACCACATCTACACCGAGTATTTTCATAAACTTATAAAAGCCCTGCGCGGTGGTTCGCTTAAAAAAGCTGTCTGTTTCGCGCTTGTTGCGTACACCGTATACCACATCACAGCCTTCTTTGAATTTATCCACAAACCCGTCAAGTACCTCAATATCGTCCTGTAAATCCGCATCCAAGCTAATCGCGCAGTCCGCATATTCTTTTGCGGTCATCAGTCCGGCCAAAAGCGCATTTTGATGCCCGCGGTTATGCGCGAGCTTTATTCCGCTTATCTGCTCGTTTTCGCTGTGGTAACGGCTGATTATTTCCCAGGTTTTATCTTTACTGCCATCGTCCACATAAAGAATGCGGCTTTTCTGGTCGGCACGTCCGCTTTCAATCATCGAATTCAGCTTTGCTGTGAGCTGTTTCGTGGTTTCCGGCAGGACTTCTTCCTCATTGTAGCATGGAATGACTAAATATACTGTAGGCATAAAGCTTATTCCTCCGTAGTTTTTTCATTATTATAGTTCATGGTGTTGATGGAATTGTGTTCATTGCTTGAACGCCGATTGAAATCACGCGCAGACGGCAAAGGTTGCCGAACATGATACGTACGGCGTTTCACGGCCATTTTGCGGCGCTTATCAAACCTTGTGATAAACCACATGTAGAGAACGAACAGTACGACGCCGCCCAGTGAGGCGAGAATTCCGATTTTCAGCCCCGGCGTGGTGTAAGTAAAGCGAATGGTGCTGGTGCCGCTCGGTACGCGCACCGCCATAAAACCGATGCTTACTTTTTCTACCGCAGTGTCTTTCCCGTTTACGACTGCGCTCCAGCCCTTTTCATACGGTACGCTGAAGAATACCAGACGGTTCTTAGTGGTTGTGATTTTAGCGGTAAATCCGGTGTTATCGTGAGAAAAAGAAGAACACGACATACTCTTGCGCGTGGTACAATCGGCAAAATACTCTTCATTGGAATACGAGAATTTATTGGTATCGGCAATCGGCTGTAAAATATCCGAATATTTCGCAATCTGACTGCTGTCCAGTACCACAGCCTTTAAAAGAAGCAAATCGCGGTTTGCCTCGGCAGTGCTGTCATATTGCTTGCGGGTTATATAGCTGTCGTAACTGAAGCCGATGGGAATATAGTAATCGTTCTGCCAGATGTGGAAACCGTTCTGCTTGCCGTAGTAGCTCCAGCCCGGCATTTTGGGATTTTGAAAATTGATGTCGTCATCGCCGAAACTCTTGTCGTCATAGGCGTAATCAAACAGCCAGCGGCAGGAGGTCAGTCCGCGCAGACCGATATTTTTGACTTCCGGCCGTGAGCCGACATCACGCGTGACACCAATCGTTGGGTAAAACTCCATAACGGAGCCGGGAACAATGCTGTGAAATGCCTGAATCGTCGGGATTTGCCAGTACATGGCCTGATTGTCCATACCGTTGTAAAAGTCCGAACGGCAGTTTGTTGTGTCGGGCAGCTTGATATTTTTACCGGCATTGAGCGAATAAGGGATAAGCTGTTTGTGGGTGTCCTCCGACTGCGTTTTGCCGAGCGCAATGAAAAACGATGCGTAAATAACCGTGATAAGCGCAATACCGGCCATGGCGCTTCGGATAAAGTGTGCTTTATTTCTTTTATAATACTTGAAGATGATAACGAGCAGAAGCAGGCTGAGCAGCGCAATCGCCACATAGGCCCAAAAGCGGGTCGGGTAATCCTCAAGACCAAAGGTTGATGTTTTTGTACCATTGTCCGCTGTGGTGGTTTTTACCATCAGACCAATCGGCAGGGCAATGCCCAACGTGATGCCCAGTGTCCATTTGATTGCCCGTTTCCAGTCTGTTTTTTCATATTCCAGCGAGGAAATGGTTGCAAGGCTCATCATGAGCGTCAGCATATAAAACCAGCGTGCGTAATAAGAGGAATTGAACAGCTGGAATGCACTGTTGAGCACAGGAATCATTGCCATGAAAAACAAAATACCGAGCATGCGTTTTAGCCAGTGCTTTTTGCGGCTCTGCATAAACGCGATTACGCCCGACATGCTGAACAGTGGGAGCCATGCGCCCAAGGATGCCCATTTTGCTTCAGAGTTCGGTGTGAAGTTCGGCCGTGCGGGAATATCCGGCGGAAAGAAGAAGCACTCAATAATATGAACGTAACGCTGGTTCCAGTCATAGAGCAATGCGTTCCAGCCATCCGGCGGACTGTTGACGCGCGGATTTTGTATGACCGCCAGTACAGTGGGAATCAGCAGCCCGCAGGCCAGCAAGACGCCCAGAACCGCTTCCAGAGCCAGCCACGCGAAATCCTTGAAACTGATGCGCCAACTGCCGCAGAACATGCGTACAAACCAGTATATCAGACAGAATGCAACTTGTCCCACAAAGAAATAGTAATTGACAAAGCAGCAGGCAAATACCGCTAAAGCAAAAACACCCCTGCGGCGCTTATACATGTATTCGTCCAGTGCCGCCAGCATGAGCGGGAAGAAAACAATCGCTTCATGAAAATGATTAAAGAAAATGTTATATACCGCAAAGCCGGAAAATGCGTAGAGGATACCGCCGATCAGAGCGTATTTCTGCTCGCGGACATATCTTTTTAAGTAAATGTATCCAGTGAGGGAAGAACAGCCGAATTTCAGTATGAGCAGCGGTCCCATCAAATGCGGCACCATCCAGCTTGGGAACGGAATGGTCAGCCAGAAAAACGGACTGCCTAAAAGGTAAAAGGAATAAGAACCGACAAAGTTGGCTCCCAAATCGGTTGTCCAGCTCCAGTTCACGTTACCGCTTCGAATCGCGTCATGGCACATTTGGTAGAACGGAACCTGCTGGACGTTAAAATCACCGTAGAATAAGAAGTAACCGTTATCAAATATGATAAATGGGATAAAAAATACAAAGGATATTGCTATCCCGTAGAGCAGGGCTTTTAAATAGTTGTTATCACGCCAATCCGTTTTTCTCAATGATACCACAGTAAAACCCCCAATGATTTGTTTCATCTAGTCATTATAACACAGCACAATCTTTTAAATAAAGGGGAAACCTGTAAATCTGTAAATTTTTATTGTTTGTTTACAATTTTACTGATATAATATTACTAAAATGTAACCTTTCCGCATTCCCAAACGTTTTCTCTATAGGCACAGCAAAGGGGCAGGTGCGCTTTGCCGCGAGGAGGTCCATTTTTAATCCGAAGGGAAAAGGGGAAGCCTCATGTTTCATTTTTTTGCAATGCTTTCACGTATGAAATATATCAACCGTTGGGGCTTGATGCGGAACACGCGCAGTGAGAATATCTGCGAGCACAGTCTGGAAACAGCGATGATCACGCATGCGCTTGCGGTGCTGCGAAATACCCGCTTTGGCGGACACGTAAATCCGGAGCGGGCCGCCGTTCTGGCGATGTTCCATGATACGACCGAAATTATTACGGGAGATCTGCCCACACCTGTGAAATATTACAACCCAAAGATTCGCAGCGCATACCGCGAGGTGGAGGCTGTGGCACAAAAAAAGCTTCTTTCCATGCTGCCGGAAGATTTGCAGCCCTGCTATGAACCGCTCATTTCTGAAAATGAGCAGCAGGATGCCGAACTGCTGCCCCTTGTGAAAGCGGCGGACAAGCTCTCTGCTGTTATAAAGTGTGTGGAAGAAAAGCGTTTGGGAAACACCGAATTTGAAAAGGCGGAAATTTCTTTGCTTCACGCGGTAAAAGAGATGCATCTTCCCGAAGCGGATTGTTTCGTACAGGAATTTCTGCCATCCTACAGCCTGACACTTGATGAACAGGATTAATTAGAAAACCGCATAATTTGTTTACAAAATTATTTATTATTGGAACAATTATATGGATGCCGTCTTATATAATGATGGAATCCGTATACGATTTGTCCATTCAGATGGGAGAACGATGAGATGTCAAAGAAAAAAAGTAATCACGAAAGCGGGTACCAGCCAAAACATCAGGCAGCCCCTAAAATTTCATCTGTTTCTTCCGCTGAATCGGATGAAAACATACCAAATGCCGAGCCTATGCAGGATATTTTCAGCAGCGCAGCGAGGCAAACGCAGTATCAGGAGCATCCGACCGTGCAGCCTGCGGAAAAACCGGAGCAGGGATTTACAGAACAAACAGAAAGCGAACCCGTAAGTTCTGTGAGCACACCGCCGGATAAGAAAAATATGAAAATACGGATTGCCAAAATTGCGCTTATGGTATTCAGTGTGCTTGCAATTGCAGTGGGAGGCGTTTTTCTGTATGCCGATTCAAAACTAAATGATATTCATTATGACAACAATGATTCGCAGGCATCGGTTGCTGTAGCCTCTTATGTCGCAAGTGCCGAGGTAAATTCCAGTACAGCTACGGATTTAGGCAATATCTATATGAAAAACGGTTTGTACCACGACGACGCAATAAAGAATATTTTAATCATGGGCGTAGATGATTACCAGAAAAATGATGTTGGCCGCAGTGACAGCATGATGCTTGTGTCGGTTGATACACGACATAAAAAATTAAAAACTACCTCTTTTTTGCGCGATTTATATGTGGATATTCCCGGATGCAGTGAGAAAAACCGTATCAATGTGGCCTACTCCATCGGTGGGGCACCGCTGACCGTGCAGACGATTGAAAGTGACTTTGGTATTGATATTGACAATTATGTTTTGGTCGGCTACAGTTCCTTTGCCAACATCATTAACCGCTTAGGCGGCGTTACGATAACGGTTACGCAGGGAGAAGCAGATTTGGTTAACCGGTGGTCCGGTGAACCCAAAAATAAGTATATATCTGCGGGAGCGCAATTGCTGACCGGCAAGCAGGCATTGTATTATTCACGAATCCGAGCCATTGGCAGTGATTTTGCACGTACTGAGCGCCAGCGCAAAGTATTCAGCAGTGTTATTGAAAAGTTTAAAAATTCCGATTTGGGCACCATTGATGCCACGCTTTCCGACGTACTCAAATTGGTTACCACCAACATGAGTAAGAGCAAAGTGGTGGATATGGCTGCAAATTCCCTTACCTATATGAAATATCCGATTAGCCAAAACCGCATCCCTGCAGACAATACATGGAGCAGTGCAAAGGTAACAATAGGCGGAGTGGAAGGAAACGATGTAATCGATGCTGATATGGAGAAAAACAGTTTGATTGCCGCAAAATTCATCTATGAAGACGATTACAATTTCCCGTCAGACGGTACAAGCTCAGGCAACTAAGGAAATGTTGATACAGCAGGTCTTTCTGTATGAAAAGCAGAAAGACCTTTTTTAATCCGTAAAATTTGTCCGGCTGTGCAGAGGTTCGTGAATCCCTGGAAAATAAGGGCTGATTTTCGCAAATCATATACGACATTGTTTTTCGGAAACCTGCAGGAAGGAATAAAAAGCATGAAATTGTTTTGCGTTATCTTGCATAAAAGAGCGATATATTGGAAATTTGACATGAATTAGACAATAATATGAATGATAGTCACAATAAAATTGCAAACTATTTCATAAATTTAATTGACATATGTATATAAACAGTATATAATTTAAAGAAATTCAGCGCGCTACTACTGTAAAATGCACCCTGTGCTTTCACAAATAAAGTCAGCGGCTGTTTTTCTGAATTATGTTGACACGGGCGTCAACTTTCTTTTGGAAGGTTGATGCCCTTCTCAATTTAATTGCAAGTTTTAAGATTGCAATTTTACTGTTATGCGGCAAGCAATTGAAAGGGGTAAGAAATATGAAAAGATCCAGAAAGGTATTGTCAATGTTCCTTTGCGCGGCTTTGTTGGCAGGTGTTTTCGCTTCTTTTGCGGGATGTACAAAGAAAACGGATGCCGGAACTTCCGGTACAAAAAAAGTGCTGAAAGTTGGTATGGAGTGTGGGTACGCTCCGTTTAACTGGACACAGACCAATGCCGATAACGGCGCAGTAAAAATATCAAATGCGGATGGCCAGTACGCTTATGGCTACGATGTTATTATGGCCAAGAAGATTGCTGACAGCATCGGCTATGATCTTGAAATCGTAAAAACAGAGTGGGACGGTTTGGCTCCGGGTGTCAGTTCCGGCAAGCTGGACGCAGTAATTGCCGGTATGAGCATTACCGCGGATCGCAAGAAGACCGTTGATTTCTCGGATGTTTACTACAACGCGAGCATTGTTGCCCTTGTAAAGAAAGACGGCAAATATGCTTCGGCAAAAAGTGTTGCCGATTTGAAGGGCGCAACCTGCACTTCACAGCAGAACACCATTTGGTACAAGATGCTGGATCAGATTCCAAGCGCGGTCAAGCAGCCGGCTTTGGCAGATGTTCCTGCCATGATTGTTTCTCTTTCTTCCGGCAAAACAGAAGTCTTGGTGACCGATAAACCAACCGCAATGGCGGCATCCTATTCCAACAGCAATCTGGTTATGCTTGACTTTGAAGCGAGCGGCGCGTTCAAAGCGTCCGATGAAGATGTGCAAATGGGTATTGCTATAAAGAAGGGCAATACCGAGCTGAAAGATAAAATTAACAAAGCACTTGCTTCCATTTCGGACAAAGACCGTGAAGCCATGATGCAGGATGCAATCAAACATCAGCCTCTGTCTAAATAATTCACTTGATTGAAACAGCCGGCGTACCGTAACCGTAAAGGATTATCCATACGGTTGCGGTGCACCGGCAAAACTGATGATAGGAAGTGAGTATCCTTATGGCGGATAATGCCAGTTTCTTTGAATGGGTATGGTATTTGGTCCAGCAGTATGGCGGTTTGTTTTTGCAGGGTGCCGGGACAACCATGGCACTCGCGATTGTCGGTACACTGATTGGCTGTATCATTGGTTTACTCGTAGGTGTTCTCCGAACAATACCAATTAGTCCGAATGCAAATATACTAGCAAGAATTTTACATAAAATTCTGCAGATTATTTTGACTATCTACATTGAGGTATTTCGCGGTACGCCAATGATTGTGCAGGCCATGGTGGTTTATTACGGTTCCGCGCAGATGTTTCACATTGATATGTCCGCCATGTTTGCCGGCTTTTTGGTAGTGTCCATCAACACAGGCGCATATATGGCGGAAACCGTGCGCGGAGGCATTGAATCCATTGATGTCGGTCAGACCGAGGCTGCAAAGGCAATCGGCATGACACACTGGCAAACCATGCTGAATGTGGTTATGCCGCAAACCGTCCGCAACATCATGCCGCAGATTGGCAACAACCTAATTATCAACATTAAAGATACTTCAGTGTTGAATGTCATCTCGGTTACCGAGCTTTATTTCTCCGGCAAGTCCGCGGCCGGTGTCTATTACAAATACTTTGAAACCTTCTTCATCATCAGTGTGATTTACCTGATTATGACGTATACCTGCTCCCGCCTGCTTCGCTGGATTGAACGCAAAATCGACGGAAGCAATTATTATACGTTAGTTCCAAATGATCCGATGGCTGACCCGATGGCACCTATTTCGGGGAAAAAAGTGCCGAAAGACGGAGGTGAGCATTTATGGAACAAATAGATGCGAATAATATTCCGGTTTTGCAGGTGAATCATTTAAACAAAAGCTTCGGCGATCATGAAATATTAAAAGATATTGACTTTAATACCAATCAGGGTGAAGTAATCTGTATCATCGGCGCTTCCGGTTCCGGAAAATCCACATTGCTGCGCTGCATCAATGTTCTGGAAACACCGACTTCGGGCGAGATTTTGTTTCACGGCAAAAACATTATGGAAAACGCATCCAAAATCCCTGCTTACCGTGCAAAGGTCGGTATGGTATTCCAGCAGTTCAATCTGTTTAACAATATGACCGTACTGGAAAACTGCATGGTCGGAATGAAAAAAGTGCTGAAAACAGATAACGGAACAGCAAAAGAAACGGCGATGAAGTTTTTAACAAAGGTTGGCATGGCACCGTATGTAAACGCGAAGCCGCACCAGCTTTCCGGCGGGCAAAAACAACGTGTCGCTATTGCCCGCGCACTGGCTATGGGACCGGAAGTGCTGCTGTTCGACGAACCGACCAGCGCGTTGGATCCCCAAATGGTGGGCGAAGTGCTTGAGGTTATGCAGAGCCTGGCAAACGAAGGCCTGACCATGATTATTGTTACGCACGAGATGGCGTTTGCCCGCGATGTTGCGTCACGTGTGGTCTTTATGGACGACGGCGTGATTGCAGAAGAAGGAACGCCAGAAGAAGTGTTTACTCATCCGAAAAATGACCGTACAATTGAGTTTCTTGCACGATTCCGAAAAAATTAAGCAAAAGTGAAGACGAAAATGAAAGGCACCGATTTGGTTGAAAAATCGGTGCCTTTTACTATTCTATTTTATCCGGCACCAATGAGATTGCAATTTATTTGCAAATTTAAAGTACTATTATTGTCTCTATATATATTAAAATAAAAACAAATGTTCTATATTTTCTTGCACATTCTGCTTAATTCTGCTAAAATAAAGAATATAAGCGAACAAAAGTTCTATTTAAATCCATGCAGAACTGGAATATGACGAATAGAGCGGGTTCGTCTCTATATGGAAGAAGAGAAGAAAAATACCGAATTTCTTGAATGTGAAAGGATGATAGGATCCGAATGGACTTTAACGAATGGGGACAGGAGTATCTGGAAGAAGCTCAGCAAATACGGCTGCGTATTGACGGTCTGCGCGCAGAACTGAAGAAGGCGAAGCACAAAGAAGCATGTGAACTGAATCGCCGAATTTATATGCTATATTCCATGTATCTGGAATGTAAGCATACCGGATTGCTTTTGCAAAGCTATGCGGGGGATCATGCTCCTGCCGCGTGGGGTGCGTAAATGAAAAAGGTTGTTCTGAATATTGATCCGTTCTTAAATATTTTGTCTGATGACGGGTTTTCCAACCAACGGCAGGAAGTAGACAGCGGACACCTACGCATGGTCCGCATGCTTTCCAAAGCAATCGAAGGGGAACTCACCCAGCGTCAGCAGGAATGTGTGCAAATGCGCTATTACGAAGGAAAAACAGTGACCGAAGTAGCGCGTCAGCTCCATATCGGCGTGCCAACCGCCTCTAAACATTTAAAGAAGGCAAGGAAGCGGCTGGAAAATGTACTGCGGTATTCATTCCCCAAGCTGGAATGATACGAACGGCAGGCATAGCTTCGACGATTGACAAATCAGGATGCCTGTTGTAAAATAGATGGGTTGATATGCGTTCGTAGCTCAGTAGGATAGAGCGGTCGCCTCCTAAGCGACAGGCCAGAGGTTCGAATCCTCCCGAGCGCACCAAAAAATAAAGGAGTGATCATATGTATTATCCTCCGAACAATCAGCCCTATTATCTGCCCCAGTATCAGCCTTATCAACCATTTCACCCGTATGATTCGGAAAAGCGTGAACTTCGCAAAACCGCCTGCGGATTGGGATGGGCTTTTTTTGTGGCGCTGGTTTCCCCGGCAGTGCTTGCCCTGATAGGCAAATTTTTTTTAAGCTTGATTGGCTATCAGTTTTCCTATTCAGATGGGTGGGGCGGCTTCACTCCCATTTTGTATTACCTGTTTTCCGGTGCGATTTACACGCTTTTTTTGGTAGTACCGTTTGCGATCTATTTGAAGATTAAGCATCTGCCGGTTGTGGATGTTTTGCCGTTTGAACGTGTTTCCATTTTAACTGCCATCGCGTGCGTATGCTTTGGCGTAGCGGTTTGTATGCTCGCAAATATTCCTGCGAACATTGTTGTGACTATTTTACAGTCGATGGGATTCAGTGGGAATCTGCCATCGGAGCCCAAAACGGAAAATCTGTACGCAAATATTTTATATTGCATAAGCATTATGGTTATTCCGCCGTTCGTAGAAGAATTTGTTTTTCGCGGTGTTATTTTAAGCCGTTTGCGCAAATATGGAGACGGTTTTGCAATTTTTGGTTCCGCCTTTTTATTCGGAATGTTTCACGGGAATTTTATTCAAATACCGTTTGCCTTCATTGTCGGTTTGGCACTTGCGTTCATCGTGGTGCGAACTGGGAATCTGTGGATTACCGTCGCGATTCACGCCTTCAATAATTCGTTTTCGCTGCTGTATGATTTTTTGGAACGCTATCAGGGCAAGGAGTATGCTGCACAGATTACCAACTGGATTATGTTGGCTTTAATTGTAATCGGAATACTCTCGCTGGTCTTTTTATGCATGAAAAACCAGCAGTTTTTTCATATGGATAAACCCAAAACCTTAATGCCGGCTTCCACTCGGTGGAGTGCATTGATTTGGAATGTGGGCATGATGGCGGCTATGGTGTACTGTGTGGGAAATGCCATTTACATGCTGGTATCCTATTAATGGAACGTGATATTGAATTTATGCGTGCGGCTCTTAGAGAAGCGCAGATAGCCGGCGAAGAAGGGGAAGTTCCGGTTGGCGCGGTGATTGTGTGTGACGAGAAACTGCTTGCAGTCGGTCGAAACCGCCGCGAACAGGATAAAAATGCCCTTCGCCATGCGGAACTGGAAGCGATTGATAACGCCTGCAAAGCACTGGGCGGCTGGCGGCTTTGGCGTTGTGAATTGTATGTTACGTTGGAGCCTTGCCCGATGTGTGCTGGGGCAATTATCAACGCGCGTATTCCTCGTGTGATATTCGGCGCGTATGACAAAAAAGCGGGTTCCTGCGGTTCGATTGTCAATCTGTTTGACTTGCCGTATAATCATAGACCTCAGCTTGAAGGCGGAGTACTGGAAGAGGAATGTTCCGCGATACTAACGGATTTTTTCAAAAAACTGCGCAAATAAAAGCTGTCTGTTCAAACTTTTAACGGTCTGAACAGACAGCTTTTTATTTGGGACGGCCGGTATCTTAGAATTTATTGGTCGCCTTCATCATATTGTTCAATTCATCGGCAAGACCGACAATTTCCTGCACGGCGGCCGCAACTTCTTCCATGGCGGCGGATTGTTCCTGTGTGGTATATAAGGTGCCCTGCGAATTGGTTACCGTCGTATCGACCGATGTTTTGATTCGCTCGGTTAACTGCAAAATTTGGTCGGCGGTTTCTCTGGAACTTTCCGAAAGGTTCTGGATTTCCTCCGCAACCACGGCGAATCCTCTGCCGACTTCTCCGGCGTGAGCAGCCTCGATAGAAGCGTTAAAGCCAAGCAATTTGGTGTTTAATGCTATTTTTGTAATGTCCTTTAAGACGCGGTTGATTTCTTCCGTAAAGGATTTTACCTGCGTAATCTCCTGATTCAGCTCCTGCTGCTGTTCAGTAATGCTGACGGCGGATGCCGCAAGTTCTTCTAAGGTAGAGGACATTTCCACAAATTTATCCGCAAGCTTCTTTGCAAGGACTTCGAGTTTCACCCTTGTATATCCGTTTTCGGCAAGAGTGTTTACTACGATGAACAGAACTTCTGCCGCGGCAGTGATGTTTTTCATAGCGGTAATATTAACAGCGCTGACAGCGTCAACAAGTCCGTCTTCACTGACATTGATATCACGGGCAATTTTCCGGTAGATATCCTCTTTCGGCTTGTCTGACAGCAACTGTCCGCCTAAAACGGTTCCAATCAGTTCGCCGTTAATGATAACGGGTGCGGCAAAGTCGATAAGGCCCGCATGACATGGTCCTACGAAGGGTCTGCCGGTACGCGCGGCCTCCTGCCCCATGCGCGTATGGGATGCTGCACAGCGGCTGTCACCAATTTGTGACTTATGTACAAAGCCATCGCAGAATCTCGTGTAAGAACTTGGCTTTGTAATTGGATTACCGTTTCGATCAACCGTTACGCTTGCACAATCCATTCCGATGGCGAAATTGTCCTGAAATTTTTGGAGCAGCGATGTGTCAACAATATCGGCTATTTCAAGCAGCTTCATGTCGATGCTACCGCTTTGCAGTAGTTTAATCATAAATCCATCTCCTTTATTTTGTGGAATTTGTAAAGTGGGATGATTATATCATGGAACATGAAATAGTATATAACTTTTAATAATTATACAAATTATTATTTTAAACATTAAGATTTTCGTGCATAATGGCAAATAAAGGAACTGGCTTTCAATTAGCCGGTTCCTTTTTAATAACATGTTTAATTTTAATCGTACGCTATTTTCACTATTTTTTACGGGTAAAGACTTGATCATCCAAATAGAGCTTATGGTCTTTAAGCTTATATTGATACGTGCTTTTTTCCTTTTTCATCAGCACATTGTACTCAATGGTAATGCGGTCGTTCTGCATATTGTATTGACCGTGAAACGAGCCGACACTCAGCGCCTGAATTTTCATTTTGCCGTCCGGGGCAAATGTGTATTTTTTCAGACCGTATTCGTCCTGCCAGGTTCCGATAATGGAATTGTTTTCTTCCGTTTGCGGAGCCGGTTTTTGATATACGGAAAAACATAGGATGACCGCAAGTCCGAGCACAACAAACGTACACGCTTTCCATACCTTTTTCACGCATATCCCTCCCGAAATCAGCACTCTGTTTTTGGCAAACATTATTCTATCATGATTGTGAATTGTATGCAAGAGAAATATAGCAGCAATTGCATATTTTGCGAAACAAAAATCTCCCCCACATTTTCTAGGAAACATGGGGGAGACATCCGGCACATATAAGAATGAAAAGAATGATTAGAAAGATAGAATGAAATTATTTTGCTCTCTTTTCTTTGACAGCAGCCTGAGCGGTAACTGACATTTGAAGGAAATCAATAGTTGATACAAAGTCATAAGTTGACTAAGCTAACCATTGCTTAGTTTCCGGTTTACTGGCTTGATTTTGGGATTTCAAGTTTACTCACCGTGAGTAAAGAGAAGCCCTGCAAAATCGAGGATGACATTCGTGAAGTATAATGTATAAAGGAAAAATCAATGTAATAATAAAATAACTATTAAAATAACTATTAATAATTATGTGCAAATTAAATAAAAATGCAGAAGAATAATTTAGCTTGTATCCAAATTTACAAGTAAGATACAATGTGATATTCTGTATACAGGTTGATAAGTAATGCATAAAAACATTCAACAGGATGGTACATATACATGGAAAATTCACCAATTTACAGCAGCGAGTACATTTATCACATCCTAAGCAGCGAGATTTTAAATTTAGATATTAAGCCTGGTCAGAGCATCAGTGAAAATGAATTGTGTGAACGATTCTCAGTTTCGCGTACACCAGTGCGAACCGCACTGCAGCGACTTCATGCCGCGGGGCTTGTTGATGTGATTCCCTATAAAGGCAGTGTGGTAACACTGCTAAACATGGATGATATTAACCAAATGATTTACATGAGAGTTGCGATAGAAAGCAAGGTGATTCGTGATTTTATGGAGCTATGCACCCCTATTTTGCAGGAAAAGCTTCGGTACATAATCCGTAAGCAAACGGTGATTGTAAATGAAGAATGTGAAATAAGCAAATTCTACGAGATGGATTCCCAGTTACACGACGTTTGGTTCAAAATCACAAGAAAAGAGCGGCTTTGGGCGCTGATTCAAAAATCTCAGGTGAATTACACACGCTTTCGAATGCTGGATATCGTCGCTGTACAGAATTTTCAGCAGATTATTGAAGAACATACGCAATTATTTGAGATTATCTGTGATAAAGATGCCGCGGCGGTGGAACCACTGATTAATAAACACTTATATGGCGGTATCAAACGTTTGGGCAATCGAATTCATACTGAATTCAAGGATTATTTTCAGCCTGCAGAGGAATTTATTCTTTAAGGCTAGAAATCAGAAGGGTTAGAATTATATGGATATTCGCTATTCTGCCAATCAACGGGATTTTAAGCATTACACCACAGAGGAAATTCGCAGCGAATTCCTGATTGAGAAACTGTTTCAAGCAAACGAAATAATGGCGGTTTACTCCCATGTAGATCGAATGGTGACGTTGGGCTGTATGCCGACCAATCAGGCAGTATCAATCGATAAGGGCATTGACTGCTGGAAAAATTTCGGCACGGATTACTTTTTAGAGCGGCGCGAAGTCGGTATTTTTAATATCGGAAATTCAGGAACCATCACCGCGGATGGTGTGGAATACAAAATAGGATTTGAAGATTGCCTTTATATAACCATGGGAGCGAAGGAAGTAGTGTTCCGCAGTGATAATCCCGCTGCGCCGGCAAAATTCTACATGGTTTCCGCTCCAGCACATAAACCTTGCAAAACCACTTTCATTTCGATAAAAGATGCCAACAAATGTCCTTGCGGAGATGCAAAAACTTCAAATGCCCGCACCATTAACCAGTTCATTCATCCGGATGTACTGGAAACCTGTCAGCTTTCAATGGGACTTACCTGCTTGGAACCGGGCAGTGTGTGGAATACGATTCCGCCGCATACACATGAACGCCGCATGGAAGTTTATATGTATTTCAACATTCCAGAGGATAATGTGGTCTTTCATCTCATGGGCGAAGGGAATGAAACGAGACATATCGTTATGCAGAACGAGCAGGCGGTTATCAGTCCATCCTGGAGCATTCATGCCGGATGCGGCACCTCCAACTACACGTTCATTTGGGCCATGGGCGGAGAAAACAAAGCGTTCAATGATATGGATAACATTTCAGCGGCTGATTTACGTTAAAGTATCTGCTTTCAATTATTACATAAAAGAGGTTTTTTAAATGGATTTTATAGAAAAATTTTCACTGAAAGGAAAAGTCGCGTTTATAACCGGAGCTTCCTATGGAATTGGATTTGCCATTGCGAAAGCATTTGCCGCAGCGGGAGCGACTATCGCGTTTAACGATATCAATCAGGAGCTGGTTAATAAAGGGCTTGATTCTTACCGCGAAGTGAATATTGCAGCACATGGCTATGTTTGCGATGTAACAAACGAAGCTCAGGTGCAAAAAACAGTGAAAACCATCGAAGAGGAAATCGGCATTATTGATATACTCGTAAACAATGCCGGCATCATCAAACGAATTCCCATGTTGGAAATGGAAGCCGCTGATTTTCGCAAAGTGATTGATATCGATCTGAACGGTCCGTTTATCGTTTCCAAAGCAGTTATTCCTTCCATGATAAAAAAAGGACACGGGAAAATCATCAATATCTGTTCCATGATGAGTGAGCTTGGCCGTGAAACAGTATCAGCATATGCGGCGGCAAAAGGCGGTCTCAAGATGCTGACAAGAAATATTGCATCTGAATACGGCGAATACAACATTCAGTGCAACGGCATCGGTCCCGGCTATATTGCAACTCCCCAGACTGCGCCGCTCCGAACCGAAGGCCATCCGTTCAACAGTTTCATCATTGCCAAAACCCCCGCAGCACGTTGGGGAACAACCGAAGACCTCCAAGGCCCGGCTGTGTTTCTTGCATCAGATGCTTCAGACTTTGTAAACGGTCATATTCTCTATGTGGATGGCGGAATTCTCGCCTATATTGGCAAGCAGCCATAGCCTTTTGAACAAAACGAAAAAGGAGAAACGCCTTATTTTTCTGTGGATTGGGCAGAAAAAAAGGACCATTAAACTTGCGGTTCTATCGCAAATTTAATATATTTTTAGGAGGTTTTGATATGAGAAAAGTAATTGCAACGATTTTGGCGTTGACCATGTCTGTCGGGATTTTTGCCGGATGCAGCAGCCCTGCGGGCTCTTCTTCCAGTCCAAGTTCCAGCCAGGCTTCCGCACAAAGCGAAGGCGAAGACAAAACTCCAGTTACACTGCGTGTGCAGTGGTGGGGCGGCGATGACCGCCATCAAGCAACCCTGAAAGCAATTGATGCATTTCAGAAGAAATACCCGTGGATTACCATCAAAGCCGAATACGGCGGTTGGGACGGTCACAAAGACAAGGTAACCACACAAATTTCAGGCGGCACGGCAGCCGATGTTCTACAGGTAAACTACGACTGGATTGCCACCTTCTCTAAAGACGGCAAAGGCTTTTATGATTTGGAAAAGCTCAAAGACAAAATTGACCTTTCTAATTGGGATGACACTTCCTTAAAGTTCGGCAAGAGCAATGGCGTTTTGAACGCGATTCCAGTTTCCAACACAGGCCGCAGCCTTTTCTACAACAAAACAACATATGACAAGCTCGGTGTGGCGATTCCTACCTCTTGGGATACTTTGATTGAGGCAGGCAAGCAATTTAAGGCAAAGGATGCCAGCAAATACCCGTTTGACCTTGATACCGGTACCGGCTTTACCGGTTTATACCTTGCAGTCGTATATCAACAACAAAAGACCGGTAAAGAATTCCTTACACAAGACGGTAAACTTGCTATGAGCGCAGAAGAATTGAAAGACGCTTTGGACTTCTACAAGAGTTTGGAAGATAACCACGTTATCCGTACGCAAAAACAGCGTATGAACGACGGCGGTGAGACTGCTCTGTATCAAACCGCAAAATTCATTGACGGCAGCGTTGCCGGTGTTCTGGAGTGGAGTTCTTCTGTCGGAAAATTCTCTGATGTTCTTACCAAAAATAAGAATAAACAAGAACTTGTTCTTGGTGAACTGCCAATGCTAAAAGATGCAAAGATGACCGGCTGGTTCGTAAAGCCATCCCTTTTGTTTGCGATTAACGGCAAGACCAAGTATCCGCAGCAATCCGCATTATTCCTCAACTGGCTGCTTAACGATGCAGAATCCGCTAAGATTTTAGGTTCTACACGTGGTATCCCGTCCAGCAAAGCTGCCCTTGCCGCTCTGCAGGGAACCAAAGATCTAGAAGGCCTCTCTTATAAAGCTACCCAACAGATTGCAAATGCAAAGCCAAGTGTCGTAAGCCCTTACATGGAGAATACCACACTGAATAAGCTTTACAAAACCGCAATTGAGTCGGTATCCTACGGAAAAGCAGATACAACTCAAGCAGCGCAAACGCTGTATGATAAGATGAATTCCGCACTCAAAGATATCGTAAAGTAACATTCAAATCAATAAGCCCATCGCTTTAGCAAGAAATTAGGTGGTTAAAAAATGACGAATGCAACTGTCGAAAAGCAATCGGTAGCAGCGAAGGTGAAAAAACGCCGCTATACCCTTGGCGAAAGCAGGTATCTCGGTCTGCTGTACATATCCCCATGGATCATTGGTTTTCTGGTATTTACACTTTATCCCATTATTGCTTCCTTTGTCCTCAGCTTTACCGACTGCAATTTGCTTAATGCACCGGAATTTATCGGTATCAAAAACTATGCCAGCATGTTTGAAGATGACACTTTTAAAACAGCTATGACTGTCACTTTTGAGTATGTAGCATTAGAGGTGCCGCTGAAAATTGTAATCTCTTTGCTGGTAGCCATGATACTGAACATGAAACTGAAGGGCATCAATTTCTTTCGTACTACATATTACATTCCGTCCATTCTCGGCTCGAATGTTGCCATTGCGGTACTTTGGAAATTTCTCTTTCAATCCGACGGTCTAATCAATCAGGTAATCGGTATCTTCGGTGCACAGCCGGTTTCTTGGTTTGGGGAACAGCTCCCAGCTTTGATGACCATTGTGATGCTTCGCGTATGGGAATTTGGCTCAACCATGATAATCTTCCTTGCGGCACTGAAAAGTCTGCCGCAGGATGTGTATGAAGCAGCGTCTGTAGACGGTTGCACGAAAATCAAGCGGTTCTTTAAAATCACCATTCCGCTGCTCAGTCCCACTATTTTCTTCAACTTCGTGATGCAGCTGATCAACGCATTCCAAGAATTCAACGCTCCTTATTTAATTACAAAAGGCGGACCGCAGAACGGAACCTACCTGCTGCCTATGTACATCTACGATATGACGTTCGGTCAGTATAAAATGGGATATGCAAGTGCCATGTCATGGGTTTTGTTTATCATCATCATGATTTTTACAGCGTTAACCTTTAAGTATTCGAAGTATTGGGTATTTTACAGCGATGAAGGGCAGGGTGATAGCTGATGGATAATCAAAAAACGCTACACCGTAATCACATCAAACGATTTTGGATGTATGCTGTTCTGATTGCTGTAGCAATTGTTATGCTGTACCCAATGGTCTGGCTGTTTGGCGCATCCTTTAAAAGCAATGCTGAAATTCATTCCTCCATCGGGTTTATCCCCAGCAGCTTCAGCATGCAGCCGTATGTAAACGGATGGACTACCGGCACGGAATACAACATGGGGCATTACTTTATTAACACGTTTGAAATCGTAATTCCCCGCGTGATTTTTACAATCATTTCCGTAACCATTGTTTCCTATGGCTTTGCCAGATTTGAATTTCCGTTCAAAAAGCAGTTCTTTGCTCTGCTTATCGGCACGCTGTTGCTTCCGCAGGTTATTCTCCGTATTCCAAGCTATTTAATGTGGAGAAGTTTTCAGCTGCTCGATACGTTTGCCCCTCTTACGCTGCCTCATCTTTTTGCCGTTGATGCATTCTTTGTGTTCATGCTCATTCAGTTTTTCCGGGGAATCCCGAAAGAATTGGATGAGGCCGCAAAGATTGACGGCTGTGGCAGGTTCAGCACATTAATTCTCATCTTGGTGCCCTGCATCAAGCCGGCCATCGTCTCAATCGGCTTGTTCGCGTTCATGTGGTCTATGAACGACTTTATGGGCCCGTTAATCTTCATCTCCAGTGTAGAAAAATATCCTGTCACCATTGCGCTGCGTATGTCAATGGATGCCACTGGCTCTGCCGGCTACGAAGAAAACCAGATTATCGCCATGTCCATTGTGAGTCTGATTCCTTCCATTGCGGTATTCATGTGTGCGCAGAAGCAGTTTGTTGACGGAATCACAACCGGAAGCGTAAAAGGCTGATGCCTTTTACGAAACAAGAAAGTAACCCCGCTGCCGCGGGGTTACTTATTGATTTATCTGGGAGAAATTTTTTTAAAAAAATTAAAGGTGAAGTGCATGAAAATTCGGCCAATCCGCATATTTTCAAGAAGCGCAGTCTTTGAACTTGATAACGTATCCTGCTATTTTTCCGATACGCCGTACGACCTGTATCTGGATAATAAACGGATTATAGAAAACGGAACAAAAAACGTATTTTCCGTATATAGTCTCCTGCCAAAGACATCCTATCGTCTTACGTTGAAGGAGAAAGAAACCAAAACCGAAACTTCGCTGTGCTTTGAAACTTCGGCGGAAAGCTTTCTGTTGGATGTTGCGAAATTCGGTGCGGTGCCTGATGGGAAAACAGACTGCACAGCAGCGATTCAGGCAGCGATTTCCTGTTGCCCGGCGGGCGGAACGGTATGCTTTACAGCCGGAATTTACCTATCGGGCCCGCTGTTTTTAAAAAGTGACAGTACACTGCTGTTGGAAAAAGGTGCGGTTCTCCTCGGTATTCCGAACCGCAGCCACTATCCGGTCCTTCCGGGCGTAACGCTGTCTGCGGATGAACAGAACGAATACTACCTCGGCACATGGGAAGGAAATCCGCTCTCCTGTTATGCCGCCCTG
Source organism: Bacillota bacterium (assembly GCA_023458755.1). GTDB lineage: Bacteria > Bacillota > Clostridia > Oscillospirales > Acutalibacteraceae > JAEWYE01. The sequence continues at coordinate 48,914 of JAEWYE010000062.1, read as the reverse complement.
CTTAACGGCATCAATCTGCAAAACGTAATCATTACGGGCAAAGGTACGATTGATGCAAACGCACAGAACGGGGATTGGTGGGAAAATCCCAAGCAAAAGAAAATTGCATGGCGTCCCAACACCGTATTCTTCAGTAATTGTAAAAATGTGACGGTACATGGTATATCCCTGCAAAATTCCTATAGCTGGACGCTGCACCCTTATTTTTGTTCGGATTTTCATTGTCTGGACGTCAGCATCTGCAATCCTCCCGATTCCCCCAACACGGACGGAATCGACCCGGAATCCTGCGAAAATGTTCGGATTATCGGCACGCATATTTCTGTGGGGGACGACTGCATTTCCATAAAATCCGGCAAGCTGTTCATGGCACTCAACCGCCGTACACCGTGCTGCGGCATAACCGTCCGCAATTGCTTTATGGAGAATGGACATGGCGGCGTCGCAATCGGCAGCGAGGTTGCCGCCGGAGTATATCAGGTGCATATTTCGCAATGCTTTATGCGCAGCACAGACCGGGGGCTGCGTATGAAAACGCGGCGCGGACGTAGTCGGCTTTCCGTGCTGGATGACATTCTTTTTGAAAATATCCGCATGGAGCATGTTCTTACGCCGCTTGTGGTCGGCATGTTCTATTTCTGCGACCCGGACGGCCATAGCCCTTATGTCTACACAAAGGAGCCCTTGCCGGTGGATGAACGCACGCCATCCATCAAAAAGCTGGTATGCCGCAATATTCGATGCATCAATTGCAGTGTGGCAGGTGTATATCTGTACGGCTTGCCGGAAATGCCCATTGAAGAAGTAAAATTGGAGAATCTTTTTCTTTCCTTTTCTCCAAATGCGCAGGCGGGTTATGCCGCCATGATGGATTACGCAGAAAAGCAGTGCCGAAAAGGAATCTTTGCGCGCAATGTGAGGCTTTTGTGTCTCAATAATATTACGGTTATAAATTATGACGGGGAAGAGATGGACCTTGACGGGATTGACCAAATAGAAAAGGGGATTTGATATGGAGCAGAACAAAGTGGCGTTGGAGCGGCTGCACGCTTATATCGAACGATTGATAGAAACCAGTGACGCGGAGAATCCGCAGTGGAATATAGAAAAAATGCGGAGCGGTCAGCCGAATAAATGGAATTACATAGACGGATGCATGATTCATGCAATACTGGAATTATACCAATGCGGCAAAGATGCAAAATATCTGCGTTTCGCCGATTCCTTCCTTGATTGGTATGTGCAGGAAGACGGCAGTATCCGAACCTATTCGGCAGAGGAATATAATTTAGACAATATCAATCCGGCGAAAAATTTGTTTTTTCTGTATGAGGCAACCGGCAGAAAAAAATACCGCCGCGCGCTTGATACGGTCTACCGGCAGCTCGAAAAAATGCCGCGCACCAAAGAGGGTAACTTCTGGCACAAGAAAATATATCCGAATCAAGTCTGGCTGGATGGCCTTTACATGGCACAGCCGTTTTATATGGAATACGAGACTAAATATAACCATATGCAGCAGTATTCGGATATTTATCAGCAGTTTTGCAATGTAAAAAAATATATGAAAGACATGAAAACCGGACTTTACTTTCACGGGTATGACGAATCCCGCGAAATGTATTGGGCAGATAGGGAAACCGGCTGTTCTGCAAACTTTTGGCTGCGCGCAATTGGCTGGCTTGTCATCGCACTTACAGATACGCTTGAACAGATGGATGAGCAGATTTACTATGAATACCGCGTTCTCAGCAGCATGTTAAAGGAATTAATAAACGCGCTTCTCCCGTATCAGGATGCAAGTGGAATGTTTTATCAGGTGGTTGACCGAGCCGATGTGTCGAGGAATTATCTGGAAACAAGCGGTACTGCCATATTGGCGTACGGTATGCTAAAGGCGGTTCGGCTGGAACTGCTTCCCCAGCGGTACCGCGCCTATGGTGAGCGTGCGTTTTACGGCACCATTGACAAATACTTAAAATCCGATTCAAACGGAGAGCTTACACTCGGCGGCATCTGTTTGGTAGCGGGGCTGGGCGGTACACAGCATCGGGATGGCTCCATTGCTTACTATCTCAGTGAGCCGGTGGTTGAAAATGAAGCGAAAGGGGTAGCCCCTTTGCTGATGGCATATACAGAAATGATTCGCATTAATAAAATCTAGAAAGGGACAGTTCAAAATGAGTCGATTTCATGTCGCTGCCCGTGCTCACGACTACGGGAAAAAAGAACCGGATTTGCTTTTTCAAAGGATACACAGCGACGGTTTTGAAGGAATCCAGCTTGCTTTTAAAAAGGCGATTCTCGGTGTGGATGCTTTTTCGGATATTACACCGGATTTGGTGAAAAAAGTTCACAATTCCTGTCAAGATGCAGAACTGGTGATACCGGTACTGGGCGTATACATAGAACCCTCTTATACAGTGGAAAACCTGCGCCGGCAAAATGTGCAGGAATTCTGCGACAGCTTTTCTTTTGCAAAAGAATTGCAAGCCGGCTGTATCGGCACCGAGACGACCAGCATGACAAAACAACCGAGTATTACGCGTGAAGAGGCGATAAAAAGCCTGCTAAAATCTCTGAGCGAAATTCTTCCTATAGCGGAAGAACAAAACATAGATGTAGCCATTGAACCGGTATTCTATCATACTATGAATACTCCGGAGCTAACCAAAACGGTATTGGATACCATGCGTTCTTCACGTCTGAAAGTCATCTTTGATCCGGTGAATTTATTATGTCCCAACGAAATTCTAAGCCAAGACCGTCTATGGGAACGCTGCTTCTCCTGCTTTGGAGAAAGCATTTGCGCAGTACATATCAAAGGTATCAAACAGAGTGCATCCGGCGAACTGAAAAAGGCGTCGCTGGAAGAATCGATTGTAAACTATTCGGCTGTATTTGATGGTTTGCGCGCCATGAACAGAAGCCTCTTTGTTATGCGTGAAGAGGTGAATGCCGACTGTGCCAAACAAGATATCGCCTTTTTAAAAAATTTATTTTAAAGGTCTATAGCAAAGCTTTTGCCCGATTTTTTAGGGAGGTTCCCATGAAACTGGAATTACTTGTCTCCCAAAAAGGAGACGGAGATTTTATTACCATTACCGAAGCGATAAATGCTGTGCCGTATCATATGCCTGCGCGTATCTTTGTAAAAAGCGGCATCTATCAAGAAAAACTGTTTGTGGAAAAACAGAATTTGCAGATTCTGGGGGAGGGGACAGATAAAACCATTCTTTCTTTCGGAGATTATGCCCGTAAACTTCATTTGGACGGCAAACCATATGGCACCTTTCGCAGCTATACCGCTTTTTTGGGCGGAGAACATATTACCGTGAAAAATCTGACAATTGAAAATACCGCCGGAGACGGACGCACATTTGGGCAGGCAATTGCCGCGTATGTTGATGCTCAGCAGGCTTATTTTGAGAATGTACATTTTCTCAGTTTTCAGGATACTCTTTTTACGGCTCCTCTGCCGCCCGAACCTCGTACTCCGGGCTCTTTTATCGGGCCGCGGGAAAGAACGCCGCGCAGTAGCAGCCAACAATATTACAAAAACTGTTTCATCCGCGGAGATGTCGATTTCATTTTTGGCGGCGCGGATGCCGTGTTTGAGAATTGTGACATCTTTTCCAATGATCGCGGTGAAGCGGTAAACGGCTATATTGCTGCACCGTCCACTCCGGAAAATGGTTTTGGCTATTTCTTTTTGAACTGCAGTCTGCATTCGCTGGCGGCATCCGGAACGGTCTATTTAGCCCGCCCGTGGCGGAAATATGCAAAAGTCGCTTTTTTGAAGTGTGAAATAGGTTCACATATTGCATTTGCCGGCTGGGATAACTGGGGAAACCCAGAAAATGAAAAGACAGCGAAATTTGCTGAATATCATTCTACCGGCGCCGGTTCCGGGCACAACCGCGCATTCGGGATTCAACTTTCTTTGCCAGAAGCTGCATGGTATCGCCAAAAGATAGATGATTTAAAGCATTGCATACTATCAAAGGTGAATGAAGAAAGCACTGATTAAGGTCCTAGCTTGTAGTCAGTAAGGTTTACTCCATAACGTTTTTGCGGAGGTTGGAATTGATCTTTTGGTTGCTCCTAAAGCTTCTAAGTATAGGCTATAAATAGGCACTATCTCAGTAGTCATATGCTACGATTGTCATACTGGACTGCTTCACAAGACATCTGCAACATTGAGCATGATATAAGCACTAGCCCTTTGAGGAAATCAAAACATGTGCAATTGAGGATATAGTGTATGCTAACCTCTGTAACACTCAGAATAGTTCATATATTCAACCTCTTTCATGTTTCCTCTATTATCAAGGTTTAACCAAACTATTAATATAAAACCTATACAAAAAACCGCACACCCCTGATTGCTCAAAGGTGTGCGGTTCTATTTTTATTTATGAGCGTAGATTATTTCTTTGCTCTCTTTTCTTTGACAGCAGCCTGAGCAGCAGCCAAACGCGCGATCGGCACGCGGAACGGTGAACAGGAAACATAGTCCAAACCAACCTTATGGCAGAACTCGACGGATGACGGGTCACCGCCATGTTCGCCGCAGATGCCGAGGTGCAGATCCTTGCGGGTTGCACGGCCGAGGTCAACGGACATCTGAATCAGTTTGCCAACGCCGTTTTGATCAATGTGAACAAATGGGTCGGACTCATAAATCTTATTCTCGTAGTAGTAGCTGAGGAACTTACCGGCGTCATCACGGCTGAAACCGAATGTCATTTGGGTAAGATCATTGGTGCCGAAGCAGAAGAACTCCGCTTCCTTGGCGATTTCATCCGCAGTAAGAGCAGCACGGGGAATTTCGATCATCGTACCGACTTCATACTTCATGTCGATGCCGGCATCTTTGATAATCTTATCAGCAGTTGCGGTAACAACATCTTTAACGAATTTCAATTCTTTTACTTCGCCTACCAACGGAATCATGATTTGAGGAACAATGTCAAAGCCCTTGTTCTTCTTAACATTGATTGCGGCGTTAATAACAGCGGTGGTCTGCATCTCAGCAATTTCCGGATAGGAAACGGTCAGACGGCAGCCACGGTGACCCATCATCGGGTTGAATTCATGCAGGCTTGCGATAACGTTCTTCAGGTCTTCCACGGTGATGTTCAGTTCGCCCGCGATTTCCTTAATATCTTCTTCCTTGGTTGGCAGGAATTCATGCAGCGGCGGATCCAGGAAGCGGATGGTTACCGGACGGCCTTCCATTACTTCATAGAGACCTTCGAAGTCACCCTGCTGGTAAGGCATAATCTTTGCAAGAGCAGCCTTGCGAGCATCCGTTGTTTTGGCAACGATCATTTCGCGCATTGCTTTAATACGGGCGCCTTCAAAGAACATGTGCTCGGTACGGCAGAGGCCGATGCCCTGTGCGCCGAATGCTCTTGCCTGAGCAGCATCCTTCGGTGTATCCGCATTGGTGTAAACTTCCAGTTTGCGAACGCCGTCCGCCCACTTCATAAAGCGGTCAAAATCACCGGAAATGGAAGCAGCGGTGGTAGGAATTGCTTCACCATAAATATTGCCGGTAGAACCGTCAATTGAAATATAGTCGCCTTCCTTATATGCTTTGCCGGCAAGAGTGAATTGCTTCTTATCATAGTCAACGGTGATGTCACCGCAGCCGGATACGCAGCAGGTGCCCATGCCGCGGGCAACAACAGCAGCGTGAGAGGTCATGCCGCCGCGGACCGTAAGAATACCCTGTGCAACAGCCATGCCTTCGATATCTTCCGGAGAAGTTTCGAGACGAACGAGAACGACCTTTTCGCCGCGCTCATGCCACTCTTTTGCATCCTCAGCGGAGAATACAACTTTACCGCAGGCAGCGCCCGGGGAAGCAGCCAAGCCTTTACCGATGACTTTTGCTTTTTTGATTGCAACCGCGTCAAACTGCGGATGAAGCAGAGCATCGAGTTGTTTTGGCTCAACGCGAAGAACGGCTTCTTCTTCGGTAATCATTTTTTCGTCAACAAGGTCAACCGCAACTTTCAAAGCAGCTGCAGCGGTTCTCTTGCCGTTTCTGGTTTGCAGCATGTAGAGCTTGCCGTTTTCAATGGTGAACTCCATGTCCTGCATGTCGGTGTAGTGCTGTTCCAGTCTGGTAGCAATGTCTGCAAACTGGTTGTAAACTTCCGGCATATCCTGCTGCAGATGGCTGATTGGTTGTGGGGTACGAATACCGGCAACAACGTCTTCGCCCTGAGCATTGATAAGATATTCACCAAACAGTGCTTTTTCGCCGGTTGCAGGGTTACGGGTAAAGGCAACGCCTGTGCCGGATTTATCGCCGGAGTTACCGAATACCATTGCCTGTACGTTAACAGCGGTGCCCCAGTTGTAAGGAATTTCGTTCATGCGGCGATACACGTTTGCACGCGGGTTGTCCCAAGAACGGAAAACAGCTTTTACAGCTTCCATTAACTGAACCTTCGGCTCGGTTGGGAAGTCTTCGCCCTTTTGGCTCTTATAGAAGGCTTTGAATTTCTTAACCAAATCCTTCATATCGTCAGCGTCAAGCTCGGTATCCATCTTAACGCCTTTTTCTTCTTTCTTTGCGTCGATGATTTTCTCGAATTCTGTTTTGGACATTTCCATAACAACATCGGAGAACATTTGAACAAAGCGGCGGTAGGAGTCATATGCAAAACGCGGGTTGTTTGTGAAAGCAGCAAGGCCTTCTACAACCGTGTCGTTTAAACCAAGGTTCAAAATGGTATCCATCATGCCAGGCATGGAAGCTCTTGCGCCGGAACGAACGGAAACGAGGAGCGGGTTCTTCGGATCGCCGAATTTCTTGCCGCAGATTTCTTCCATCTTTGCAAGATAATCATAAATTTCTTTTTGGATTTCGTCATTAATCTGACGTCCATCCTCATAATATTGGGTACAGGCCTCTGTAGAAATTGTGAAGCCCTGCGGAACAGGCATACCCAGCACGGTCATTTCGGCCAGGTTTGCGCCTTTGCCTCCGAGCAGCTCTCTCATTTTGCCGTTGCCTTCGGAGAAAAGGTAGACGTACTTGTGGCTCATTAATAATCAACCTCCTAAATTTTAAATAGGGAACAAGTTCTGTGAAAACACAGTCACCTATTTGCTAACTTGAGCATGAAAATAAGGCATATTGTTGTACCAACAATCGCTCACAGTGTATTATATCAAAATTCTGTAAGGATTACCATACTTTTTTTCCGCAAAACTTACCGATATTAATCAATTTTTTGTTAAAAATTAATTAAGTTTAATAAAACATTCACAAATATTAAAAATTGTCTTGAAAAATCCCGTACATATGAGATAATAGGGGTACAAGAATTCACGAAATTTAGCATTTGTTAATATATGCCATAATATACAAAAGACGTTGTCTACGGCATCCTGCGGATTCGGCGAAGCATACGTCTTTTTTGCGTGCACGGCTTTTTGCCGGGGGATTTGAACGGATTCCCGGCTGTACTTCCATTTGAAAATCGTTTTTTTGGAGGAGCTATATGCCATCAGAAAATTGTGCAGTTATTCTTGCTGCCGGTGAAGGCAAACGAATGAAATCCAACCGCCCGAAAGTGCTTTCGCCCGTGTTGTTTAAGCCCATGCTGCAATGGGTGCTGGACGCTTCACACAAGGCAGATGTAAACCATATATGCGTAGTAGCAGGATACATGCATGAAACGGTGGAAGACTATCTTTCCGAAGTTAATCAGGCGGATACTGCCCATTTGAAGATTGAACATGTTCTGCAGGCAGAACGCAAAGGAACCGGCCACGCGGTTATGATGGCAGAATCTTTTTTGAGCCGTTTCCGTGGGGGAAATGTACTTGTTTTGAACGGGGACGCACCGTTTATTGATGATCAGGTAATCGGGGATGCGCTCAAGGAGCACATCAGCAATGGCAATTCCGTTACGGTGATTTCTGCTGTTTTGGATGATCCTACCGGTTACGGCCGTATTGTAAGAGACGAAGATACCCATTTAATAAGCGCAATTGTAGAACAGAAGGACGCCGATTATGCTACCCTTGCTATCCTGGAAGTGAATTCCGGTGCGTATTGGTTCAGAATCGACGACCTTCTTTCTGTATTGGGAAATATTCAAAATAATAACGCACAAGGTGAATATTATTTGCCGGATGCGATAAAATTATTGATTGCAGGCGGTAAAAAGGCGGCGGCGTTTACTACCTCAAACGCGAATACCGTACTGGGTGCCAATGACTGTCTGCAGCTAAATGCTTTGAATTCAATCGCGCGGGAAAGCATACTGAGCAAACTGATGCGTGACGGGATTGAAATTCCCTGCCGTGACGGTGTTATCATCGGACCGGATGTCACCATCGGAAGCGACACCTGCATTCTGCCGGGAACCATCCTGCGTGGGGAAACCACTATCGGAAACGGCTGTCAGCTCGGCCCGAATACTGTGCTGACGGATTGCACTATAGGCAATCATGTTACCTTAAATTCCATTCAAGGCTCGTATTGTATCGTTGGCAGCAATCAGTCACCAGTACCATATTCCGTTCTGCCTTCTGACGATTGTACAAAATTAAATTGTGAACATTGCCGTTAAAGGCATTAAAACTACCGCCCACTTACCAATACTAAGCTGGGCGGCAATACATTTAGGGGGATACGCAAATGAATTTTCACGGTAAGGATATCAAGATTTTTGCAGCAAACGCAAACCAGCGTGTTGCAAAACAGATTTCCGATTGTCTGGGGCTGCCAATGGGCAAGTCTGAAGTTTCCATGTTCAGTGATGGGGAAATTTCCATGTCACTCTTTGAGTCGGTTCGCGGCTCGGACTGCTTTATTGTTCAGTCCACCTGTGCTCCGGTAAACAACAATCTTATGGAACTGCTCATTATGATTGACGCGATGAAACGTGCGTCTGCTGCCAGAATTACCGCTGTTATACCGTACTTTGGTTATGCAAGACAGGATCGTAAAGCGAAGGCCCGCGACCCGATTTCAGCAAAATTGTGTGCCGATCTGATTACCACTGCCGGTGCAGACCGTGTGCTGACCATGGATCTGCATGCTCCGCAGATTCAGGGCTTTTTCAATATTCCGGTGGATCATCTGCTTGGCGCGCCGCTGCTTTCTTCTTACCTGAAGGAACTGATCGGCGGTCATACCGATGAATATGTTGTGGTTTCGCCTGACCTTGGCTCCGTAACGCGTGCCAGAAATTTTGCCGCAAGAATCGGCTGCCCCCTGGCCATCGTGGACAAGCGCCGTCAAAAGGCAAATGCCTGTGAAGTTATGAACATCATCGGTGATGTAAAGGGTAAAAAAGTCATTATGGTGGATGATATGATCGACACAGCTGGTACTCTGTGCAACGGTGCGGCTGCCATTGCGGAAAAAGGCGGAGCGACCGAAATTATCGCCTGCGCTACCCATGCCGTACTTTCCGGCCCCGCAATCGAGCGTATTAAGAACAGCAACATTACCCAACTGGTTCTGCTCGATACCATTCCGCTCTCACCGGAAAAGGTACTGCCAAACATGACCATCCTTCCGGTTGCACCGCTGTTTGCGGAAGCAATCGAACGCATTTACGAAGACAAACCGGTTTCCCCCATGTTTGTCTGATAACAAGATTTTTAACTGTTTATATATGCTATTCGTATGACAAAGGCGGGGTAGAATGCAGATTCTGTCCCGCCATAAATCTATATAAAGTATTTGCCGAATTTTGAGGTATTTCTATGTTAAGTAAGCTTTTTTCTTCTCAAAAGGCTCCCACCGGGCCGGTCGAGTATATGATTGTCGGGTTGGGAAATCCGGGCAAGCAATATGAGGGTACCCGGCACAATGCGGGATTTATGACCGTTGATCATATTGCCGAACTGGCAGGAGTAAAAATAGACCGGCTGAAATTCAAAGGGCTTTGCGGCGAAGCGGAAATCGCGGGCAGGAAAGTGCTGCTGCTGAAGCCGTCTACCTTTATGAATTTAAGCGGACAATCCGTGCAGGAAGCCATGAATTTTTACAAGCTGCCGCCGGAAAACATTCTGATTATTTTTGATGACATTTCACTGGAACCCGGAAGACTGCGCATTCGCAAAAAAGGCAGTGACGGCGGCCATAACGGCATGAAAAATATTATCTACCTTGCCGGGAAAGATACGTTCCCCCGTATCAAAATGGGTGTTGGTGCCAAACCGAGCCCGCAATGGGATTTGGCAGATTGGGTGCTTTCCCGCTTTTCCCAGCAGGAAACTATCGCGCTGAATGAAGCAATCGACTACGCGGCATCCGCCGCTTCTCTGATTGTAGGCGGCAGCATGGAACAGGCCATGAACAAGTTTAATTCCTGACGATATCATTCTGCAAAACTCGGAATCAACGTGCACAGCCAAAAATTTGAGAATGCCTTTTTCTGTGGTTGCGCAGAATAGAACGTGTATATTATAATAGGTATCAGAAAACGACAAGGGGGAATTGTGTGCGGAATTTATTGCTTACCATTTGCTATGACGGCACCCGGTATCATGGCTGGCAGATTCAGCAAAATTCCCTTGCTGTGCAGCAGGTTTTTCAGGAAGCACTGGGTAAGGTGCTGAATGATGTGCCGGATTTAAAAGGGTGCAGCCGAACCGATTCCGGTGTGCATGCTTATGCTTACTGCATCAGCTTAAAAACGGAGCACAACATTCCCTGTGAGCGTTTGGTGGGAGCACTCAATCATTTTTTGCCAACGGATATCGCGGTGCTGAACTGCCGCGAAGTACCGATGGATTTTCATGCCCGCTACTCCTGTGAGGGCAAGGAATACGTTTATAAAATTTGGAACAATCCCATTCGGTCCCCGTTTTTAGATGGACATGCCTTGCATTACTGGTATCCAATGAACTTGGAAAAACTGAACGCCGCCGCGCACTGCTTTATCGGCAGCCACGATTTTACATCCTTTTGTACGCTTGACAGCCGCGAACGCGGTGATATGACGCGTACCGTTACAAAAGCGGAGCTTCAAAAGGAAGGCGATTTGATTACGTTTACGGTCGCGGCGGACGGATTTTTATATAATATGGTACGAATTATGGTCGGTACCCTTCTGCGCGTGGCGCAGGGAAAGTTTCAGCCGCAGGAAATACCTGCCATTCTGGAAGCGAAAAACCGGAAGGCGGCAGGGCCTACCGCGCCACCGCATGGATTGTATTTAAACCGTGTTTTTTATGAGGACTCCATATTCGATGGGAAGGGGATTGAACCATGAGCACAAAACGGAAAGCCAGACGGTATTCCGACGAAGAAATGGATATGGATGAAGACGCTAGGGAAGGCAACCCCTATTCGAGACGCAGAAAAAAGAAGAGCACGTTTTTGAAAATACCCCGCTGGGTATATAAGATACTGCTGATATTGGTCGTTTGTGTTTTGGGCTTGCTTATTTGGTTCAACCGCGAAAATCTGACTCCTTCCAATGTGGCGGAATGGGTGCAGGATCAAGTGGTCGGATTTGGAGTCGGAGACGGATACCCGGCACCAATCTCAGGTGAAAATGTGGCGTTGGGTAACTTTGCTTCGATGAATCAGGATGCTGTTGTGGTAAGCGATACCTCCCTGACAATTCTGAATTCTACCGCCAAACAGATGGTTAACCGTCAGCACAGCTTCGGCAATCCGGTCATGCGCGTTCGCAATTCACGGATACTGATCTATAATTTAGGCGGTACGGGCTATCAAATTGAGAGCCACGCGAAAACGATCGTGAAGTCAAATACCGATCAGGATATTATGGCGGGAGATGTTGCTTCAAACGGACGCTATGTGCTTGTGACAAAAACCAAAGGTTATTGTTCCCAGCTGACGGCTTATCTGAATGACAACAAAAAACAATATCAATATAATTTTTCCGAATATTATGTAACCGGAGTATCCTTAAATAAAGAGGGCACGAAGGCTGCTGTGTGCGCGATTTCCGCGAAGGACGGCGGGATGAGTTCCGCTATCTATCTGTTCGATTTCAGCAATCCAAAACCGACGGCGGTTCTGACGTGCAATGATAATATGCTGATTTCAATTACATATGCCGACAATGGGACAATTACGGCAATTGGCGAAAAAGGCATCAGCATTGTGCGGGAAGGAGCAGACAGTAAAACGGATTTCAGCTACGAAGGACAGCAGCTTTCCGCCTTTGCGGTGGATGCGGGCCGTACGGTGCTAGCACTTTCCCCTTATGAAAATTCTGTGCAGAGCAAGCTGGTAGTGCTCGGCAATACCGGAAAAACGACCGCTTCGGTTGCAGTGAATCAACGAATCAAATCTGTAGCGCTTTACGGAGATACCGCAGCAGCTCTTGCTGGTAATAAGGTGTATGCTTATTCCGCGGCGTCGGGAAGGAATATCGGTTCCTGCGACGCGGGCAGCGATGCCGCAGCAATCGCCCTGCACAATGAAGGCTCCGCATTTATTCTGGGTGTCAGCGAAATCCGCCTGGCTTCCTTTAAATAATACAAAAAAGATTTTGCGCTTTTTCTTGGATGTTTTTTAAAGTTAACTGACTATAAAAGAAAAATAAGCCGATATTAAAGAAACAGGCTTTTGCGGATCATCCGAAAAGGATAAAATTTTAAATAAATTTAAAAAATATTCAAGATTAAAGGCGGAAACAGGCATACAATAATACTCTGCAAACCTTTCTCTCTGCACCAAATGTGACAAACTCTTTACTTGTACAATTTACCTCTTTATGGTATATTATTAGTTGTATATCCAATTATAGAAAATTGGAAGCGGAGGATAGGTATGAGTATTTTAGCCGATGTGATTCTGTTTGCCATTATCCTGCTTTGTGTCCTGTTTGGCTTCCACAGAGGGTTTGTAAAATCCTTTGTTGAGTTTATCGGTTATTTCGTAGCAATGATTGCAGCGGTAATACTAAGTAACGCGTTATCAGTATTTGTTTATAACACCATACTGCGCGATATGCTGATCAAAAAGATCGGTACGGCGATTTCAGCCTCTGCAACATTGCCCGCTGAGCAAAAGGTGCAGGCTATTCTGCAGGCGCTGCCGAGCTTTGTGACAAACAGCATGGGCTATCACGGCGTTACTTCCGGCAGCATAAGCAAAGCGGTTTCCGCTTCAACGGCTGCGGCTGCGCCAAAGGTTGCCGATATGATTTCACCGGTCATCATCAACCTGACAAGAATGATTTTGGTCGTCGTGCTGTTCATTTTGCTTTTACTGGTCGTGCGTTTTCTTGCAAAGGCACTCAATACCGTTTGCAAACTTCCCGTTTTGCATCAGCTGAATTCACTGCTTGGCGGCGTATTTGGCCTGCTGAAAGGGATCATCCTTGTCTTGCTGCTGTGCGCATTGGTGCAGCTGACGGTACCGTTCATGCAGGGGAAAGACGCAAGATTTGTACAGCAGACTGTGAATTCCTCTTATATATTTCGAACGATATATCAGAACAATCCTGCGTATTCGCTGCTTAACCGGGAATAAATGACCGTTTTTTTGATGATTATCCGGCGATATCTTCATGTAGAGGGGAAAATGTAGATGAGAGATTGGAATAAGAATATCAATGTTCCCAACGCGCTTTCCGCGTTGAGAATTCTGTTGATCGTACCGTTTGTGATATTTTTTATGCACAACCAAATTTTGCTGGCAGCCGCAATGATTATACTTTCCGGACTAAGCGACATGTTTGACGGGATGATTGCACGCAAATTCAATCAATTTACGCAGCTTGGGCAAATGCTTGACCCGTTTGCGGACAAACTAACACAGGGAACGGTTGCGGTATGCCTTGCAATCAAGCAGCCTCTGCTCATTCCGGTGTTGGCTATTTTTGTATTCAAAGAACTGTCTATGATCATTGCCGGTTTTGTACTGATAAAAAGAAAGAAAAAACCATGCGGCGCCAAATGGTTTGGCAAGCTTGCAACCGGCATGTTTTATGTTTCGGTCACGATTATTGTTGCGTTAAAGGGTATTTGGAACATTGAAAATATTCCCCTTACCGTTACCATGCTTTCGGTTACTGCGGCGTTTATGATTTATGCCTTTATCAAATACTTTATGATATTTCTTAGAATCTGGAACTCAACGGATCCGAAGGACAGTTTGGATTTGGAATTAAGAAAGCGCGGATGACAGCTTTATCTGCGCTTTCTTAAAACAAAAAGAGAAAACAAGACGTGAACCTGCATTTGTTCTGCGTGGAGGGTTTACGTATAACTGCCTCAAATTTGCCGCGAGGCAGAGAAAATAGAATGTCCGCTTCGGCAGCGGAGAAGTGAATTTTCGCGTATGATGTGTTCAAGATGCCACAAAAGGCAGGCTGTTGTGTTTATTTCGCCTTCGGTGGATTCGAATCAAAGCCAGGGGCTTTGTTTGGTCTGCGCCAAGGAATTGGGAATTAAACCCGTAAACGACCTCATGGAAAAAATGGGAATTACCGAGGAACAAATGGAAGCCATGGAGTCCGAACTGAATGAGCTGATGGCGTTAAACGGTGAAGAAAACAACGAGGACGGTGACCGTTCGGATGAAGACTTTGTTCCGGGCGGAGCTGCTACATTTCCGTTTTTGCAGAATATTTTCTCATCGGATTCACAGAATCCGGGCAATCCGGAAAGAACCAAGAATGGAGATACCGCTCCAAAAGGTAAAAAGAGCGAGAGCCACAAAAAACGCAAAAATATTGATATGTACTGCACGAATTTAACAGCGCGGGCGAAGAACGGTGAAATTGACCGTATTGTCGGCCGCGAGCAGGAAATTTCACGTGTAATACAGATTTTAAGCCGAAGAACTAAAAACAACCCCTGCTTAATCGGTGAACCCGGTGTCGGTAAAACCGCCGTGGCGGAAGGACTTGCCCTTCGCATTGCAAGCGGGAATGTGCCTGCGCGCTTAAAGAAAAAGGAAATCCAGCTGCTTGACTTAACTGCTCTCGTTGCGGGTACACAGTTCCGCGGGCAGTTTGAAAGCCGTATAAAAGGGCTTGTGGATGAGGTAAAAGCGGATGGCAATGTCATTCTGTTCATCGATGAGGTTCATAATTTGGTCGGCACCGGTGACGCGGAAGGTTCCATGAATGCCGCGAATATTTTAAAGCCCGCGCTTTCCCGCGGCGAGATTCAGGTAATTGGCGCAACCACTTTTACGGAGTATCGCAAATACATTGAAAAAGATGCCGCGCTGGAACGTAGATTTCAGCCGATTACGATTGTGGAGCCGTCCATTGAAGATACCGTAAAAGTGCTGTCAGGTATTAAATCCTATTATGAAGATTACCATCGAGTGCATATTCCGGAGTATATCATACGCCGCTGTGTGGTCCTTTCGGAACGCTACATCAACGACCGTTTTCTGCCGGACAAGGCGATTGATTTGCTGGATGAATCCAGCGCCTGCGCATCTTTGCGCAACCTTCCAATGGCGGAGTACGATACCGCCAATTTTGAACTTGAAAAGCTGAAAACACAGGAAGAAGAAATGACGGCGGAGGGCGTTGAGCCGGATTATGAAAAACTGGCGCAGGTTCGTTACGAAATTGCGAATCTGGATACCAAAGTGAAGGAACTGGCACCCGCCGCGCTCGGTTCGGAAGTGAAGGAAGAAGACATTGCCCATGTAATTGAATTGTGGACGGGAATTCCGGCCAGCCGTGTGCAGGAAAATGAATTACGGAAATTGGCTGACCTTGAAAACAAGCTCGGTTCGAAAGTAATCGGGCAAAAAGAGGCTGTTGCAGCCGTTGCGGCCGCAATTCGCCGCAGCAGGGTGCAAATTGGCCCGCACCGCAGGCCGGCTTCCTTTATCTTCGTGGGGCCTACCGGCGTAGGCAAAACGGAACTGGTAAAGGTGCTTTCCAAAGAGCTGTTTGACACGCCGGAAACGCTTATCCGTTTGGATATGTCCGAATTTATGGAGAAACACTCCGTATCCCGCATCATCGGTTCTCCTCCGGGATACGTCGGCTATGACGATGCCGGTCAGGTAACGGAAAAAGTTCGCCGCCGCCCGTATTCCGTTCTGCTTTTTGATGAGATTGAAAAAGCACATCCGGACGTGATGAATATTTTGCTCCAGATTCTGGATGAGGGCCGAATCACCGACGCTCACGGGCGCACCGTTAATTTTGAAAATACTGTCATTGTCATGACCTCCAACGCGGGCAGCAATCAAAAAGAATCGGCTTTGGGTTTTGCAAAGAGTCAGGCGGACGCGACGCGCGAAAAAGTGATGAAAGCACTGTCAGAGTTCCTTCGCCCTGAGTTCTTGAGCCGTGTGGACGAAATTATCGTGTTCCGTGCGCTTGATGCGGAGAATTATGAAGCAATCGCGCATCTTATGCTGGATGAGTATATTACTACGCTGAAAGAGCGTGATATAGAGCTTGTATACGACGACAAGGCTACCCATTGGCTTGCCCAGCACGCGGTCGGCGGAAAAAGCGGCGCACGTGATTTGCGCAACCTTATTCGCCGCAAGGTAGAGGACAAGATTGCATCCTTGATTGTGGAGAGCTATGACAATTCCATTGTAGGAATTTCAATTTCTGCTACCGATGAGGATATTCAGCTTGATGTTCTGAAATAATAGAGAATACATGAATTTGTACCCCGCCCAATCGGGCGGGGTACAAAAGAAAAAATCTCGTGGCATTGTATCCGGTCAGATAATAAAAATATCATTTTATAGTGGCTATATGCTTGACTTTTACTACCGGATTATGCTACAATATAACCCGTCGCTTATAATGCGGGTGTAGTTCAGTGGTAGAACTCCAGCCTTCCAAGCTGGTCGTGTGGGTTCGATTCCCATCACCCGCTCCAAAAGCACAGTTTGCGCCAATAGCTCAGCTGGATAGAGCAACTGCCTTCTAAGCAGTAGGTCAGGGGTTCGAGTCCCTTTTGGCGCACCATATATGGTGGATGTAGCTTAGCTGGTTAAAGCGCCAGTTTGTGGCACTGGAGACCGTGGGTTCGAATCCCATCTTCCACCCCATTTGCAGACAAGCACAAGGTAATATTTTCACATATTGCCTTGTGCTAAATATTGGGCTGTAGCCAAGGGGTAAGGCAACGGACTTTGACTCCGTCATTCCGCAGGTTCAAATCCTGCCAGCCCAGCCAAGTCTGTCCGCAGACTTGCTTTTGCGGACAGGCCCAATTTTATTATTGACAATGACGACAAAGTTTGCTATAATATTTGAGTTGTCGCTCATGAGCCATTAGCTCAGTTGGCAGAGCACTTGACTTTTAATCAAGGTGTCCGGGGTTCGAATCCCCGATGGCTCACCAAAAGAAAAAAGCAGGAAAAACGATATGTTTTTCCTGCTTTTTTGTCTTATTAAAACCATCGGCAGTGGCGGGGGAGCGCGGAAGAACTTTAAAAGATATTTTATCATGAAAGCCCAGTATGATTGTCTTCGCTCAAGACATCGTTCCACTTCTTTCCACTTAACTGCTTTCCTTTCAAAATATCAACTGTTTCCCCGCCAAACTTATTGGCAGTATAATAATTCGAAGTGACAATAATAACGGTAATGCCTCTTTCTAGAAATTGGTGAATCATATCGATAGCTTTCTCACGCATGTAAATGTCCACATCGGTAAAGGGATTAATACATACAATGATCTTTGGAAAATATAAGAGCCATTTATAGTAGGCAATTTGCAGCAGGGTATACGATTTTTGATTTTTGATTGTTGTTTTTCGAGATATCTTCCCGATTCGGCTCCTTAGCTGCTTCATAATGCTTTCTGAGTATTTTGAAAACATCCAAAAATTCTTTATTTTTTCTCCGCATGGAATCCCCAAATTTTCCACAATACTCATGTTATGAAAAAGCATGCTGTCGCAAGCGCACTCTTCGATAAAGCAAATGCCCCGGTGAATAGCAGAATAAATGCTTTTCGCGTCATAGAATTCGTCCCGGTAATAGATAGAACCACCTGAAGGCTTTAACTCTCCCTTCAGCAGATCAACAATATGCGCGCAGCTCAGATCGTCAAAGCAGTGAATTTTTAACAACTCTCCTTGATTCACTGAAAAACTAATGTCTTTCAGTATAGAGGTGAACACATTTTGGAACCGCATAATCGGTCTATCCTGCTTATCAAATTTTAGGATGTGCTTCTTTGTGTTCAGTTTTATGGTGTTTTCATTAAAATATAAACGACGTGTAATCGCCTGAATATCTTCCGTATTGGAATCAATTAACGAGATTGTTTTATTGCTTTTGATTGCGGTAACTCGGTCGATTTTTTTAATATACTCGTCCTCAAAACTGATGGCAACCAAAAAGGTCATATCAAACCGCTGCAATTTGAAAAGTACCGAAAATATGTCTTCAATATCTTTTTTTTGCAGATAACCGGACAGGTCATCCAAAATAACCAGTCTCTTTTTTCCCACATAGGCTCTCATAAGTTCTACGATAATTCTGTCCTTGGATGTAAGCTCCAACGGCTTTTGTCCATGCGGCAGATCAATATTCAGTCTCTCCCTTAAATCCTTAAACAGCTTTTCATATCTTTTTTTGCGAATAAAATAGGAAGAATCAGAAAAAAGAAAGATGTTCTCCACAATGGAAAAACTGTTTACCAATTTACTCTTTTTATTAATCAAGGTGACCATGGAAGGAAGGATGTGAGCGGAGCGGTACAACGGAACCCGCTTTTCATCGACAAAAAAGCGACCGGATTCCAGTTCCAGCTCACCCAGCAGAAATTCATTCAAATGCCTTTTTGTCTGAATATCATCGTATATAATGCCCGCGATTTCATTCATAAAGATACGGAAATAC
This sequence comes from Bacillota bacterium, assembly GCA_023458755.1. GTDB lineage: Bacteria > Bacillota > Clostridia > Oscillospirales > Acutalibacteraceae > JAEWYE01. Next base: position 30,096 of record JAEWYE010000062.1, on the reverse strand, counting down.
AAGCCGTCAAAAATCACATTGCCGTTTTTGCTCAGCTTTCCGTTTTCCACTGATAAAACTTCCTGTTTCATATACATCCTCTTGTACCGCTTCCTGCAATATGCTCCTGCCATTACCGATTGATGGGAATCTTGATACGTACATCCGTGCCCAATCCGCTGACACTGAAAATATGGAAGCCGTAATTTTCGCCGAAAAGAAGCTTGATTCGCCTTGCCACATTAATCAGAGCAATGCCGCCCTTCTGCTCAGGGGCATCATTGGAGCCCGACATGGATACATGCTCAATTTTATAATTGATTTCGCTCAGCTTATCTTCCGGAACGCCGATGCCATTGTCATGAATACTGATTAGCAGGTTATTGTTTGTCACATCAAGACTAATGTGAATGCGGCCGCCCTCGGCTTTTGATTCCAGACCGTGAAAGATTGCGTTTTCAACAAAAGGCTGCAGTGTCAGTTTGGGCATTTTCAAAGATAGAATATCTTCGGAGTCTGAACAATCCACTTCCATAGCGAATTTTTCCCCGAAACGGTATTGCTGAATTTTGAAATAGTTTTCAATGTTGTCCAGCTCATCCTGCACGGTCACAAGGTTGCTGGTATCGGTGATTGTATAGCGGAAGAACGTAGCCAGAGCTTCTGTTGTATTGGCAATGCTGTCAATGCCTGCGCACAGAGCATCACTGCGGATTGCCTCCAATGTGTTGTATAAAAAATGGGGATTGATTTGATTCTGCAAGGCAAGAAGTTCTGCCTGCTTGGTGGAAAGTCGAATCATGCTCTTCTGGTCCAGCAGAGAATCAACGTGCAGCAGTACATCCTGCTGTTCGTCAAAAATCAGATATTGACTTTCAATTAATTCCCGATAGGCTTCATTCTGCACAAATTTTTGAAATAATGCCCGTGTGCGCTGATAGGGGGCGATCAAAACCTTCTGAACCAGAAAGATAGTGGTACCAGCCACTATCGCATATGCGACAATCAGAGCAAAAGCCGCGTCTCCGGTGATGAGATGAGAAAAATATCCGGCTGTCGTAAAAGCACTTGCGATTAGAAACAGCGAGGCTATGAGCAGCCGGATGATAAAAATGGCGTGGGTTCCAAATACATGTTTACGTTTCATCAAATTCTTATCCATATAATTTTCTGTACTCACTTGGATTGATTCCTGTCAGTCTCTTAAATAGCTTCGAAAAATACTTAAGATCGTTATAGCCGACTTCTTCTGCAATATCCGCAATATCCATATCAGTTGAAATCAGGTAGAGCTTTGCGTTTTTAATACGTAACTCCGTAAGATACTCCGAAAAATTTTTACCGGTTTCCTTTTTAAAGAATACTGAGAAATAGGTTGGATTAAATCCGATATGATCACTCACGTTTTCAAGTGTTAAGTTCTGGTTGTAATGGTCGTTAATATACTGCTTTGCAATGCGGATAGGTTTCTTTTCCGCTACTTTTTTCTCATTAGCAAAATTTTGATATTTGCTGATGATATCGTTCTTCAAGTATTCAAACAGTTCGTCATAAGTCAGAATGCTGTTGATTTTGCGCCTGCATTCATCCAGATCAAACTTCTGAAAATAAACGTCGTAGTTTTTCGAGCCGTACTGAAAAGTTTCAACCAGCTCCAGACAGCAGTCATAAATTAATTTGGAATCGAATTGGTATTTCGCAAGTTGTTCTTTTAAGGAATTAATGTAGGAAAGGATGGGATTTACATCCATTCGCTCCTGAGCCGCAATTAAATCGTTTCTGGTTTTCATATCAATAAAATCAGAGACGTTTTTACCGGATGTCTGAAGCGTGTCATATTCAAAAACGTACTGCTTTGCATCTGCAAAACGGTTCAGCAATGCCCGTTCGGCTTCTTTGTAGCTCAATACAACCTGATTTAAATCTCCGTAGGTTCTTCCAACTCCGGCAATCAGTGCAATATTGGAGAACAGTTCTGATAATAGATTGAGTTTTATTTTGCTGAACTGTTTTTTTATTTGGATCAGCTGCCCGCTGTCACAGTTTAACAGACATATGACAGAGCTGGCGTAGAAAGCAACAATAAATTCGTGACAAGCGCCGTTCAGTGCTTCCTGAATCATTTCCTGCAATTTGGAGGACAGAAACTCAATGGATTCCTTCATATCCGTTTCCTTTTTCACGAAAAGTTGAAAATGGAGGACAGTAAAAAGGCCCTTTTGAAAATGACACTGATACAACTGGTTGATTTCGTCGATATCTAACTGGAAATCCGCGCCTGATTCCTTTTCTTTTGAATAACTGATGATACGGTTCAGAAAGTTTTGCTTGATTTTGTCCTTTGCCGTATTTGCAAAGGTGCGAAGCTGATCTTTTTCCTGCTCGTCGTCACGGGAGGACTCATATTTTTCCTTTATCCTTTTTAAAGCGTTTTCCAGTTCCTTTTTCTTAATCGGCTTCAGTAAATAATCTTCAACACCGAACTTGATCGCTTTTTTTGCAAAGTCAAACTCGCTGTATCCACTGATAATGATAAAATAAACGGACGGAAATTTTTCTTTGCATAATTCGATCAGCTCAAGACCATCATAGTTTGGGATTCGGATATCGGTAATAACAATATCCGGACGATTTTTGCAGATGGACTCATAAGCCGCTTTCCCGTCATTTACAATATCGACAACTTCCATGCCCATTGAATTCCAGTCAACGAGATGGTTGATAAGCTGACATATTTTTATTTCATCGTCTACGATTAATACCCTCATTTTGTACTCCTCTAACATACGGTGTATGCAATCTCCGAGGTACCATATTACCTATTATAGCGGCAGAACGCTAAATTATTGTATATAGTTTTACATTATTTTTATTCCTAAGCAGTAATTCCCTTTAAGCTATTCTCCGGCTTTTAAGGTGCGCATCAATTTGATCGTAAAATGCACCATAACGGCTTTATTATTTTCAAACAGCACAAAAATCGTACCTGCTTCTATGAGAGAAACAAGCACGAAATTTGGTAGGGGAGAAGTATCTATTGAAAAGACTTATAATCAAAGAAAAGGAACTCTTAGTTTTTTAGGCTTAGTATCGCGACGCCAAAGGGTTCTATTGCGGCAGTGTTTTGCTCCTGTTTGTGTAACAGCAGATTTTCATAGGTGTGCTGCAGCGGAACGATTACCGGATAGGAGTTGTGGTTCATGACAAAGAGTACAGAATGCTCGCCGTCCGTTGTTTCCACCTGTTCCACTCCGTCTATGCCGCAGCTGTTTACGTCCATCTTGAGCTTTTCACACAAATACCGCATGAGTTTCTGCATCGCGGAATCATCCAAGTCACACCCAAGATAGTACACGGAGCCTTTCCCAAAGCGGTTCACCGTCAGACACGGCTTTCCGGAATAGTACTCCTGCGTATAAACTCCCAGCGTCTCCGCCGTACTGGGTTCGACCACATCACACCATAGCTTGGAGATCCCTTTTCCAAAAACGCCCGACGAAGCTGTTTGCTTTTGGAACTGGGCACCATATTCCGCTGCCTGAATACCGGCAAGCTGAGAAAAAATTCCCGGCACTGTTTCTTTGAGCATATTATTGTAAATGTCTTTCATGCCGCTTCGGAAGGTCAGCAGCAGTGTGCCACCTTGCTTCACGTAGTTTTCCAAATTGCTCTTCTCGTGCTCATCCGCCATCAGCAGAGCAGGTGCGATAACCAGTGAGTACGACGAAAGAGCGTCATAGGGGGCAGCGAAGTCAACGGATATACCCATTTCATAGAATGGCTTATAAAAGTCCAGCAGGAATTGGTCATATTGAAAGCCTTCTACATGTTTATGAATCGAATGGCTCCATTCGCTGTCAAATGATTTCACAATGGCAACCTTGGCCGTTGGCTTCAGTGTGCCAAGCACTTTGCTTATTTGCTCCATTTCACTGCCAACCTGCACAATTTCTTCATAACGGCGATTCGGCTTACCGTCGTGGCTCAGAATTCCGTGCCAGTATTGCTCCGTTCCGAACGGACAGGCGCGCCAGCGAAAGTATACAACTGTATCCGCACCGTTTGCAACGGCCTGATAGGTCCAAAGGCGGAGTTTTCCCGGCGTTGGTGCAGGTCCCATTTTGCTCCATCCGCATGGGCCGCTTTGCTGCTCCATTACCCAGAAAGGCTGTTTTTTGTAGCTTCTAAGCAGAGCATGATCTTTCGAAACCGTTGCGTCCTCTGCAATGCCCCACTGAAATTCAATGTAGTTGTCCCAAGATACAAAATCCAGTTGCGCTGCCAGTTTGAAGTAATCAATGCCGGTGCCGGAATTCACGGCTGCATCTAACAGGTTGCTGGTAATTGGGCGATCGCTGTACCTTTTAATTACTTCAGCGGATTCCTGTGCAAAACGGATGACCGAATCGCTCGAAAAACGGTAATAGTCCAACAGCAGCGACGGATTCTGCCCTTGTGTGTCATGGCAGGTATCATAGCAGGCTCCCGCGCGCGGAATAATCACTTCATCAAAACTGTTGTAAATTTGGCTCCAAAAGACCGTGCCATAGATTTTATTTAGTTTTTCTATCGTTTTATATTTATTTTTAAGCCACTGCTGGAACTCTTTTTTACACTTGTCACAATAACATCTGGTGGTGTTTGCCCAGCCAAGCTCGTTGTCGATCTGCCATGCTTCCACTGCCGGATGATTTCCGTAGCGCTTTGCAATTTTTTCAACTAGATTTTTTGTAAATGTGCGATATTTCTCACTATTAAAGCAATAATGCTTTCTTGTTCCGAAGATTTTTGGATTGCCGTGAATATCATCCTGAAATATTTCGGGATATTTATCCGTCATCCATTTTGGCGGCGTGGCGGAAGGAGTGCATAGCACTACATGAATATGATGTTTTTGGAAGAAATCCAAGATTTCGTCCATCCAAGAGAACTGGAAGCAGTCTTCTTTCGGTTCGTACAGGCTCCATGCAAATTCACCGATGCGAACCACTTTGATGTTTGCTTTGACCATCATTTCTGCGTCAATTTTCCAACGTTCCTTTTCCCAATGTTCCGGGTAATAATCTACTCCGATTCTCATTTACTCATCTCCTCTTTCCAATAAAAAGGTCCAATACGGATTCTGTCAGAATCCGTATTGTTCCTTACCGTGCTGACCTTCATTAGAATTCAAACTTGATTTTTTGCAGATTGCCTGCACTGCAGTTGCCAATAGAAGCGATATAGGCGATATCTTCCTCAACAAAACCGTCCTTTTGCTCGTCGAAGTAGGCCATATCCTTTTGGGATACGCTTAGGCTGATTTGTTTTTCTTCACCAGGAAGAAGCTCTACACGCGCGAAATCTTTCAATACCTTTACCGGGCGGTCTACCGCGCTGTTTTCGCAGCCGACATAGAGCTGTAAAACTTCGGCGCCTTTTACGCTGCCGGTATTCTTAACGGTAACTGTGAATTTTGCGGTTTTATCAAAGACCTGTGCTTCCGGCTTGCCGATTTCAAAGGTGGTGTAAGAAAGTCCGTAGCCGAATGGATAGAGAACCGGCAGATTTTCTTTTTCCATCTTGCAGTAGCCGTGATAGTATTCATAATCCACATACGTGCAGTCCGGGTCAAAAGCCGGGTAACTGTCTTCGGACACTGCAACGGTGTAAGGCAGCTTGCCACTTGGGCAAACGTCACCGAACAGAATGTCAGCCAGCGCGCTCCCGCCTTCCATGCCGCTGTAGAATGAAAATACGATAGCCGGAACATCATTGACCCATTCATCAATCAAAATCGCGCTGCTGCCTACAAGGGAAACAACGGTGTTTAGATTAACGCCCTTTAGGCCTTTGATTAAATCAATATCTCTCTGGTGCAGACGCATAGAAGCCCGGTCTCCGCCCATGTCGGCAATGTCGCTTCTGTCAGCGAGAAATTCACCTTCATCGCTGTGAATATAGCCGGCCACAATCACAACCGCATCGGCTTCTTCTGCTAAAGCACGGGCTTTCACTAAATTGCTGCCGTCATCATAAAGAACCTGTGCGGTGGGCATCTTTTTCATCAGGCCGCGCAGAGGGGTAATGGTATAGTATGGATGCACCTTGCTGGAGCCGTGGTCGCCGATATTTTCAGTATCGCCCAAAACGCCGACAACCAAAATTTTATCTGTTTTCTCCTTGTTGAAAGGAAGAACGCTGTTCTCATTTTTCAAGAGAACCATGGATTCTTCTGCGGCGCGTTTTGCGATCGCAATATGTTCCGGACATGCCATAACGCTTGTCGAGTATTCCTGAGGATCTTTCCTGGTTTCAAAATACAGAACGGTTCTTAAAATATAGCCGACGGCTTCATCCAAATCTTTTATGTCGATTCTGCCTTCTTCAACAGCCTTCGAAAGTTCGTCGTTGTAGTGGCAGAAGCATGGCATTTCAATGTTCATGCCGTTTTTAACTGCTTTGACTGCGTCTTTGACCGCCCACAGAAAATCGGAAAGGGTAAAGCCTTCAAAATTCCATTTGTCACGCAGAATGTCCTTGAGCAGATATTTGCTTTCAGAAGCCTGTTCACCGAGTACCTTGTTGTAAGCACCCATAACGGATGCGGCGCCTTCGTCGATGCATTTTTTAAAGTGGGGAAGATATACTTCATTCAGCGTTCTTTTATCAATATGAACATCGGCCTTGAAGCGTGCGTTTTCAATGCTGTTCAGGGCAAAGTGCTTGATGCAGGCCATAACGTTCTGGCTCTGCACGCCTTTGGTCAAAGCCGCTCCCATTTCACCTAAATGATACTGATCTTCGCCATAGCATTCCTGAGCACGGCCCCATCTGGGGTTACGCGGCAGGTTGATGCAGACGCCGCCGAAATAATTGCCTCCCTGTGCGCGAACTTCCGCGCCGATTGCCTTGCCGATTTGTTCCTCTAAATCGCGGTCAAAGGTTGCGCCTCTTGCCATGGAAACAGGGAAGCAGGTAGAAGAACCTGCCACAACGCCCCTTGGTCCATCAATAAAACGGACATTCGGCAATCTCAACCTTTTTACTTCCATAGTTGGGTAAGGCTTTACATTATAATGCTCGATAACAAACAGGTCGTCCAAAAGCTTTTTCTCGGTGACTTGACCGGACATAATGCCGATTTTTTCTTCCAGAGTCAATTGAGGAATCACTTCTTCAACAAATGCGTGAATGGTTTTCTTGGAACAATTTTCAGTCAGTTTGGTATTTTGTACGGTTTCTCTCATTACAAACACCTCCGAATTTTCTTATTTTTTCTTAATATATTTACGCATATCGATTACGACTGCCAGCAGGATAATCAAACCTTTTACCACGTACTGGAAGTACATGTTCACACCGATAAAAGCAAGGCCGTAGTTGATAACCGTAAAAATCAGAACGCCGATTACAATACTGCCGACGCTTCCCACGCCGCCCGCAAGAGATACACCGCCGACAACGCATGCCGCAACAGCATCGAGTTCATAGCCATTGCCGGTTGTATTGGAAGCACTGCCGATACGCGCGACTTCCAGAACGGCAGCCAATGCATACATGACACCGGCCATCACATAAATCTTGATTTGTGTGAGTACAACATTTACACCGGATACTTTTGCAGCTTCCGGGTTACCGCCAACTGCAAACATATATTTCCCGAATTTGGTCTTATTCCACAAAACCCAGATGATTGCGCAAACCACCAAAGCAATAATAATCAGATAGGGAATCTGGAATTCACCGATGCCGATGGAACCTGTGGCAATGTGCGTAACATTTTTCTGGATACCGCCGATTGGCTGAGCGCCGTAGGGCGGTCTGTCAAAATAGATGGAGGATAGGCCGTACAAGATAAGAGACATAGCCAGTGTCGCAATAAACGGCGGCACTTTAAAGATGGCAATCGCAACGCCTGTGATGACGCCCAATAGAGCGCAGACACCGACAACGATTAAAATCGGCACAATAATCGGCAGGGTTGCCAACTGGGGGTACATTCGGTAAGCGTAGTCGGCTTCCTGCATCAAAGACGCGCTGATAACCGCCGCCAAACCGATCATGCGGCCAGCGGACAGGTCAACACCCTGAACGATCAAAACCATACCGGCTGCCAAAGCAATGATGATTCTTGTAGCGGACTGTGCGAATATGTTTTTGAAGTTGCCGAATGACAGAAATTGGGGCTGAATAATCACAATTACAACTAAAAGAACAAGCAAAACCACATAAATCGCTTTTTCTAACAACAATGTCTTGATTGATGTTTTTTTCAACTTATCGAAAACTTTATCCATAGTTCAATCATCCTTTCTTTCATCGGAAATTTGTCAGATAAATTTTGCTGAAGCCTGCATGATAAGCTCCTGATTCGCTTCTTTGGTATTAAAAATACCGGACGGATGACCGTTGCTCATAACCAGAATCCGGTCACATATCCCGAAGAGTTCCGGCATTTCGGAGCTTACGATTATTATGCCTTTTCCCTCTGAAACGAGTTCGTTGATTAATTGGTAGATTTCATATTTTGCGCCGACATCAATGCCTCTTGTGGGTTCGTCCAACAGCAAAATATTCGGCTGAGTCAGAAGCCATCTTCCTAAAATTACTTTTTGCTGATTGCCTCCGGAAAGATTTCCGATTTTTTGTTTGGAAGAAGGAGTTTTAATCTTCATGATTTGTATCATTTTGTCAACGTCGGTTTTTACCAGTTTATCACTCAGCAATCCGTTCTTTTTATAGCTGTCCAGATTGTTGATTGCCATGTTAAAAGCTACACTGAGTCCGGCAAAGATGCCGTCTTTTCTGCGTTCCTCAGTTAGCATGGCAAATCCGTTTCGAATCGCCTCCTGAGGTGATCGATTCTGAACATCTTTACCTTCAACCAGAATTTGGCCTTCGCCCTTTTGACGGATGCCAAACAGGGTTTCGAGGACTTCCGTCCTTTTTGAACCGACCAAACCGGCAATGCCCAAAATTTCGCCCTTATGTAGATCAAAGTTCACATTGGCGAAAGCGGAGGAGGATAGATTCTTTACTTCCATCAGAATTTCGCCTGGTTTTGTTTCCTTCTGAGGATATCTTTCCGTCATTTCACGGCCGACCATCATTTTTATGATGTGATCAATTGTCAGTTCGCTGGCGGGCTGTGTTGCAATCCATTTACCGTCGCGCATGACGGTAACGTCATCGGAAATTCTTAAAATTTCCTCCATCTTATGCGATATATAAATAACACTGGATTTTTTTTCAATTAATTTTTGGATAATCCGAAATAGATGTTCCACTTCCTTTTCAGTTAAGGAAGAGGTGGGTTCGTCCATTACAATAATTTTTGCGTCATAGGATACCGCTTTGCTGATTTCAATCATTTGCTTTTGTGAAACAGGTAAGGTTCCCACTTTTGCACGCGGGTCAACGTTAATATCCAGCTCTTTAAAGATTTTCATCGTGTCCGCATACATTTTTTTTTCGTCGATGAGTCCGCCTTTCAGTGGGTAGCGGCCCAGCCAGAGGTTCTCCATTACATTCTGGTCCAAAACCTGATTGAGTTCTTGGTGTACCATCGAGACATGGTTCTGCAGAGCTTCCGCGGGATTTGAAAATTGTACTTTCTGGTCATCCAGAAAAATTTCACCCTGATCAATCGAATAAATACCGAAGAGACATTTCATCAGCGTTGATTTTCCTGCGCCGTTTTCTCCCATCAGGGAGTGCACGGTACCGGGCCTGACTTGCAGTTGTACGTTATCCAACGCTTTCACGCCGGGAAAAAATTTAGAAATGTTCTTCATCTCTAAAACATATTCGTTCGCCATTTCTCAACCTCTTCTCTGTCTTTATAAATCTGCAAACACGGCGTGGCGCCCGTATCTGCATCTGGGTTCCGATATGAAAGCGTATTTTTAGTTCAGATTCATATGGGAGGTTTTTGTATTTTAAAATGTCCATCCGTGCACGGTAACATTCGTACACGGATGGGATTCAAGAGATAAAATCTTCTTGCAATTAAATTATTTGCCGTAAGCCGCTTTGGCTTCATCCAGATTTTTCAGAGTAATGGCCTTGTAAGGAATACGGATAGCTTTTGCGCCGTCTTCCAATTTGTAATTGATTCCGGTCAATACGTCTTTGCCGTCGGCAAGGTTCTGTGCCATTTTTACAATACATTCGCCCTGCGTTTTGGAGTCTTGCAGAACAGAACCGGCGATTTCACCGCTCTGAATTTTGCTGAGTATTTCAGGCAGAGCATCAATACCGAAGATGGGAATGTACTTGCTGGATTTTGCACCGTCGGAGTTGAATCCGGCCGCCTCTACAGAGCTAAGTGCACCAAGGGCCATACCATCGTTTGCACAGACAACACATTCAACCTGGTTGCCAAATTTGGAAACCCATGCATCCATCTTATCTTTTGCGGTTGCGGTTACCCACATGCCGGTGTCTTCTGCTAAAAGATCAACCTTGATACCTGCGTCTGTGATTGTCTTTTTGACAGCGTCTGATCTCGGCTTTGTAGCGGTATGTCCTGGGTCACCCATCAGGTTGATGAGCTGCAGCTTGCCGTCATGGTTTTTATCCATTTCAGGGTGTGCTTTCCAATAATCTACAATTTCTTGACCTTCAATGTTTGCACCGTAGTCGCCGCCTGTTGATGTTACCTGATAAACCTTGTCATAGGCAGCAAGAACGGTTTTGTCCGTGATTTCTTTGTTGAAGAAAATAATCGGAATATTGCCTGCGGTTTTGCACTTTTCAATGAGTGTAGGGGCTGCCGTTACGTCAACCACGGATAAAGCGATCGCGGAAGCACCCTTTGCGAGCATGGTGTCAACCTGATTGTTTTGTGTGGACTGGTCGTTCTGACCGTCTTCAATGTTGGTTTTAAAAACTCCGTTTGCCGCGTTGGAGATAGCCTTGCCAATGTAGGAATTGAAGTTGTCGGATGCGGAATAGATGCCGGCACCTAAAATTTTTGTTCCCGATTTGCTTGCCGTTCCAGATGCACCGGATGGGGCGGAAGAATCACCGTTGCTTGTACTGCACCCTGAGAATGCTGTGGCAACCATTGCCAGACAAAGGACTGCACTGATTAACTTTTTGTTCATAAATTTGCTCCTCCTTAAGTCAGTTTGTACAAATTATTATAAAGATAACAGGATTTTTTACAACATTTGATATTTGGATTAGGGGGTACAATCTTTTGATGTTGCAAAATATTTAAAATGAGCAGGAGTTGTAGAATATTATTATTACTTTTCACATTCTTGTCAATTTAAGTATCTTTAGTCAAGGTGCCCGAGGTTTGAATTCCCAAACGCCGTGAATCAGCGCTTCCATCCATTCTTTATAGGAACCGGAATGTGATACCTTGCCGTCAAGCAAGGTGAAGTTAATTCTTCCAGTTTGCAAACAATTGCTGTGTCTGTTCAAAAAGGTTTTTGTCAAAGTAATGGTCTGGTTGGTTTCCGTTTTATATTCTTTTGTAATTCCGACCGGGTTGCATCCGCCCCTTTGCTGTTCAATCTGGTCTGTGGTAAAACGATTGCCGCAGTTTTGGCATACCAGATTGTAAAAACAATTCTACGGGAGATGAACAAAAACTAGTATAGTAATCATATACTATTACTAGCACCGACAAAATGACTTTATTATAATTGCTAAAACTTTGGGCCCCCAGAGAAGCAAAAGGTCGGATTTACTCAATTTTAAAAATCCTCTTGACAACTTAGAAAAATTGAATTATAATACAGACAATTCATATATAAATAATATGAAATAGATTTGAGGCGAGTAGAATGAACACAGAAGTATTTACAAGACAAAGCAATAGAAATCGCATGAAAAGGAACATGTGCGTATGTATGCGGATGTGTATGAACTTTGCTCAATCGAATAAACGTATCATTTCACAGTAGTGATTGCAAGTAAAAAGCAGCGCGGCCGAAATGATAGGAGCCGCTCCGTTATAGATAGCTGTGGAGCAACTTACGGTTAAGTTGCTTTTTTTATGTCGGTATCCGATTTATCTGGAATATCTTCCTGAAAATAGGGATAGACATAAAGCAGGATTCAGCATTGCCATATAAACGAAAGAAGGAAGTGTGCCGTTGGACTGGTCTTTTATTCATAAATTTGCTCCGATGTATGTGACAGCAGCCGAGCTGACTTTAAAATTAGCGGTTTTCGGTATTTTGCTTTCCGTTCTGATTGGGCTGTTATGCAGTATTCTGCAATACCTTCATGTTCCGGTACTGCGGCGGATAATCGGCATTTACATTGAATTATCCCGTAACACCCCGCTTTTGGTGCAACTGTTCTTTTTGTATTTTGGACTGCCCAGATTGGGAATTAAACTGAGTTCGGATGCATGCGGAATCATCGGCCTTGCTTTTCTTGGCGGCAGCTATATGGCGGAAGCCTTTCGAAGCGGATTTGAGTCTGTCGAAAAAAAGCAGATCGAGTCCGGATTGAGTATTGGGCTTAGCCATGCGCAGGTTATCCGATACATAACCCTTCCAATGGCAGTTTCCAGGTCAATTCCCGCTTTTTGTGCCAATGTAATTTTTTTGATTAAAGAGACTTCGGTGTTCAGCGCGGTTGCTCTGGCGGATTTGATGTATCTTGCAAAAGATCTGATTGGCTTGTACTACCAAACCGATGAAACGCTGGTAATGTTGGTACTTTCCTATCTGGTAATCCTTCTGCCGATTTCCATTGCATCCTCATTGCTGGAAAGGAGGATGCGTTATGCCGAATTCGGGCATTGAAGTTTTATTCCAGGGAACTAATTTTTTGCGATTGATGGGCGGGCTATGGATTACCGCGAAAATCGCCCTGGTGTCCGTTGCCATTTCACTTGTGCTTGGTATTGTTCTGGGAATGATTATGAGGCTGGAAAATCCGGTTACAAAAGCCATCACACGCGTTTATTTGGAGTTTGTGCGAATCATGCCGCAGTTGGTGCTGCTCTTTATTGTTTATTTCGGCGTGACCAAGGCATTTAACATCAGTCTTTCCGGGGAACTTTCCTCCATAATTGTGTTTTCTGTTTGGGGTACCGCAGAAATGGGGGATTTGGTGCGCAGTGCACTCAGCTCCATACCAAAGCATCAATACGAAAGCGGCAGAGCAATCGGCTTAAGCAGCATACAAATTTACCGGTATATTATTATTCCGCAGACTTTGCGGCGGCTGATTCCGCTTGCGATTAATCTTACGACAAGAATGATAAAAACAACATCGCTGGTGGCACTAATCGGTGTAATTGAGGTGCTGAAGGTTGGCCAGCAGATTATTGACGCTTCCCGGTTTACATTTCCGTCGGCATCCTTGTGGATATACGGTACCGTATTTCTTTTATATTTTATTGTTTGTTATCCAATTTCTCTCCTTTCCAAAAGGCTGGAGAAAAAGTGGCAGAATTGAGGTGGTTTTTAATGAGCGATACATTGCTCCAAATTAAGCATTTGCAAAAAAGCTACGGCGAAACATCTGTTTTGAAGGATATTTCCCTTGACGTACATAAAGGCGAGGTCATTGTCATCATCGGCCCGTCAGGCTGCGGAAAAAGTACGCTGCTGCGATGTATGAATGGGCTGGAATCCGTTCAAGGCGGCGAAATCGTGTTTAACGGCAATGTAATATCGGGGAATAAGACGGATTGGCAGAGGATACGCCAAAAGATTGGCATGGTTTTTCAAAGCTATGATCTGTTCCCAAACATGACCGTTTTGCAGAATGTGATTCTAGGCCCGACAAAAGTCCAGAAGAAAAGCAAGCAGGCCGCGACGGAAGCGGCTGAAAAGCTGCTTTCACGTGTAGGACTGCTTGATAAGAAAGACGCGTATCCCCGGGAACTGTCCGGCGGACAAAAACAGCGGGTCGCCATCGTGCGTTCCCTGATTTTGGAGCCTGAAATCATCCTTTTTGATGAGGTAACAGCGGCGTTGGACCCGGAAATGGTTCGTGAAGTACTGGACGTTATGCTGGAGCTTGCAAAGGGAGGCAGTACCATGCTGATTGTGACCCATGAAATGGAGTTTGCGAAAGCGGTTGCCGACCGGGTTTTATTCATTGACAACGGAGAAGTGGCGGAAACGGCATCTCCGGAAGAGTTCTTTACAAATCCTAAAACAGACCGTGCAAAAAAATTCTTGAATATTTTCCATTTTGAAGAGAAGAAAGAGGCGTTATCATGAAAAAATTTATAAAAGTTCTGTCCATCGTATTGACATTGGCATTCACGGTCGGTGCATTTTCCGCGTGCGGTTCCAGTACCGGGAATTCCGGGAGCGAGGCATCCAAGGCGGCTGCATCGGCAAACGGCAAGGCCAGATCACTGAGCGAAATTAAAGCAAGCGGCAAAGTGATAATCGGCGTATTCAGCGATAAAAAGCCTTTTGGGTATGTAGATTCCAACGGCGCATATCAGGGTTATGATGTTTATTATGCCAACCGAATCGGCAAGGATTTGGGCGTGAAAGTGGAATTCGTTTCGGTTGAACCGGCCAGCCGTGTAGAATATCTTCAAACCGGCAAGGCTGATATTATTCTTGCCAACTTTACAGTAACGGATGAGCGTGCGCAGAAGGTCGATTTTGCGCTTCCTTATATGAAAGTGGCACTGGGCGTTGTATCTCCCGAAAAAGCATTGATAACCGATCCTTCCCAATTAAAAGGAAAGACACTGATTGTGGCAAAGGGCACAACCGCTGAAACTTATTTCACAAAGAACTATCCGGATGTAAAGCTTTTGAAGTTTGACCAATACACCGAGGCGTATAACGCGCTGCTGGATGGCCGCGGAGATGCCTTCTCCACCGATAATACAGAGGTGCTGGCATGGGCGATTGAAAACAAAGGATTTAAAGTCGGTATCGAATCCCTCGGAAGCCTTGACACCATCGCTCCGGCGGTACAAAAGGGCAATACCGAACTGCTTAACTGGATTAATGATGAAATCAAGTCCTTGGCAAGCGAGAAATTCTTCCACGCAGACTATGAAAAAACGTTAGCTCCCGTTTACGGCAGCAGTGTTAACGCGGATAATCTTGTCGTCGAGGGCGGTCAGGTAAAATAAAAATAACCGTAAATTCAGCAAGGAGCCACTTTTGTGACTCCTTGCTATTTTTATTACTCATATTCAATTTTAAATCCGGTATTCTCAATGCAATCCTTGATTTCAACCGCAGTGGCAGGCTCGTTATATTCAACCTTGATGGTACCGGTTGCCAGACTAACGCCGACCTCCTGAACTCCTTCTATTTTATCCAGAGCATTTTTAATTTGGGTTTTGGATGCTTTATTTGGTATTCCGGAAACAACGCAGGTTACTGTATTCATTTTTTTCTCCATTTCTGCTATAATTTAATTTGTAAATTCGGCTAGTTGCCGTTGCGTTCATGCTTTCCGTCATGAAGTCCGATTTTTTCCCCGTTTACGATTCCTACATCCGCGTTTTGTTTCGGATGCATTTTTCGCAGCTCCGGGTTGCTTTTTTCGCGGTCTTTCATTCTGTTTTTGTTGTTGTCCATCCCATAATTTCCTTTCTTTCTCATGGTTTCATGCATTTTTAGTATCTGTGAAAAGAAAGAACTTATACGAAATTTTCGCGTAACTGACTGCTGTTTTCGAGAGGCAATCTTTGATTTCTGTGCCTTTCAATTATAGCAGACTTTAGCCGCATTCAAAAAATTTGTATAAGGATATCTGCACGCGGCAAGATAATACAACAAAAAAAGGTGCCCTACGCCTTGCGTAAGACACCTTATACTTTTTGTAAGATATTTATTTATCCAGAATTGTCGGAATGGCGTTCGGAGCTTTTGCAATCCAGCCGTTGGCTTCTTCCTCGGAAATCTTAATATCCGCAATCTGTCCGTTGACAATCTGCATGGTACCCTGCAGCTTTGCGCCTTCGTTGATTGAGGCAACTGCTGCCGTTACATTACCCAAAATAAGCGCTTCACTTTGGCAGGTAAACATATTGCGAATCTGTGCATTACCCTTCAGCTTGCCGTTGATGGAGAGGTTTTCGGCCTTGATATCACCGACCAGAACCGAATCGTTGTCAATGGTAAGCATCCCGGAAGCGATAATATTGCCCTGCACGGTGCAGCCGGACAAATCAACATTTGCGCCTTTAATATCACCCAGAACTTTACCGGAAACATTTACATTGCCCTTGGTTATTACGTTGCCTTTCATGGTGCCGAGCAGGTCAATATTGCTGTCGGAGTGTATTTCGCCCACAATGGAGGTTCCTTTTGAAATTGTGGTTACTTCGGAACTTGCGCTTACCGGCGCGGCGGAAAAAATATCCGTGGTATTGTCAATTGCGGTATCGCTCATCATATCTGGCTCACCTTTCCTGCCCGCATTATAAGACGGAGCAAACAGATTTTCTTCTTTTTCTTTTTTAGCAGACTCAAACTTCAAAAGATTTTCTTTTATCAGGGTATTAAATTCAGCGGCTGTCGGAGGTGCGACTTGAACTGAACGGTCATCTGCTGCAAAAGCATCTTTGGGAGTCTCTGTTTGAAGTACTTCTACTTTTCCTTCTTCTTTCGGACTTTCCTCATCTGCTTTTGTTTCAACAGGACCATCCCATATTCTTTTTAAAGCTTTTTTCATTTTGTCGCCTGTGTTTTCATTTGCACCCATTGAAAAAACCTCCATGCTGCTTGTTTTTTATCTCATAGTGCGTATATGATATACGCAAATAAAATTTTTGAGGCAAATAGAAATGAATGAGAAAGCACCCATTTAATTCATTCTACAACATTCGATAAGATTTATCAATATTTATCCAATAAATTTAAAAAATATTATTTTTTGTCGAATATGAGAATAATCGGGATTCCAATGAAAGTATGGTTAAAAACCCGTGTCAAAACCTATATGAGTAAGGTTTTGATTGGATTTTCTGTACTTTTTCATTGAATTTTAGTATAACGGAATTTTGTAAAAATATTTCTGTTATTTCCCATGCTTTTGCGATATAATAAGAAGGATAAAATAAGAAAATGAATTCAAAATCAATCGAATACTTTCTGCTGTTAATAGCCGACGGGATAGCGGCAGATGTTCAAATTCGGCATCGTCGGAGAATAAAAAGGAGGACTTATGAGTTTTTTAAGCAACGTGGGCAATAGCTTTTCAAAGGCAATTGATTTTGTAGTAGAAAAAAACCGTAAAATAGCTTTGATTAATCGCGTGAAGTTGGTCATCCGCAATGAAGAGGACAGCGCGCAGCGCGCATATATATCGCTTGGTAAGTATTATTACCGAAATTTGCGCGATGAGCAGAACGCCGAAACGGAAATTTATTGCAATGCGATTGAAAACGCGAATAAGCGCCGTGACCGTGCATTGCAGAAGCTGGATGATTTGCTTACGCCGGAGGAAGAACCGGTGTGTGATTGCGACGAGGACGACGACTGCTGTGATTGCGAAGACTGTGATGAATGCTTTGAAAACTATGAGGAAGATTTGAAAAAACTCGACGGCATTGAGGATGAAGCCGAGGACGACGCAGAAACCATACAAAACATTCTGCACCCGAAAACTCCATGGCGTGACGATGAGCAGGAAATCGAGGAAGATGAGGAAGCAGCCGATCCTTCCTACAGCGATACCATCCCGACTGACGAACCGTAATCAGTACAAAATAAAAATCCCAGCGAAAGGTGTTAATGGAATGAAACCCTTGGTCCTTTGTTATTCCTTTACCGGAAAAACGAAAAGAATTTGCGGCAATCTGGCAAAAACGCTCGGAGCGGATTTTGTTGAGCTGAAGGAGATAGCGCACCGGAATAAATTCAGTGCGTTCACCTCCGGCGTATTAAAGGCGCGCAGACGCTTATCCAGCGATATCCGTCCGGTACACAGCGATATTGCAAGCTATGATTGCCTGATTGTCGCCACCCCTGTGTGGGCGCGAAGCGTTACTCCGGCCATGAACGATTTTTTACGAGAATACGATATTTCGGGGAAAAAAGTGTATGGCTTGCTCGTTTACAGCAACAATCCGGAAAACGCTGCCGATATGCTGCGGGAAGAAATCGAGAAGCAGGGGGCTGTTTGTCCCAATGTGCTCACATTTCAAGGCGATGAAGCACATATGGCGGAGTTAAGGTCGGGCAAAAAAGTTTTTGCTGTCGATGAGCAGGATCATTTGGTTTTGGCAGAAGGAACGGTACAATGAAAAAGAAGGTAATGTTGGGAATGAGCGGCGGCGTAGACAGCTCCGTTGCCGCTTTACTGTTATTGCGTGCCGGCTACGAGGTTACCGGAGTGACCATGCGGCTACGGCCGGATGAATACATGCAGCAGAGTGCTTCGGGCGGCTGCTGCTCTCTGGATGATATCGACGATGCCCGCCGTGTTGCGTACAAGCTTGGCATTGAACATTTGGTACTGAATTTTACCGACGTTTTTCAAAAGGACGTCATTGATTATTTTGCCGCGGAATACGCGGCGGGGCGCACACCGAACCCATGCATCGCCTGCAACCGCCACGTAAAATTCAATGCGATGCTCCGCCGTGCGATGGAGCTGGACTTTGATTACGTTGCTACCGGACATTACGCGGTAATTGAGCAGAACACCGCTGGCCGTTGGCTGCTGAAAAAAGCGCCCGCCAGCAAGGATCAGAGTTATGTGCTTTATTCCCTGACCCAATATCAGCTAAGCCACACGCTCATGCCGCTTGGAGCATACACCAAGCCGCAGGCAAGAGCCATGGCGGAGGAGGCCGGACTGCCGGTGGCGCACAAGCCGGACAGTCAGGAAATTTGCTTTGTTGAAAACAATGACTATGCGGGCTTTATTGAGCGTTACACAGGTACAAAAGCACCGCAGGGTCATTTTGTAGATATTACCGGCAAGGTTTTGGGTACCCATAGGGGAATTACGCATTACACGGTCGGCCAGCGTAAAGGTCTTGGCATCAGCTTTCCGGAGCCGATGTACGTAACGGGGATCAATCCCGAAAGCAATCAGATTGTACTGGGACGCGAGGGCAGCCAGTATGCGGATTCACTGATTGCGTCCGACCTCAACTTTATTCCTTTTGATACGCTGAAACAGGAGACGGAGGTAACCTCCAAAGTGCGTTACCAGGCTCAGCCTGCTGCCGCAAAGCTGATTCCGCTTGCCGACCAAACGGTAAAAGTGGAATTTGCCCAGCCGCAGCGTTCCATTACGCCCGGACAGGCTGTCGTATTTTATGACGGTGATCTTGTAGTGGGCGGCGGTACCATTGTTGCCGCGAATTAATCCAATACATAGAGCGGGGTGTAAGAATGTCCACCTGTATCTGTAAAGAAGTGAGCTGCCCAAAATGCGGAGCAATTAAGAAAACCCAGATGTGGCCGGGAATGAATATCGCTTCAAATCCGGAATTGCGGGAAAAAGTCTTGAAAGAAACGCTGTTTGACTGGGATTGCCCAGACTGCGGTTACCAGATGCAGCTTGTGTACCCTTGTCTGTATCATGATAAAAATAGGAAATTGATGATTTGTGTAGCTCCAAACGGCAACACCGATGCGCTGAAAAATTTAGAGGAGCAGTTTCCGCAGTTGAGCGGAATTAAAAAACGGCTGGTTTCAAACCTTGCCGAGCTGAAAGAAAAGGTTTTGATTTTTGAAGCCGGTCTGGATGATGTGGCGGTTGAACTGGTAAAATTCGCGCTGACGGAAATTGTGCGTAAAAAGCATGAGAATAAAGCCGCTTTCGGTTTTTTTTCCACAGCAGATGAGGTTTCCAATCATATTGGCTTTTCTTTCTTTTTTGAGGGAACAGAACAGCCGGTGTATCAGGGAACACGAATGGATGTGTATCAAAAATCCAAGGAGATTGTTTCGAACGTTCATTTTCACGAAAGCGAAACAGAGTTTTTGTGGGTGAATTCCGATTTAGCGCAGGAACTGCTGGATGAATATCAGCAGAACGAATAAGCCGGATAATTGAGAAGCTTTTTGGGCGTGAATATAAGGAAATACGGATAAAGTCAATTCTGATGACTGAATCCGTGTACCCATAGAATTTGACGGCAAATTTTTGCTGTTGACAATATAAGAAACAAGGAGCAAAGGAGAAAAAATATGTGTGGACTGTGCGGATTTACAGGGGAAATTATTGACCGCGACAACGTCATTAAAAACATGACGGATAAAATCACTCACCGCGGGCCTGATAGCTGCGGTATTTTTAAAGACGATACTATTGCGATGGGCTTTCGGCGTTTAAGTATTATCGATATCAGTGATTCAGGTAATCAGCCTATTTATAATGAAGATAAAACACTGGTGCTGATGTTCAACGGCGAGATTTATAATTATCAGGATTTGCGCAAGGCGCTGATTGAGAAGGGACACCGGTTCACAACACTGACCGATTCCGAAGTCCTGATTCATGGTTTTGAAGAATGGCACGAGGATATGCTGAACCGTCTGCGCGGCATGTTCGCTTTCGCAATTTGGGATACGATTGAAAAATCCTTATTTATTGCACGCGATTTCTTTGGAATCAAGCCGATGCATTACACTATGGTGGACGGAAAATTCGTCTACGGCTCCGAAATCAAGAGCATTTTGGAATTCCCGGGATTTGAGAAAAAATTCAATTACAACACTTTGAATAATTACCTGTCGTTCCAGTACGCGGTGCCGCCTGAAACCTTTTTCGAGGGTGTTTATTGCCTGATGCCAGCCCATTATCTTTGGTACAAAGACGGCGAGGTTACCACCACCCGGTATTGGGAGCCAAAATTCAATCCGGATAATACGTTGACTGAAGAAGATGCTATCAACAAGATTGAAGCAGTTTTTGAAAACTCCGTCAACGCACATAAAATCAGTGATGTTGAAGTGGGATGTTTCCTTTCCAGCGGTGTGGATTCCAGCTATGTTTCTACTTATTTTGCGGACCAAAAGACGTTTACGGTCGGTTTCGATTTCGGTGAAAAATACAATGAGATTGATTTTGCAAAGAATTTGTCCGAGAAAATCGGTGTTGACCATCATTATAAGGTGATTCAGTCCGATGAGTTTTGGGGCAATATTAAAAAGGTGCAGTATCATATGGACCAGCCTTTGGCGGACCCTTCCTGCATTGCGCTGTACTTTGTTTCAAAGCTGGCAAGCGAATCGGTGAAGGTGGTTCTTTCCGGCGAAGGTGCGGATGAACTGTTCGGCGGGTACACAATCTACAACGAACCGGACGTTTTCCG
The DNA here is from genome assembly GCA_023458755.1 of Bacillota bacterium. GTDB lineage: Bacteria > Bacillota > Clostridia > Oscillospirales > Acutalibacteraceae > JAEWYE01. Next base: position 8,900 of record JAEWYE010000062.1, on the reverse strand, counting down.
CCTTTACCGCAAGATTTTGCCACAGGGACTGCGCACATGGATGCGCAAAATGGTAAATAAGGTGCCGTGGCAGTTCCGCGGACAAAGCTTTGTAAACCGCGGCGAACTGCCGACTAACGAGAACTTTATCGGCAACGCAAAAATGTTCGGCTATGAAGATAAGTGCAAGCTGTTGAAGGATCCGTCCGTAGTTACCAAACCGCAGACGCTAACCAAGCCATATTATGACCGCGTGAAAGATCAGGATGAAGTTACCCGTATGCAGTATTTAGATATTAACATGTGGATGGTGGGCGACATTTTGCTCAAGGCAGACCGCATGAGCATGGCCAACTCGCTGGAGCTGCGCGTACCGTTCCTTGACAAAGAAGTGTTCAAGGTCGCCGCGACGATTCCGACCAAACTGCGTGTCAATAAAAAGAACACCAAATATGCGATGCGGCAGGCCGCACTCCGCCATCTGCCGGAAGCTACCGCGCAAAAGAAAAAGCTTGGTTTCCCTGTGCCGACCCGCGTGTGGCTGAGACAGGAAAAATACTATACTATTGTAAAAGAAGCGTTCAACTCCAAAATCGCAAAGAAGTTTTTCAACACCGAAGAACTCATGCATTTTCTGGACGAACATTACCGCGGACGTCAGGATTACAGCCGCAAAATCTGGACACTGTTTATCTTTATTGTGTGGTATGACATTTATTTTGAGAACAGCGGTCATGAGCCGGGGGATATTCCGGATTTCAGCAAGAAATAATAAAAGATATGACAAAAGGTTCCTTCGCAATGTGTTGGCACAAGCACAGAGCGGAAGAACCTTTATTGATAAATGAACCATATTGCAATATCAGAATGTAACTGGTATAATGTGGAAGTTAATAAATCGTTTAAAAAGAGTGGGCTACTAAGTGGTGTAACACAGAAACCAGACTGACACTTGGCAGTGAAAGGATGGTAATAAAGTTGAGAAAAGTCAGAATTTGCTTTTTTGTTCTTGGAGCAGTACTAACTCTACTATCCGTAGCACTCCTATTAATTCAATATTTATTTTCAATCTCCCTTTTTATTTTTGGCATGACCACAAGTATGGCAGTAGGCATCATTCCCATTTTTGCTATCATTGCATTCCTGATTTGCCTAAAATTAAGGAAATGCAAGTCGGCATCTTTCAAGAAAGAATGGGTATATTCTGCGTTTTCGGTTACTTTTGGAGTTATTGGGAGTATTCTTTGCCTATATGCAGTTGCGTTGGGTATTGATGAACCTAAATATTATACACTCATGTCTCCGGATAGCAGGCATGAAATTGTAATTGAAGAAGAATCATTTTTGCTTGCCGGACGAGGAAGCTTCTACCAAAGAATAAATCCCTTTTTTATAAAACAAATTGGCGATTATTCAACGGATGATGGTTTCCGCCCGTTTAGTGTGAACGATTATTCAGTAGAATGGCTGGAGGATGGATTGAATATCCATTACGCGTTCGGTTCCGGGAATGGAATCTACCAAAATGAACGGATGACCTATGTCAAATAAGCAGAAACTGCTTTTAAATCAATTCAAAATGCTTCAGGGCTTTGTAGATGCCGTCGCTGAAAATATCATCCGTTACATAGGCGGCGGCTTGTTTGACTTCGTCAACACCGTTGCCCATTGCCACTCCGCAGCTGACCGCACTCATCATAGTGATGTCGTTGTAGCCGTCGCCAAAGGCGAAGGTATCGCTCTTTGGAATGCCGGTGTATTCCAGAAAACGCGCAATCCCTTTTGACTTGTCGGTTTCCTTAAAGGAAAGGTCGGCGGCAAGTTCAGTGCCGTGCCGGTTCATTACCAGAGAACCGGTAAAGGCGGATTGCACGCGCTTGTAGTGCGCCTCATCCTCAAAAAAGAAGTCCAATATATTGGCCTGCACATCCTGCGGCTGCCAGTCCGTTTTTATGTAGTTTTCCAAGCCGTAAATCGGGTTCATATCGTCCATTATGGATGCGGGAATGTTGCGGGACCAGCCGTTTGCTTTGCCCACAAAATTATACCAGGCTCCGACCTCATCAAAGCGTTCGATCAGTTGCACGACCTCATCCTTCGAAAGGACATGGTCAAAAATAGTTTTCCCGTCGTAAACCACATGGGTGCCGTTCATGGCGACGTAGCTGGAAAAAATACCGGGAAAGTATTTATGAATGAATGCTTCCTGCCTGCCGGAACAGATAACGATTTGGTGACCGTTTCGCTTCAGCTGATGCAGTGCCTGCATGGTGCTTTCCGGTATAACAAACCGCTTGCCGTTCAGGGTACTGAGCAGGGTGCCGTCAATATCAAAAAAGATTGTTTTTTTCGTCATGGATGCGAATTCCTTCCTTAATTAAATACAAAAAGAGAGAACCGTCCTTTGTAAACGGTTCTCTTTCATTTTAAATGTTTTTAAATCTTATGTCAACCAAGCTGCGGGATTAAAGCGCCACATTTCCGCGCTCACCGGTTCGGATACGAATGCAGTCGGCCACATCCGTGATGAAAATTTTGCCGTCGCCGACTTCTCCGCTTTGCGCGATTGAGATAATCAAATCGGCAATTTCATCCAAGCGATCGTCAGGAACAACCATGGCCACTTTTATTTTCGGCAGACAGTTCATAAGGATTTCGCTGCCGCGCACGTGCTCTGTCCAGCCGTGCTGGGTTCCGCAGCCGAGCACCTGACTAATGGTAAGGCCGTTTACGTTGGCTTTCAGCAGGGCATCCTTGAGCTCTTCCAGATTGCTGGGACGAATGATGGCTTCCAATTTTTTCATTTTATTTTTCCTCCTTAGTCAAGGCCGTTAAAGGATGGATAAGCACTTTCGCTGTGTTCAGAAATATCCAAACCGTCTGCTTCTTCCGCGACGGATACGCGAATATCGCCAAAGAGTTTGATCACTTTGAGAATCACAAAGGTTGCAACCGCGGCAATCGCAATGGTAATGCCGATACTTTCCAGCTGAGCCAAAAACAAATGATAGTCGCCGAATACCAAGCCATCCCATTTTGCGGCGGAGTTAATGGATTTCTGTGTAAACAATCCGGTTGCGATGCCGCCCCAAATACCGCCAATACCGTGGCAGCCGAATGCGTCGAGTGCGTCATCGTATTTGAATTTGCTCTTTACTTTTGTAATGAAGAAGAAGCAAATCGGGCTGACCAACGCGCCGATAATCAGCGAAGCCCAAATCGGGACGAAACCTGCGCCTGGAGTAATGGCTACCAAACCGATTACACAGCCGGTAGAAGCACCCATAACGGTTGGCTTGCCAAACTTGATCTTTTCAATCAGCATCCAAGAAAGCATGGCAATTGCGGCAGATGTATTGGTTGTAATGAATGCGTGGATTGCCAGTGTGCCGGAACCGAGCGCGCTGCCGGCGTTGAAGCCGAACCAACCAAACCACAGAAGGGCGGCACCAAGCACAACAAATGGGATATTGTGCGGATTGTAGTTCATCATGCCATAGCCGCGTCGGCGCCCAAGAATGATGCAGGCGACAAGACCGGAAACGCCGGAACTGATATGAACCACGTTGCCGCCAGCAAAGTCAACCGCACCGAGAGATTTAATGAAACCGCCTGCGCCCCACACCATATGCGCGAGCGGATAGTACACGATCAGGGACCACAAAGCGATAAAGATAACCAAACGGGAGAATTTCATTCTTTCCGCTAAAGAACCGACAATCAAGGCTGGGGTAATAATGGCAAACATCATTTGGAATACAGCAAACAAGGATTCAGGAATGGTAGAAGCATAATCGGCATTCGGAACGCTGTTTACGCTTAATCCGTTAAAGAACAAGTGATTCAGTCCACCAATGATACCGCCATGGTCGGTTCCGAAAGCGAGCGAATAGCCGCCAACCACCCACATGACAGAAGCTAGCCCGCAAATAAAAAGGCAGGCAAACAAGGTGTTTAAAACATTTTTCCTGCGCACCATGCCCGCGTAGAAAAACCCCAAAGCCGGTGTCATTAAAAATACCAGCGCTGAACAAATTAGAATGAAAGCACAATCTCCATAGTTAATCTGCATAGTAAATCATCTCCCGCAAAAATTCCCAAAAGTTAATGTATTTAAAAGAAATATATAAAAAAGAGGATTACCGAGCTTAAAGCTCGATAATCCTCTTTGATTATCTAATACTATTATGCTATGAAAAAAACTGCAAGGTGTTCCAAATAAAGTTAATCATTGGAAAACATAGCTAAATGAAGCAAAAGAAACAACAAACTTTAATTTGTTAATGAATACAGTATACCATAGAACTTAAAAAATGCAAGCCCTTTTTTGAAGCTTGCAAAAAGCTATAAAATTTTCATTCAATTTAACAATTGAGTTAAAAATATGAAGGAAAAATATAGAGCTTGTGCACGAGAGTTTTATACCTATTATTACAGCACGAACTTATCACCTTTGTATATTAAGCAAACCCTTTTCTAAATTAAGTTGGTATTAGAAATACAATTCAAGAAATTGCACTGGCGCCAGCCGAGAAGGTTGCTAATTATTGAACAAGCATTACATATTGAAGCCAAAAAATGGGAAGTATAAGGCAGGAATGAAAAGTCGCAAGGACTGTATATTTGGAAAGGAAGGTGAAACCATGGAATATGTGAAAGCATTTGTTGTGGGTGGACTGATTTGCGTAGTGGCGCAGATTTTAATCGATTACACCAAAATGACACCCGCTCGAATATTGGTACTGTTTGTCACGCTTGGCGTTGTTCTTACGGCGGTGGGGCTGTATGAGCCGCTGGTCGATTTTGCCGGTGCTGGGGCAACGGTTCCGCTGAGCGGGTTTGGCTATACGATGGCAAAAGGTACCATGGAAGCGGTACGCAAAGACGGTTTGCTCGGTGCGTTTACCGGGGGCGTAACCGCCGGCTCAGCCGGAATTGCCGCTGCGGTATTTTTCGGTTATTTGGCGGCGCTGGTCTCAAAGCCGGGGGATAAATCCTGAAAACGAAACGGGCAGATGAACCAAACACTTCGTTCATCTGCCCGCGTTATGTGTGCCGAAACCGGGATTTTATTGAATGGAGCAATCCAAATAGTGCTCAAGTTCCTCTTCATCCTTTTTCTTCTTTTCAAAGAACAAAAGAACGCCGGCAACGGTAGCGGTCACAGCGGCCGCGACTGCGATAATGCCAAAAATCAAAGCCAGTATATTGCATTTCTTTTTCAAAATAGAGCACCTCCATGAACAAATTGAAACGGATAGAAAAACTTACTAACCTACTATATATAATACCCAAAAAACGGGAAAAAGTCAATCAAACGAAAAATAAAAACAAAATCTAGTAAAAAAAGCAGGGCATAAGCTCTGCTTTCGATACCATAATGATGACGTCCATTAAGCGTTTATAGAATTGAGTTTGCGGGCGAGGGCGGACTTCCTTCTTGCAGCAGTGTTCTTGTGAAGGATTCCCTTAGCAGAAGCCTGATCAATTCTTTTCATTGCAACACGAACAGCCTCAGTCTTGTCCTCAGCTTTGTTGTCAATTGAAAGGTTAGCTTTCTTTATATCTGTTTTTAATTCAGAATTAATCGCCTTATTTCTAAGGGTTTTTGTAGCAATAACCTTTACGCGCTTTTTTGCTGATTGAATGTTTGGCATAGTCACACCTCCTTCGATACATCGTCACGTACAAATAATAATATCATGCAAGAGCAAAAAATGCAAGAGATTTTTTGCCGATTTTACACACAGCCCATTTAACCGAACAATTATAGCATAAATCCTGTTAAAATTGCAATAATTTTTTGAGTAACGGCGGAAAATCGGTTCATAATCATAGTATCTCTCTGTCACTGCGGTGACATCTCCTTTTAGTAATTGAGAGGAATAAAAGAGTTTGCGTAGGCCAACCCACGCCCCAGCGGAGCGTAAGGGGCGGCTTGCCGCCCCACCCTCCCCAATTAGCGCACGGGAGTGCGCAATAATTGTGTAGAAGGACATATCTCTTTGTCACTGCGGTGACCCCTCCCTTTGGCAAGGGAGAGGAGAATAACATGAAACAGGATTTCGTTATGCAGAGCGGAAAGCTTTCTCATATAAAATAAAAATAAAGGAATGAAATCAAATGAATTTTCGTACGGATTTGGCACTGGAAGAAAATGAAAATTTGCAGACAAAACCGGAGGGAGTGGAGTCTTATGAGCAAGATATTGAGGATTGCAAAATCACCCATATTCGCATTACCAGCGAGTCGGCGGCGGAACAGCTCCGCAAGCCGCAGGGCAGCTATATTACGCTTGAGGTTCCCGCGATTTCCGACCATATAGACGGTCAGGATAAATATACCCGTTTGGCTGCGCAGGAATTGGAAAAGCTGCTGCCGAAAAGCGGTTTTGTGCTTGTGGTTGGTTTGGGCAACCGTGATATTACACCGGATGCGTTAGGACCGAAAACACTGGAGCTGCTGTTTGCCACAAGACATATTCAGGGAGAACTTGCGCGGGTTACCGGAATGGAAGGTCTGCGCCCGGTTGCGGGGATTTCCGCGGGCGTTTTGGGGAATACCGGAATTGACGCGTTCGAACTCTTACAGGCGCTTGTGCAGAAGCTGAAGCCGGACGCGGTAATCGCTATTGATGCGCTGGCCTCACGCAATCTTGCACGATTGGGCTGTACGGTTCAAATGAGCGACGCGGGCATCGCGCCCGGCGCGGGAGTAGGCAATGCCCGTCCGCAGATTAGTCTGCAAACACTTGGTGTGCCGGTTATCAGCATGGGAGTGCCCACTGTGGTGGATGTTGCGACACTGGCGGCTGACCTGCTCACCGAGGACGAAAATCAAATGGAGATGCTCAAGGAGGAACTTGCTCCCCGCGGTGCGCAGATGGTTGTTACCCCCCGTGAAATCGACCTTTTAATTTCGCGTGCGGCCAAACTGCTGGCAATGGCAATCAATCTGACACTGAATCCGCAATTTACCGTGGAAGAATTTTTATCGCTTGTGTAGCCTTTGGCTTCTGGCATAGTATAGGACAGGTGCGCATAGAATGGAGTATCACATTATGGGGGTTCAATATGCGCATCGTGGCAAATAAAACAAGTCATGTGAACAAAAACAAAGGCAAACGTTTTTGTACAAAAGCGGTGGCTGTGCTGGCGACGGCAGTGGCAGTTGTTTGTTTTGTCGCACGCATAATGCCCCAAATCAACGCGCACAGCGATACGGCGGCTCTGACAGCCGCCGGGTTTATTATGCCGCAGGGCGGCGCGGAGGCAATAAAAACCGGATTCGGCGGAGGGGATGGAGAAGACAGCGGCCCCGTTGAAATTCCCAACTCTTCGGGTACGGCAGGCTCCCGGCCTTCTTCACAGGCACCGCAAAGCGGAGCGTCGGCTGCATCCGGCACAAATTCGCAAGGCACTTCTTCCGCGGCGGCACAAAGCGGTTTGGGCACCGCTTACCCCATTAAAGAAGTACAAATGGCAGACAACGGCACACAGTATCAAGGCATTTATGTGAAAAACAATACGGATAAGCATTCCGTTAATATCGCGCAGGAGTTAAAAAAGCAGCCTGCCGTTAAGATAAAGACCGACGGAACACCGCAGGTGCTGATTTATCATACGCATACCACCGAAAGCTACATGAGCCAATTAATGCCGTTTTATTATTCGAGTTTCCCAACCCGCACATTAGATAACACCAAGAATGTCGTTATGGTTGGCAACGCTATTGAGGCGGAACTGAAAGCGGCCGGAATCGGAGTGATTCACGATACCACTGTACACGACTATCCCAGCTACAACGGCTCATATTACCGTTCGGAAGATACGATGAAAAAGGATATCAAAAAATACCCCGGCATTCAGGTAACACTCGATATTCACCGCGACGCGCTGGGCGGCAACGAACGCATAAAGCCAACGGTCACGATAAACGGCAAAAAAGCCGCGCAGCTTATGATTGTGAGCGGCTGTGACGATGACGGAACGCAGGATTTTCCAAACTGGGAATACAATTTACGCTTTGCTCTGCGCTTGCAGCAATCCGCGGTGCAGCTGTACCCGGGGCTTGCGCGTCCGGTTGATTTCTGTAACGCGCAATACAATGAAAACCGTACAAAAGGTTCGTTGCTGGTCGAATTTGGAACCGAGGTTAACACGGTCGAGGAGGCGACCTATTCCGGAACCTTATTCGGCAAAACCCTCGTCAAAACGCTGTTGACGTTGAAATAAGGGAATCTGTGGGAAATCGGGAGGACAAAATATCACAGCGGAGAAAAGACAAAAAGATTTAAAAAACGTTCACAATATGGAAAAAGGGAAATGATAAGATGAAGAAAGAGAAAAATATTAAAACAAAAGACAGAAAAGAAAAATCGAAGAATGTACGTTACTTTTTTACCTCTATGATTGTCACCCTGTGTATAGCTTCCTGTGTTATGGGGATTATCACGGTCGATTACAATACGAGGTGGGTCGGCTTCGGCAACGACGCCCCGGTTGCCTGTGTAACGACAACACAGCAGGGCGCGAAAACGTTTGACATCCATGTCATGGGCGTGGACAAATCCGTTGATATCTCAGTAGCATACAATGCCACCCGCTGGACACAGCAGGCCGCACAACAAGCGGCGGAGTTGATTGTGGCGATTTATGACGATATTTGGAAAATGTTCACACAATTATTCAAATAGTTCAGTAAATAGGCAAAAAGCGTGCGGAATGTAGGTTTGTCAATGATATGTTACACCAAGAGTAAAGAAATCATGAAGCACCTGTTTAGGTGACTGCCACTTTAGAGGGCGCATAGGAAAAGCATTGTATTTATGAATATAGGTTTTTAATTGAGCTTTGAAATCATTGAATGAGTAAAATTTGTGAGTAGCATAGAAATACTCGTTGTCTTTGCGGTGGGAACGT
>JAEWYE010000061.1 GCA_023458755.1 Bacillota bacterium | reverse complement strand
TGTGTTCATAGCGAATAGGATTTCCTTTCTGTGTGTTGTTAGTGTGGTAACTTAACTGTAACACAGGCTTTTCCTATTCGCTATCTTTTTTTCACTTATTGTAACGCATCAATTGTAATCCTACAGGCGGCTTCTTGGTTTAGTAAAATATTTATTGACTTTTAATAGTCAAATTGATATAATTGTTCTGTTAAGCTGTAATATGCGGCTTATAAATCCTTGCTCCAAATCATTTTGGGGCCTAACGTCCAAAAGGAGGTGCAATTTTTATGGCAGATTTAAAGAATGCTTATGAAACCGTTTTTATCCTTTCTGCAACACAGGGTGAAGATGGTATCGCAGCGTTGGTTCAGAAGTTCAAAGAATTAATTGAAGCAAACGGCACAATTGAAAGTGTTGATGAATGGGGCAAGCGCAGACTTGCATACCCGATCAACAAAGAGGTTGAGGGCTATTACACTTTAATTAACTTCACCAGTTCTCCTGCATTTACCGCTGAGCTCGACAGAATCTACAAGATTACGGATGGCGTACTTCGTTCTCTCATCATCAAAAAGGAAATCAAGCCAGCCAAGCCAGTAAAGGCAGCAAAAGTCGCTGCTCCTGCTGCTCCGGCTGCTGAAGTCAAAAAAGCTGAAAGAGAGTGATTTGAATGCTGAATGTCGCAGTTTTAATGGGCAGACTTGTTGCTGACCCGGAACTAAGACACACACCTAACGATGTGGCTGTAACCAGCTTTACCATTGCGGTTGATCGTTCCTATGTAAAATCCGGCACGGAACGTCAGGCTGACTTTATTGATATTGTCGCATGGCGCGGAACTGCTGATTTTGTATGTAAATACTTCCGTAAAGGTCAATTAATTGCTGTACAGGGCGCTATTCAAACACGCAGCTATACCGACAGTCAGGGTAACAAGCGCAAGGCTTTTGAAATTGTGGCAGACAATGTCCATTTTGCAGAATCCAAACGTGATGGCTCTGCCCCAATGGGCGGCAATTACTCCAGACCAGAGGTAACAAACGAGCCTGCTCCTGCTTATACAAGCGGAGATACAGGTGATTTCGAGGAAATTCCTACTGACGACGATTTGCCGTTTTAAGATTTCCGAAAACTGATTTATTGATGAGAAAAGGAGGCTTTTTGCCATGGCTGACAGAAACGATAGAAATGACAGATCCGATAGAGACAATCGTCGTTCCGGCGGTCGCAAAGGACGCAAGAAAGTTTGCAGCTTTTGCGTGGACAAGGTAGACACGATTGATTATAAGGATGTTGCAAAGCTTCGCCGTTTTATTTCTGAAAGAGCGAAGATTCTTCCTCGCAGAGTAACCGGTACTTGTGCACATCATCAGCGTGAGCTGACAACCGCGATTAAGCGCGCACGTCATCTTGCACTGTTGCCTTTCAGCAGCGACTGATTCCTGCTGTTTGGTTTCATATGGATTTGGAAAAGCGGACGCATTGCGCCCGCTTTTTTGTTTTTTATTTCGCTCTCCCCTATCTGGTTTTTCATACTGTTGTGCGCTCCCGCGCGCTATACAAGGGATAGGGGGCGGCAATGCCGCCCCTTTCCGCTTGGGCAAAAGTTCGCCAACCAGAGAAAGGCGATATACGAAATCAATTATCTAGCTGAATCATACCAATTTGGGAAAGAAAAAGAACAAACAGCATTACATGTGAACAACTATCTTTCTGCAATGTGGGCAGAAATAAGCTTCTACTTTATTAAATTTGAAAGCACTGGTTTGATTCAGCGGAATTCCGGTATGCTTGCCCAGCAGTGTTTCCGCTGCTTTTGACCTTCTGGAATCCATTCCAGTTGATACCTTACACCTCCAAAATATCCCAGATGCATCTCGTCGCCGCAATACGGACAAATTTTCATATCTTGACTATCCATTCTGTTCTGCCTCCATACTATAATTCTTATTTACATTCTATCACATTTACAATAATTGTAAACAATCTTCAATATATCACTTTTCTAAGGAACTTTCAATTTGCTTTCTTTCTGCTGTTCCTCTATAATAGTTAAATAGACATTTTTAACGATAGGAGATGTTAAAACATGCTGATTGATATACATACCCATATGTTTCCGGACAAGCTGGCACCAAAGGCTCTTGAAAGCCTTTCAAAGATTTGTAAAAGCCCATATTATACCGACGGAACCGTGGCGGGTACGAGAAACAGTCTGAAAGAATGGGGTGTTACAGCGGCAGTGGTGATGAATATTGCCACAAAGCCGAACCAGCAAACAACGATTAACAATTGGGCAGCTTCGATTCAAGCTGATTCTCTTTTTTGCTTTGGTTCGGTACATCCGGATGCTCCCGATGCCATAGATGAGTTGGCACGTATAAAGGAGTTGGGACTGTACGGTGTGAAATTTCACCCGGACTACCAAAACTTTTTTATTGACGAGGAGCGCATGTTCCCAATTTATGACGCAATTTCATCGCTGGGGCTGCCAGTTTTATTCCACGCGGGGGCTGACCCCCTCTCCCCTAATTTGGTTCACGCGATGCCAAAATTCGTGGCAAAAGTAGCAGGTTTGTTCCCCAAAATGAAGATCATCGCCGCACATATGGGCGGGTTGGCAAGATATGATGAAGTGGAAGAATTTTTAGTCGGTAAGAACGTATACATTGACACATCCATGTCTTCCCGAATTTGCTCTTTGGAGCAATTTGAGCGCATCATTCGCAAGCACGGATCGGAACGTGTATTATTCGGCAGTGATTGCCCATGGAGCCGGCCTATCGATGAACTTCAATTTTTGCTGACAGCAAAGCTTTGCGACCATGATTATGAAAATATATGCGGACGGAACGTGATTAATCTGCTGAATTTAAAGCCTCATTTTTGATCTGAAAATCAAACATCGCGCAAAAATGGCATCTCCGAAACGGAGATGCCATTTATCTTTTTCATCTACAAATTATTTGGACGCCGTACTTGTGGAGGAACCCCCCGACCCTTTACTTACCAATATGACTACCTGCGAACCGCTGTCCAGTTTATCTTTGGCTTTTGCGTTTAGATAACCAATTACCGTATCGGCCGGCACTGTATCGCTGTTCTGATAGGAAGTGGATGGCGTAAAACCAGCCGCCGTTACAAGCTGCGATGCATCCGAAAGGCTTTTGTTCGCAATATCCGGCAATTCCCGAACAGCCGGCCCTTTGCTGACAACAACGGTAATAATCGTGCCTTTGGCCATTTTTTTACCTGTTCCCGGTGCCGGAGACTGTGAAATAATGCAGCGTTCTTTGACTGTGTCACTGAACTGAGAATCCGAAAGCATGATCTGATAATCAGCGCCACTGGCAGCGGAGGATGTCAAACTATCATAATTCTTTCCAACCAAGTTCGGAATATCAATCTGATTTGCCATTGCAACCGCGGCAGAATCAGCGGACGATAAAAGATCGGAAGTATTGGAATCCACTTCTGATGAACTTTGAGAGGAAGCTAAACTCGAACTGGAAGCGGACCCGCCCGGATTATTGAACCACATATAAGCAGCTATAATGCCGCCGAATACAGCCAGTGCAACCACACAGGAAACAATTCCCCAAACAAAATTCGGGACCTTGCTCTTTTTGTTGTTTGGTTCTTCGCGGTGGTACTGAACCGGCATTTTCGGTATAGATTGCAGATTTTCCTCAATCGACGCCGTAACAGTCGGTGCAGCAGAGAGTTCCGCACGCAGCCGTTCAAAGGTCGCGGTTCGCTTATCCGGCGAAACCTGAAGCGCGTTTGCAAGCGCCGTTACCACATGAGGTGGGATGTTGCGCAATATGCTTGTTGGAATAAGCAGTCTGGAATCGGTACGGCGTTTTAAAGCATCCTGCGGCAGATTACCGGTTAAAGCAAAATACAAAGTTGCCGCAAATCCATATACGTCCGTTGACTCATTGGGAATATAGTCCATTACATACTGCTCAATTGCAGCGCAGCCCGGAGTCATGTCCGGCGGAAGATCGGTATCCATTCGGCGAACTTCGCCAATGCAAAAACCACCAAGTTTCATCTTACCGTCTTTCATAATGAAAAGAGTATCCGGCGATATGCCCAAATGATTCACTTTACTCACATGTATGGAGCTAAGCGCGGAAAGCACAGGCATAAAAAGCTGACGGGCTGCATTCCAGTTAATATTGCCTCCGCTGCGCTCCACAAAATAGCGGAGAGTGATACTTTCATTCCATTCGGAAACGGTATAAGCGGTATGATTTTCTTCAAAAATGTCATAAACCTGAACAATAGAAGAAAGTTCCCGCATATGAGCAATCTCACGGGAATAATTCAAAAAGCTGGCCAAGCAGTCATTAAAAATGATTTCACTGCCGCTAATCACACGAATATCTGCACCATTTCCAGCACGCTCACATATCGTCTGAGGAAAAAATTCACGCAACTCAATTTTTATGTTCAAAACCGTATCATATCCGATATAGCTGATACCTTCACCGTTACTTTTTTTCGCTTTGCCGACGATGTATCTTTCCTGCAAAACAGTATTATACGGTAAAGCATGAAGCATTTGAGGCTCAGCCGAACGATACCCGCAGTTTGGGCATATATCTTCGCCGCTGGTGTCCGACATACAATTCATGCACAGATGATCAAATTCTGCCATGCTGTTTCCTCCATATCATTACGCTGTTGCTTTTATCTCGTAATATTCTTTTAAAAAGGAAAGTATCTATATTCTAGACAAATAATGGAAATTTTATTCTTCGTCGTCAGATTCCGGTGCATCCCAGTTATGCCAAACGTTCTGAACATCATCATCATCTTCAAGAGCATCAAGTAAACGCTGCATTTTCAGGATGGACTCCTCTTCGGTTAAGGAAGTATAAGTATTTGGCACCATTTCAACTTCGGCTGAAACGAATTCATAGCCCTTCTTTTCCAAATCATCTAAAACGCCGCTGAAATCATCCGGCTCGGTATAGATTTCAAATACGTCCTCGTCTGCCTGAAAATCAGCTGCTCCGGCCTCCAGACAGTCTTCCATAACCTTGTCTTCCTCATTGCCTTCGCGCTCAATTACGATAACGCCTTTTTCGGCAAACATGAAGGAAACGCAGCCGGAAGTGCCCAAATTGCCCCCAAATTTATCGAAATCGTGGCGAACCTGGCCTGCGGTACGGTTCCGGTTATCCGTTAAGGTTTCCACAATAACGGCAACACCGTTTGGACCGTAGCCCTCATATACAATGCTTTCATATTTATCCGCGTCACCGTCGCCGGCCGCTTTTTTGATAATGCGCTCAATGTTATCATTCGGCACATTGCAGGCTTTTGCTTTTGCAATGCAATCCTTTAATTTTGAATTGGAATTCGGATCCGGTCCGCCGCCCTCTTTTACTGCTACGGCAAGCTCACGGCCTATTTTTGTAAAAACTTTTGCTTTTGCGCCATCGGTTTTTTCCTTCTTGCGCTTGATGTTATTCCATTTTGAATGACCAGACATAATTTAAGTCCTCCCATAAATAATGCTAAAGATTATCATATCACAATTCACTTAGCATGGCAAGAGCCACGCGCTTTGTTTCCTGTTCCGCATTTTCTATATCTTCCGGCTGCGCGGTATCGGTTTTACTCAATAAAATTGTATGTTTCAGCGTGGTATTCATTACAGTAAATATCATTTTAAGCTGCTTTTCCATGATTTCAGCTCCATCCGGATTAGCGGAACCGGCAGTTACCAGCAGAATCGCTTGTTTGGGTCTGGCAATCGGCGGCTTGATATGCAAGGAAAAACGGGCTTCATAATATCGCTGCGTGCGGTCCATAATTGCCTTAAGCGGTGCAGGAAAACTAAGATTGTATATCGGTGTTGCAAAAACAAGAATGTCCGCAAGGCGGAGCTGACTGTCGATTTCATCAAAATCATGAAACCGGCAGGTCTCCCGCGTCTTGCACACACCGCACGCATTGCATGGAGCAATATCCTCATCAAACGCATCGATGATTTGTATGTCCATATTCTTATTCCGGAACGGCTCCAGAAAGGCACGCAAAAGCTGCGCGGTATGTCCGTTTTTATGCGGCGAACCGAAAAAAACAAGAATCTTCTTTTTTTCAGATAAGGGTCCTCCCATCGCAATACTTACAGACAAGCATATCACCGGCTTCTGAAAATTGATTGGGCAAATAGTGTTCTTCCTGTGTAATACATCTTGGATTGCTGCAATGATACGGGCTGGAAGTTTTCACGTGGGAATGCGGAAGAGTTCTGTCCGTTTGACGGAGCATGGTCAAAATGAGCGCCATGCGGGCATACATGCCATACTTAGTTTGCTGAAAATAAATTGCGCGTGGATCCTCGTCGATATCCACTGTAATCTCATCCACACGAGGCAGCGGATGAAGAATTTTTAAATCACGCTTTGCTCGGCTAAGCTTTTCTTTATCCAGAACATAAACGCCCTTTTGCTCTTCATACTGCTGTTCACTTGCAAAACGTTCCTTTTGGATTCGGGTCATATATAAAACATCCAGTTCCGGAATTGCTTCGCTAAGACTTGTCACCTCGCGATATTTGCATCCGGCAGCATGGAGCACATCCTTTACATACTGCGGAACGGAAAGCTCCGGTGTGGAAATCAAGACGAAGCTGTTATTCTGGAAACGCACCATGGTTTTCATGAGGGAATGAACGGTACGCCCATTTTTTAAGTCGCCGCAAAGACCGATGCATAAATTATCCAGTGTGCCCTTTTCATTATAGAGGGTAACGACATCGGTCAAAGTTTGTGTCGGATGGAGATGTCCGCCGTCCCCCGCGTTAATAACCGGAGATTTGGAATAAAGAGAAGCCGCGCTCGCCGCACCTTCCATTGGATGGCGGATAACGATTACATCGGCGTAGCCGCTTACAACGGATACGGTATCTTTGAGCGTTTCGCCTTTTGAAACGGAACTGTTTTCCGGATTGTCAAACCCGATTACCTGCCCGCCCAAACGGAACATTGCGGTTTGAAAAGACATTTTTGTTCTGGTGGACGGCTCATAGAACAGAGTCGCCATAATTTTACCCCGACAGGTTTCACTGTACTCCTGCGGGTTTGCTTTAATTTTGTTTGCCAGTTCCAAAATTTCGTAAATCTCGGACAAAGACAGTTGGTCTAAGTCAATCATATTATCGAGTTGCAAATAATCGCCCCATCCTTTATTTTAGCGCTCTACTATTTACAGTATATTTTAACATTACAGCGAAGGAATAACAATATGTTGTATATTTATTTTTTTAATTAACTATTGATTTTTTTTAAATTTTATTATATAATAACTTACGTTGTGCCGGTGTGATGGAATTGGCAGACGTGATGGACTCAAAATCCATTGGTAGCAATACCGTGCCGGTTCAAGTCCGGCCACCGGCACCAACAAAGGCCGACGATTTTAAATCGTCGGCCTTTTGTTTTGCCTGAAATCGAGTTGTTATGCATTTCACATTTGTGGAGAACGTGTTCATTTTATCTGCATCTAAAATGAATATGCGCAAAAAATTCCTGTAAACCGCAACATATCCGATTTACAGGAATCTTTTTTATAACCGAGCATTTTGAAAAAAATACTTCAGATGGTTATTTTTACAAGCCGATACAGTTTTATATCATGAGTTTATAAATGAGACACTGATTAAAGCATTGGTGGTAGTTACCGTCAGTTTTTTACTGCCGCCACTGTGATTGTTCAGATTATTAATTCCGTTTGTGGTACTGCTGTCGATGGTATAATCCTCTGCCCTGCCGGCGATTGTTCCGCCGATAATACCGTTTTCGGTTTTCAAGTTAATATCCGGAGAAGCTATATTGTCCAAAGAAATTTTTGCGTTCTTGGTCAGTGCCTCCAAACTTTCCTGTGTGTTCACGTTACGCAGGGTAATTACCGCGTTTTTCGTATCAATACTGGCACTGTTTGCATGGATGTCGGAAAGGCTGATTGCGGAATTCGTGGTTTCGCAGATAATATCATGCAGTTTTTCCAGCTTGGTTACCGTAATTTCACTGTTCGTGGTACGAATGGAAATGTCGTTTCCATATTGCACAGGTACTTCGACCGTAATGGTATAATCGTCGTCATCACTGTTAAAGTGAAAGTCAAACAGAGAAAAGCTGCTGTGATTATCGGTGTTATCCACACTCACAACTCCGCCGTCATTTGAAAACCGGTAGGTTTGGTTGCTGTTACTTACATAATGGATTTTAATTTCATCGCTGTCCGTCGGTATAATATGGATAGCCTTGTTTTCAGCCTGCAGTTTAATTTGCTTTACGTCCGCAGCTTTAGCCGTATAGGTTTTACTTGCATTGTCCGTTTCGGTCACTGTTTTTCCGTTTACAACAATATTTCCCTGTAAAGAAGAACTATTTCCCTTCGAATAATACATCGTTGTATTGACAATAGCAGCAACAGCTCCGAGCAGTAAAAACAAGCCCAAAACAGAACATAGAACAATGATTCCCGTTCTGTTTGTTTTGTGAGGTTTGCGATTTGGGTTTTCCTGCAATATTTTTTGCGCAAGCTGATACACATCGCCCAGTTCAGCAACAGCAGCCGCTTCGCTGATGCCGTTTTCCACTTTATCCTCTATGATTTCACGATAAAAATCCAATATCGTAACGCGCTCGTTGTCCGGCAAATCACTGATCAGAGAAGACAGCAGATTCAAAAACGTTTCCTTATTCACAATTTACCCTCCCGCATAATAAATTGATGGATTTGCTCAAGCTCATCCCATCCGACTAAAAAATCATAAATGTGTTGTCGGCCGATATTCGTAATTCTGTAATATTTACGCAGACGGCTGTTATGTTCAATTGAGTATGTCGTAACACAGCCGCTTGCTTCCAGACGCTTTAGTATCGGGTAAAGAGTAGACTCGGATATTTCAACACAGGTGGACACATCTTTGATAATTTGATAGCCATAGGAGTCTTGTTTGCTGATAACAGCAAGAATACAAACTTCCAGTAAGCCTTTTTTTATTTGTATATCCAATCCAGCACCTCCTAATCAGATATATTATATATTGCATAGTATATGAAGTCAATATCATTTTCTAATATTCTCAATTATTTTCTTCTTGTTTCCTTTCCCTGCCCCATCCTGTTAAAACTGTTGGTTCTCAAACTATATCAGTTAATTTGAAAACAGAACCAATTTTCTTAGATGTTTTCTAAAGTGAACCGACTATATAAAAAATGAGCATACACGGCGCATATAATCGTGTATGCTCATTTTGATAGCATAGTATTAGTTTTTACCCGGATGATAAATCCATGGAATTGTATGCCAAAGCAGAATGCGGCGTTTGAGCTCTTTGTCTGTTTGTTTGCCGGCGACAAGCAATTTATTGTATCCGGTCACCCTAAGGTAGCCGCGGACGGCATTGTATCCGTTCCCCTCTTTGAGCATAATATCCACGCCGCGCATGACTGTAAGCGGAAGCTTTTCATTGACAATCCAATTCATAAGTTCCGTATTCTCCGGATAATCTGTCTTGACAATATCCTTTATGCGCAAAACCGCTTCCGTGTGCTGAAAAATACGGTTACCGGTCTTTTCCAGCTTTCCGCGTTTTAACTCTAAGATGTTGTCGCGCATCAAAATGGTTGGTGACTGCACAATAGTTTCTGCCGCCAGCAGGCAGCGGAATACAAATTCTTCGGAATAGCCGAAGGAACAGTTTTCACTGAAATGAATTTGCTTTTGACGTATAAATTTATGGCGAATTAATACGGCGGAAATATCAATATGCATGTTGCCTTTTATGATTTCTTTCACATAATCGGCACCGGTCGCCTTTTTAATTGCTTTGCTGACCACACGATGCTCCGCGGCTTTTGCATTACTTTCGCTGATACTGCCGAAAACAAAATCCGCATTGTTTTTTTGAGCGGTATCAAGATACCCTTGTATAAAGTCACGATATAGACGACGCGCAAAAATAAATGTTACATACTCACCGCTTGATTTTTGTATTCCGGTATTCAACGCGGCGGAAACGGTGCTTTTTCCATTCTGAATAACACAACCGCGCAGTTTCAGTTCCTTAATAAGCTGAACGCATTCCAAAACAGTTTGGTCGGTGGAACCCATATCCACTACAATAAACTCTGCATTTATCGTATCCGCCTGATTTGCAAGAGAGTGCAGGATACCCGGAATTTCACCGGAAACATTGCGTACAGGAAGAATAATGGAGAGCTCGGTTAATTGCATGGTTTTAGCACACCCTTATTGTTTTATACTGTTCTTTGATAGAGATAGTCAAAAACGGATATAAGCCTTGGTATGTGGCTTGTGCGAAAGTTTTTCATTACTATCTCAGGAAAAGAATTGTATTACTATAGTAAAGTATAGCATATTTTTAACAATATGTAAGGTGTAAAATAACCATAACAAAAAGTGAAAGAAAAAATGTTTTTGTTAAATTTTGACCTTTATTCCACCTGCCGGGCGGATGGACAATACATGGCAGGTGTTTTGCCCGAAAACAGCTTCCAAATTTGCCTTATAGCTGTCTAGGAGATCAAACGGTACAAATGCTTGCATAGTTCCCGCAAACCCGCCGCCATGCACACGCCAGGCGCCGCGCCCGTTCAACAGCTTTTCCGAAATAGTTAAGGCAAGCGATATTCCCTGCTCGCTTGGGTTTGAACAGGCAAACACATTTTGCAGCAGTTTATAGGAAGAATCACCGGAAGCTATGGAAAGCGCTTTAAATGTTACAAAATCTCCGGCTCGAAGTGCATCCGCCTCCTGCACCGCACATTTATCATCGGCGAAGAAATGCATAGCACGAAGTACTGCACGATCTCCTGCCAATTTACGTACTTTTCCGATATTACTCACAAACTCCTGCTCGTCCACATCCCGAAGCACTTCTTTGCCAAAAGTTTTTGCAACCGCCTTCATTTCAGCCGGAATCGCCGCATAGTCCGCCGTTAAATTGGCATGACTGCCGCCGGTATCGGTAATGCAAAGCGCATAGCCGCATTTTGCAAGGTCAAAATCAATTTTCTCCAGCACCGGCTGTTGGGGATTCTGAAAATCAATCGCGGCGACTCCCCCCACTGCGCTGGCGGTTTGATCCATTAAGCCGCACGGTTTGCCAAAATACACATTTTCAGCATACTGGGAGATTTGCGCAGCCGTAACCGGATCAATCGCACCGTCGTTGAACAAATGACTGATCATTGTGACAATCAGCACTTCAAACGCGGCAGAGCTGGAAAGTCCGGAACCTTTCAGAACCTGAGAAGAAGTGAAGGAATCGAACCCGCCGACCTGATAGCCCAATTCCGCGCACCGCGCACAGATACCGCGCAGCAGTGCAATGGATGTTCCGCGTTCCTGGTCTTTGATACTTAAGTCAGACAAATCCACACAATTGGTATCGGGAAACTCTTCGGATTTTAAACGGGCTAAGTTTTCCGGATTTTTTGCGGCAGCAGCGACAATATCCAAATTCACAGCGGCAGCAAGTACGTGACCATGATTATGATCGGTATGATTGCCGCCGATTTCCGTGCGTCCGGGGGCACTGAAAAAGGAAATCTCACGTCCTGTTCCAAAACAGGATGCAAATCCTTCCGCAATACGCGTATAACGCACTTTTTGTGCGGCAGCGTCCTGCCCATAGAGCTTTTCAAACTCCTCAGTCATAGTTTAATCATCCTTCCGAAGAGAACTTCTCTCCCCTATTTTTTATCAAAATACAATTGTCATACATATTATCGGGATTTCATGTATAGTATAACACACCGTATGTAAATAAGCATCGACAATTCTACCATCTTTATTGAAAAATATAGCAAAAAACGGCGCCGCAAAATGAAAGAACCATTTTGCGGCGCCGTTTATTAAAAATTGCTGATTAACCGTCATTCGTTCCAGATCTGAATCACACGTGAATTTCATTCACTTCTGTGATTGTAATGTCTGACAATCTTCTTTGTTTAGCTCTTTTATAGAAGGCAAACAGTACTGTTAATGCGGCAAACACGAGGACGACACCGATTAGAACCAGCGCATTGTGCCATGCATAAGCCATATCATTGCCGCTGATAACTTCTCTTAACAACTCAACCGTATAGGTCATCGGCATGAATTTATAGAGAGCGTTAAAGATTTGAGGGACGGTCTCCATCGGGAAAGTACCGCCGCAGGAAGTCAGTTGGAGAATCAGAAACAAAATCGCAAGGAATTTACCAATATCGCCCAGATTCACCACACAGAACTGAACAATGGAAATAAACGTCATGGAACCGAGTATAATCGCGAAGTAGTAAGGAACCACATTGTTTACTTTCAGACCAAGACCGGCTTGCAGAACAATTGCAAGCAATATAGACTGCGCGATGCCGATACAGAAGAATGCTACAATTCGGATAAAGCGCGAATCCGAACCTTTTGCGAGATGCTTGATACGCTTGCCAGGGTCAAGGTAAATGCCGAAGAGCATCATTAATGCGCCGACCCACATGGAAAGCGAGAGGAAATAAGGCGCAAACGCCGTGCCGTAGTTTGGCACCGGGTTAGTCGGATTCGATTTTACCGAAACAGCCTCACCGGAATATTTATCCAAACCATCCGTAGCCTTCAAGTCTTCCTTCGCGGCCTTTATGGAATCTTCCACACCGGTTTTTGCTGTCGTAATGCCATTCTGCAATTTGGCTGTTCCGTCTTTTGCGTCGGAAATACCGGTTTGCAAGGTTTTGGAACCGTCGTAAAGCTGAGAGGAACCATCCTTCATTTTTGCCAACGCAGCGGAAAGTTCATTTACTCCGGCTTGCAGCTGTTTGAGTTGTGCGGTGTTTGCCGCCAAAGCCGCAGTACCGTCTGAAACCTGTTTGCCGCCCGCATTCAATTGGGAAAGTGCTGTATTCAGGTCGGAAATACCGGTTTGCAGTTCAGTGAGCTTGGCTTCGCTCGCTTTTAACTGCGCCGCGCCGTCACTTACTTGTTTTGCTCCGCCGTTTACCCGAGCGGCACCTGCATTCACCTGCGCCGCGCCGGCATTAACATCCTTTGCCCCTTGTGCCGCATTCGCCGCACCGGCAGTAAGTGTGGAACCCGCATCCGCAAAGTATTTCTCTGCATTTGCATCGCTGCTCAATAAGCCTAACATTATTATTAAAGATGCTGACTGTTGTTTCTGTTCATCTGTAGCACTTGGATTATTATCAATAGCTGTTGATGTATTATAAAGATATGTGCGCGTTGAAGGAACATCATAACTATTATTTTTTAAAATTGTCATCATAGAATTCACTAATGTGACATAATTCTGCGTGCCTATAGAAAGGGTTGCAGTTCCTGCTGACAATTTCGTTGTACCTGCAAGGAGGTCGGACGTTCCTTTTGAAAGCGTTGTTGAACCCGCAAAGACTTGAGAAGCACCGCTGTCCAGCTTGGTAATACCCGCGTTCAAGGTCGGGATAGCCGCAGCGCCGCTGTTCAGTTTTGCCGCACCTGCCGCGGCCTGATTCAAGCCGCCGGAAAGCGTACCGGCACCGCTGTTCAACGTGGTGATACCGGCTGTTAACGTGGGAATTTTAACAAGCGCGCCGCTTAATGTCTTAGAGCCGGTATACGCCTTACCAAGACCGTTCTTTAACGTTCCGAGATTGGAGGTAATGGTTTGAGCACCGCTGTTCAGCTTTGTCATACCGTCGCCGAGCGTTACCGTACCATCGTTCAACTGGGTAAGACCGTCATCCAGTTTGTTAAGCTGTGTCGGTACTTCATTTAATTTGTCAACAAGTTGACCCGTAATTTCTTCGGTTACCTGTGCACGAAGTTTTTCTTCCAACTGAATCGTCGCACTGTGAAGAATTTGTGTTGCTAAATAGTTTCGTTTTTCATTGCTGGAATAGGTAATGGCTGCCTCTTCTTTATTGGTAGAATCGGCTGTGGCAATTTTTGAGGAAAAATCCTTGGGTATGGTAATAACAGCATAATATTTTTTGCCTGTCTGCATACCGTCCGCCGCATCTTTGTCATTGGTAAAAACCCATTTTAATGATTTTTCATCTTTTAATGTGTTCACCAGCTGATCGCCCAAATTTCGGAATTCACCGTTTATAGTTGCTCCCGTATCATTATTTACAACTGCTACCGGTACGGTATCAAGCTTGCTATATGGATCCCAGAAAGCATCCAAATAGAAAAAGCTGTAAAACAGCGGAATAATAATGACACCGAAAACCAACACCCCGCATTTAATTCGGCGAGCAAGGCTCTTCGTTTTCTCCATCGTATCATCGCTCCTAACAATCATTATTGCTTCAATGATTTCTTTTTTCGTTCGTTTTGTAGTATAGCACCGTATTTTCCAAGTGTAATTAGACAATGTTAAAGGTTTGTCACATAATTAAACAAAGACCAACAAGCGTATAAAAAATAGACAGATTGGCAAATCTGTCTATTTTACAGGAGAACAACTGTCTGTAATATGATGATATAGGATACACTTAAAAAGCAGGGTGAAAACGATGACACTGGAAAATGTTATGAAGCGGGCAGCACTGAGCGCAACCATAGGTATTGCGTTAAAAGGAATCAAAAATGATGCGAATCGAAGTATTCGTAATACCGTTGATCTTTTTGAGCATTTTATAACCGATATATTTGATGAGAGAACCATTAAAAAAATCCGCCGTGAAGCGGATAATCCCAAAAGCTCTTTCTGCAGGCTGGTAACAAAAGTGACGGCATCCGTTGACAATTCCCTGCTTAAAAGAACTGCGGCCAATTTATGCTGCAACCGCTTGATTTTATTTCCCAATAAAGAGCTGGGCAATATAAAATCGGTAACAGACTGTGAATATCAAATACCTACGCTAAACGCGCTGAACAACATGGTGGAACGTGGGGTAAACGCAGGCGCTTACTTTTTTGTAATAAGCGGAGACGAGCCTTTCCGGCAGAAAGAAGCTATGCTGAACGTTTGCCGAAATCACAGCGACTGCGTGTTTTACATTCATACCAGCGGTCAGGAAATTGATGACCAACTGGCTGATGAAATTGTAAGCACAGGCAATATTATATTAGCCGTCGCGATTGAAGACAGCACCGAACCAACCGAACTTTGCAGCGGCAAAGCAGACGTTTTTGAGCTGCTAAAGCGCCATCGCTGCCTATATGGCTTTTTTGTAGCCAAAGAGCAGTCTCCGTTTTGTTTTAACAGCGGGTTTGTAGACTGCATGATTGCGCAGGGATGCAGTTTCGGCTGGTATGATTATGAAGAAAGCAATGACCCGGGTTCCATGGATTCCAGCAAAAATCCGCTGATCGGCATTGGAAAGCCTATTTGGCTGGCAACCCCCAAAAGTGACGCACATTATCTTTCGCATTTTTCCATTGGCGGCAGATGCTGTATCTCATTCGGTGAAACCTTAAAAGCACATTATCAATTTCCCACTAACAACTTAAACGGGTAAACAATCAAAAGTCAATAGAATCAAAAAACTCTTCCGCTTGTACTGTGCGGAAGAGTTTTTTGTTCGTTATAAATTTATATTTCCCTGCTCACCGTGTTCTTTAAAGTAGCGGGCGGCGGCAAATCGCTTGCTGTCATCAATAAAATGCGAAAGGCGTTCGACGATTTCCTGCGGCGGCTCTTTCATCCCTTTGCGTGCCCACTGTACAACAACGCCGACAAGGCCATAGGTATAAAATTCCGCTATGAAATTGATATCCTGTTCTTCAATGTTTTGACCTTCCGCTATTACATTGATTATTTCCGCGAGCAAATCCTTGGTAACATCAAACAAGTATTCCTGAAAAGCATTTTGCCCCGTAACATTCAAGGCATTCGTATAAAAGCTCTGCTCATTTTTCATAATATTGAGCACATTTAGGACTGCATCGCTCCAGTCCAAATACGTGCGGTTTTGGGTAATTGCACAAGCCACCTCAGAATAATAAATCCAATTGACCAAAGCAAATTTATCTTGAAAATGATAATAAAAGGTCTGTCGGTTCAGTCCGCAGTTGTCCACAATGTCCGCCACGGAAATCTTTTGCAGATCCTTTTTTTTCATCAATTCTTTAATAGAAGCGGCAAGCGCTTTCTTGGTAATAACCGAGTCTGACATGAACACCCTCCTATTACGATAAATAATTATTTATTATACACTTCCTGACACAGCATGACAATACTCAAATTCTAATCAGAACGAAAACAGACAGCAGAGCTTTTGCCCTGCCGCCTGTTCTTTTTTATGCATTTGCCGGGAGTTCTTCCGCTTCTTCAAACTGACTGCGGTACAGGTTTGCATAGAACCCGTTCTTTGCAAGCAATTCATCGTGGCTGCCTTGTTCCACAATATCACCGTCACGCATAACCAAAATGGTATCCGCGTTACGGATTGTGGAAAGACGGTGCGCGATGACAAAACTGGTGCGGCCTTTCATCAGGTTATCCATTGCCTTTTGAATCAGCACCTCTGTACGGGTATCAACCGAGCTGGTAGCTTCATCCAGAATAAGGATTTGCGGATCGGCAAGAATGGCCCTTGCGATGGTCAGCAGCTGTTTTTGCCCCTGTGATACGTTGCTGGCTTCTTCATTCAGCACCATTTTGTAGCCATCCGGTAAAGTACGCACAAAGTGGTGTACCTGAGCCGCTTTTGCGGCCGCTATGACTTCCTCATCTGTGGCATCCAGTTTGCCGTAACGGATATTCTCCGCAATTGTCGCATTGTAAAGCCAAGTATCTTGAAGCACCATTCCAAACAAGGAGCGTAACTCATTGCGGGAGAAATCGCGAATATCGTAACCGTCCACCAAAATTGCACCCTCGTTGACATCGTAAAAACGCATCAGCAGTTTGACAATCGTGGTTTTGCCCGCGCCGGTTGGGCCGACGATCGCGATTTTTTGTCCGGGTTTCACATTGGCGCAGAAATCGTTAATGATGATTTTCTCGGGGTTATAGCCAAAATGCACATGCGCGAATTGGACACTGCCCTTAATATGCACGTTGAGGTCGGTATCCGGAACAGAATCGTCATGATTGACGCGCACAGGATGTTCAGCCTCCGGTACTTCTTCTTTTTCTTCCAAAAATTCAAAGACACGCTCTGCCGCGGCAACCGTCTGCTGCAGAATGTTTGAAATGTTGGCTACCTGTGAAATCGGCTGCGTAAACTGGCGGACGTATTGAATGAACGCCTGAATATCGCCGACGGAGATCTTGCCGTTCACCGCAAAATAGCCGCCTAAAATACAGATTACAACATAGCCCAAATTGCCGATGAAATTCATGATTGGCATCATAAGGCCGGAAAGGAACTGGCTTTTCCATGCAGATGAATACAGGGTATTGTTGTATTCGTCAAACGTTTTGGCAGATTCCGCTTCGTGATTAAATGCCTTAACGACGGTATGACCCGCATACATTTCTTCCACATGACCGTTTACATGGCCGAGATATTCCTGCTGCGCCGCAAAATGTTTCTGCGATTTTTTCACGATTGCCGAAATAATAAGCATAGAAATCGGCAAAATCAGCAGTGCGACCAATGTCATCTGCCAACTGATAGAGAACATCATCGCCAAAATACCGATAATCATGGTAACAGAGGTGATAATCTGTGTTGCGCTCTGATTCAGACTTTGGTTAATCGCTTCCACATCATTTGTAATATGGGAAAGCACCTCGCCGTTGCTGGTAGTATCATAGTAGCTGAACGGCAGTTTGTGCACCTTTGCCGCAATATCCTGGCGCAGCTTGTAGGTTACCTTCATGGAAATTCCCGTCATAATATACCCCTGAATGTAGGAGAAAATTGCACTGACGATATAAAGGCCGATCAACTGTAGAAGTATGACACTTATGCTTGCGAAGTCAACACCCTTACCTGTGCCCATGACCATATCCATAATGCCTTCAAACAGCTTTGTGGTGGCCTGACCGAGGATTTTAGGTCCGACAATTGTGAAAATAGTGGATGCAATTGCAAAAACGAAAACAATGATAAGTGATATTTTATATTGGCTCAGAAGTTTCGCCAGCTTACGAAAAGTGCCTTTGAAATCCTTTGCTTTCTCACCGGTCACTACCATACCGCCGCCCGGGCCATGACCTCCGCCGGGGCCTCTCATGGGACGGCGCTGAAATTTACTTTCCGATACTTTCTTCATTCCAATTCCTCCTTTGAGAGCTGTGAGGAAGCAATCTCGAAGTAAGCAGGGCAATTCTTGAGAAGTTCTTTATGAGTACCCATACCGACAACTTTGCCTTCATCCAGTACTATGATTTGTTCTGCGTTCATAATGGTGCTGACACGCTGTGCAACGATAAGCACCGTGCTTTCGCCGGTTTGCTCCTTAAGGGCATGGCGCAGTGCAGCATCTGTTTTAAAGTCGAGTGCGGAAAAACTGTCGTCAAAGATATAGATAGCCGGTTTTTTCACCATTGCGCGCGCAATGGAAAGCCTTTGCTTCTGACCGCCCGAAACATTGGAACCACCCTCCGCAATCGAGCTGTTAAAGCCTTCTTCTTTTTGGCTGATAAACTCCATTGCCTGCGCGATGGAAGCCGCAGCTTTCAAATCTTCTTCACTGGCATGTTCGTCGCCATACCGTAAATTGGACGCAATCGTACCGGAAATCAAGACACCCTTCTGCGGCACATAACCGATTTGATTATGCAGATCGTGCTGTGTAACATCTTTTACATTTACTCCGTTAACGTCAATTTCGCCTGCTGTTACATCATAGAAACGCGGAATTAAATTAATCAGAGTTGATTTACCGGAACCGGTTGAACCAATAAAAGCGGTTGTCTGCCCGGGTTTCGCAGTAAAGGTGATATTCTGCAGAACATCCTCTTCCGCACCGTGATAGCGGAAGCTGACATTTTTAAATTCAACATAGCCGGTTTTGTCTTTTTTGAACTCCTGTGACTGTTCCGGATCGACGATAGACGGCTCTGCCGAAAGTACTTCCTGAATTCGGTTGGCGGAAACTGCCGCGCGGGGAACCATGATAAACATGATGGAAATCATCAGGAAGCTCATAATAATCTGCATGGCATACTGCATGAACGCCATCATATCACCGACCTGCATGGAGGAGGATGCAATCTGATGTGCACCTACCCAAACAATGAGAACGGAGACACCGTTGAATATCAACATCATAAGAGGCATCATAAATACCATGATGCGGCTGACAAACAAATTGACATTGGTCAAATCCTTATTCGCCTTATCAAAACGTTCCGTTTCAAACTTCTGTGTGCCAAACGCACGGATTACCATAAGGCCGTTTAGGTTTTCACGGGACACCAGATTTAAACGGTCCAGTAATTTTTGAATCATCTTAAACTTCGGGACCGCAACAAAATACACAACCAGAATAATACCGATAAGTATGATACAGGCCAGTGCAATTACCCAACTCATAGAGCTGCTTTTGCGCAGTGCCATAATAACACCGCCGACCCCGATAATTGGTGCATAGCAGATAATGCGGACACCCATAATAAGCAGCATTTGCACCTGCGTAACGTCATTTGTGGTTCTGGTAATCAAAGAAGATGTAGAGAAGTGGTCAAACTCATTGTGCGAAAAATCGCTGACCTTGCGAAAAAGGTCATGGCGCAGATTGCGTGAGACACCCGCCGCGATTTTTGCCGATAAAAAGCCTACCGAAATGGCCGCAATACCTCCGCCGAATGCGATAAGCAGCATGAGGAATCCGACTTTAAAAATGTAGTTGCGCTGAATAGCACCAATATCCATGCCAAGCTCTTTATAAAAGTTCTTTGTCATGGCGGTACCGCTCTGCAATAAGATGGAGCCGGAATTTTTCTTTGCATCTTCGCGTGCTTTTTCAATGGTTTGCACGGGAATGCGATTCAGCATGGGCTGTAACTGATACAGCTTGGAAAAGTCAACACTGGAGATGTCAGTTGAAGACGAACTGCCGGAAGCGGGCATTTGCATTCCCTGACCGCTCTGTTTTGAAAACTCCTTCATGGTATTAATAAACGTCCATGTGCTTTCGCCGAAGATATTATCGAGGTCCTGAAGCGTATCGGAATCGACGGACTTCAAAACATAAATATCCTCAGTTTTCAACAAGGAATATTGCTTGACATAGTCATCATGCTTGCTTCCGGTATCTTTCGTCGAAAGCAGCGTATAATTATTTTCGATTTCTTTCTTTTGCGCATCCGTCATAAATGTCTTCATAAGGGTAAGACCCTTTGCGCTGATAGCCTCTGGAGCGGCGTTTTCAATACCGTATTGCTGAATGCCAACGTTAACGATATCGGACATATAATTCGGCAGATTCAGGTCACACATGGCCTGCCCAAAAAGCAGAACAACCGCCAACAACAGCATGATCACAAACGGTTTCAGGTATTTTGCCAATTTTGTCATGTAATGTTTCTTCCTTTCAAACTAGAATACATAGAACATCCTTACAGAATTTTAATAGGAAAACTTTCAACTATTTTTATTTGGATTTGAATGATTGGCAGAATGCATACTTTCCAGTATGTCATAAAGTTTATTTAAAAGTGAAATCAAAGTTTTTGTGTCTGACTCTCCGAATTTTTGAATGAGATCATCAACCGTTTCCACTAATTTTTTATGATTTTCTTCCATTAAAGCGTTTCCGTCTGCTGTTAGACTGACTAAAACAAGCCGGCGGTCATTTTTTGCTACCCTGCGCTCAATTAAACCCTTGCTTTCCAATGAATTCAGCATCTGGGATACTGCGGGTTTTGACATATGCAAGTACAAACTTAGCACAGACACCTTAATACCGGAGTCATCTTCTGTATCCTGCTTTTCTTTAATGCATCGGGCAATTGTATGCAGCATAAAAAACTCCCCCTGCGGCAAACCTTCAAACGCAGACGTTGAATGCCTTATTTTTTTTAATCGGTTGAGAACTTCAAACAGTTGATCGCGTTGATTATTATCCAAGTGTCCTCCTCCTTTCTTAGCTTTCGTGAAATTACATAAATTTTGCTTACATTATCATGCATTTTTATTGATTGTTAATTATATTAATAATTAACCTCATTAACAATATATTATAGAGATTGAACCGAATTTGTCAATGAATAATCTATGAATATATTGTGAATATCCCAAAGAACCTTCTTCCACAAATCAACTGCTTGCAAATAATAGCTGCGGTTTTCGCGTTCACATATGTAATGCTTTCTGAATAATTCGCATACAAGAATATTAAAGAGATATTACGAGGGAACCAAAGAATTCATGATTCTATTATTTGCACAAATGCAAGCTTTTTGTAAAAAAGCGCGCAATAGTTGAATCAACTGAAAACGTTCTAAAATTTGGTTCAATTTTTAAATTATTGATTTGTTCAGCAGACATTATGCAATTGTTCCCAGTAATTCCGCATTTACCAAACAGATGCAGGCATTTTTAGAATGCATGTACACAAAATGTCCAAGCTTCATATTATAGAAGCGAAGGACGTTCTTTAAATATTTATGATAGGTGGATTATATGAGTTATCGCGATTTCCGAAACCCCACTTTCAGTCCGTTTCTGCTTCCTGAAAGCATTGAACACCACGAAGAAAGACATGTCGCATTAAACGCCTCCAGCGGCGGCACAGGACCGCTGCCGATTATCACCACATTATTTGCATCCCCACTTAATGTGGTTTCTACCAGCATTGATACTCGGGATTTTAGAGGGAGCACAAACAACCTTTTGAATTTTACCAGTATCATTAACCTGCCTTTGGGTGTTTCCGTAACACTGAACTTTGAAATTACACGTTCTCTCAACAGCGGCGCGCCGGTGAATGTAGGTGCCACGTACACATTCTCAACACTTGTGGAAGTATTGGAAGGAGAAGCATTCAGCTTCCAGTTCTTTGACGCGGATGTTGTACCAGGCTTCTACACTTACTCCGTACAGTTGTCAACGAACTCCATTATTGACATTACACCGGGTGCATCTGTAGGCAACGCTGTTCTAAGCGTACTGGCAGTAAAAGAGTGAGTATGTTTAACAGCCATAAATGTTATATACTGCAAGCGGAAAGATAAAAAATCGGAGGTTGCCCATTCATCAGGCAGCCTCCTTTTTTACATAATCAAACTCTTTTCCAATCAAAAATAGTATAGAATAAGAATTTCTGATAAAGTATAGATTTGATTCTCATTAACTTGTATACTTTTTAATTAGATTTTAGTATAATAATAAAATAAAGAAACACGTTAAAAATTTCGGAAGCGGGGTGACACCGTGAAAATTGAATTGCCGGAACCGGTCAAGTTTGTTCTCTCAAAATTAAATGAAAGCGGTTATGAGGCATATATTGTCGGCGGATGTGTGCGTGACAGTATCTTGGGTTCTGTTCCAAAAGACTGGGATATTACCACCTCTGCCCTACCGCAGGAAACGGAGCAGGCACTTACCGGATGCAAGCTGATTGAAACCGGGCTGAAGCATGGCACGGTAACTGCGCTGATTGATGGAATGCCTCTGGAAATCACCACCTATCGAATAGACGGTACCTACTCTGACAACCGCCACCCGGACAGCGTAACCTTTACCCGCAGCCTAAAAGAGGATTTAGCCCGCAGGGATTTTACTGTAAACGCGCTCGCGTACCACGAAAAGGGCGGCATCATTGACTATTTCGGCGGTCAGAAAGATATGCAGGATAAAATTATTCGCTGCGTTGGAGAACCGGACAAGCGTTTTGAAGAGGACGGTCTTCGCATTTTACGTGCTCTGCGGTTCGCTTCCGTACTTGGTTTCGAAATCGATTCGACTACTTCAAAAAGTATTAAAGCAAAGAAGGAATTGCTGATCAATATTGCGGCGGAGCGGCTTTCCAGCGAACTGTTAAAGTTGATCTGCGGTAAAAACGCGGAGCAAATGCTTCGGCAGTACCCCGAAGTTTTCGGTCAGTTTCTGCCCGAACTTTTGCCAATGATCGGCTTTGAGCAGCACAACTCGTATCATATTTACGACGTTTGGGAACATGTGATTCACAGCGTTTCCGCGATTAAACCGGAAGCTGTACTCCGACTTGCCATGCTCCTGCATGATATTGGAAAACCGGACTGCTATACGCGGGACGAAAAAGGCATCGGACATTTTTACGGCCATCCGCAAAGGGGCGCGGAAATTGCAAAAACTATATTAAAGCGGCTACGTCTGGATAATACTACCATAGGTCAAGTGACAGCGCTGGTAAACTACCATGATTTACCGCTGCAGTGTACGGCAAAGTGGATAAAGACCTGGCTGAATAAGTTAGGGGAACAAACCTTTCGCCATCTTCTGCTCGTTCAGGCCGCAGATACAAAAGCTCATGCACCAAAAGCCTTTGACTATTTGCAGTATTTAGGCGACATGGAACAGATGCTGAACGAAATTCTTGCGCAAGGACAATGTTTCGCTTTAAAGAATCTGGCAGTAAACGGCAATGACCTGATTCAGATTGGATTTGCCGAAGGTACGCAAATCGGAGCTGTATTGCAGCAGCTTCTGGTGTCAGTCATGAAAGAAAACTGTCCAAACGAAAAAGATGCTCTTTTAGCATTGGCGGGAACTTTTAAAAATGAGAAGTGAAGAATGTGTCGGAATATATTGAACATACGTTAGAACCAGTTTATAACGAAGAATCTAAAATTTTGATTCTGGGTACTATGCCCTCACCGAAATCCAGAGAATTCGGTTTTTATTACTCACACCCGCAAAACCGCTTTTGGCGTGTAATAGCAGATCTGCTGGGACAGACTGTTCCCAAAACGAATGAGGAAAAGACATCCTTTTTACTAAAAAATCATATTGCTCTTTGGGATGTGCTGAAATCCTGCAATATTGAGGGCGCGGACGACAGCAGCATTCAAAATCCGGTGGCAAACGACTTTCTGCCGCTCCTGCGTGAAACAGGCATCCAAACAATTTTTACAACCGGAGTAAAGGCAACTGCACTGTACAAAAGGCTCTGCGCGCCGGTTACGGGCATTTCTTCTCTTTCTTTACCCTCTACCAGTCCGGCAAATTGCAGACATTATTCTTACGAAAGCTTGCTGGAGCATTACCGCGTAATTTTGAAATATTTATAATTATAAAGAGTATTTGGGGCTTGCCGCTGCCAACCCTCTCAATTGGTGCCGAAGTCCTAACAATTGCTTTCATATTCATTTTAAAGGAGTAAAGCTATGTGGGCAAACGAAAGCGTATTTTATCAGATTTATCCGTTGGGGTTCTGCGGTGCGCCGCATGACAACGACGGAATATGCGTTCCGCGTATCAAAAAGGTGATGGAATGGATTCCCCATATCAAAAAGCTGGGCGCGAACGCTATTTATTTTTCGCCGGTATTTGAATCGGACGCACATGGATACGATACACGCGACTATACAAAAATAGACTGCCGGCTCGGCTCTAACTCTGATTTCGCGGAGGTATGCAAGGCTCTTCATGAGAATGACATCAAGGTTGTGCTGGACGGCGTATTCAACCATGTTGGGCGTGGATTTTGGGCGTTTCAGGATGTGCTGAAACACCGGGAAAATTCCGTTTATAAGGACTGGTTTTTTCTGAATTTCGGCGGTGACAACGGTTTTCACGACGGCTTATGGTATGAGGGGTGGGAAGGCCATTTTGATTTGGTGAAACTTAATCTGCTCAACGAAGAAGTAATCCAATATATTTTTAAATGCATTCGCCGTTGGGTAAATGAGTTTGACATCGACGGCTTGCGTCTTGATGTTGCCTACTGTCTGGACCGTAACTTTCTGCGGCGGCTCCGTGCCTTCTGTGATAGCTTAAAACCGGAGTTTTTTTGGTCGGCGAAATACTGTGCGGCGACTACAATCAGATTATGAATGAAGAAATGCTGCAAAGCGTGACAAACTACGAATGTTACAAAGGGCTTTATTCCAGTTTTAACTGCATGAATATGTTTGAAATCGCACATTCCCTTTTACGCCAGTTCGGGCCGGATAATTACACTTTATATAAAGGGAAGCATCTGCTTTGCTTCGTGGACAATCACGATGTTACCCGCGTTGCGAGCATACTTACGAACAAACGGCACCTACCCCCTATTTACGCGCTGCTGTTCGCCATGCCCGGCATTCCCTGTGTCTATTACGGCAGTGAGTGGGGTGCTGAGGGGTTGAAGCAAAACGGGCAGCCGGACTACGCTCTGCGGGCAAGCTTTGACGCGCCGCAAAGCAATGAACTGACCAAATGGATTGCACGGTGTGCCGACGCGCACAAAGAAAGCAAGGCACTCTGCTTTGGTGATTTTCGCTCGGTGCTGCTGACAAACCGCCAATTTATTTTTGAACGCGTATATGAAGATCAGCGCGTTCTGGTCGCAATCAATGCCGATGACAAACCGTTTACCGCACATTTTAACGCGAACGCGGGACGCGCAAAAGATTTACTTACCGGAGAAATTCATGATTTCGGAGGCGGCAGCGAGTTGCCCCCTTATTCCGCATTTTACTGGGAAATCTTTTAATTTTCTCTACGGTTCCTTTTTCACAGAAAACCGGCTGCTTCTCATAAAAATGAGGAACAGCCGGTTTGTCATATGTTTATTAGCTTACACGCTCCAAATCCTTTTTGAGGCGTTCGATGATACGTTTTTCCAAGCGGGATATGTAGGACTGCGAAATACCGAGTGTATCTGCTACCTCCTTTTGCGTGTGTTCTTTACTGTCGTTCAAACCGAAACGAAGCTGCATGATTTTGCGCTCTCTTGTGGATAAGTGTGAGACGGCATCCAGAAGTAAATCCCGCTCCACCTCCTGTTCAATATTCTTATTCACCGTATCCGGTTCACTGCCCAAAACATCGGAAAGCAAAAGTTCATTGCCGTCCCAATCCACATTGAGCGGATCATCGATTGAGATTTCATTCTTCAGTTGGGAGCTTTTTCGCAGAAACATAAGAATTTCATTTTCAATGCAGCGGGAAGCGTAGGTAGCAAGCTTAATGTTTCGTTCGGGGCAAAAGGTATTGACTGCTTTGATTAACCCGATTGTGCCGATCGAAATTAAATCCTCGACTCCTGCGGAATTGGAATCGAACTTTTTGGCTATGTAGACGACTAAACGCAAATTATGTGTAATCAGCGGCTCCCGTGCATTTTCGCGCCCCTCCCTGATGTTTTCCATCACCTCTGCTTCTTCTTCCGCCGTAAGAGGCGGAGGCAAGGTTTCCGGCCCATTGATGTAGTAGACATGCTCCATCATTTTGGAGTGCCTAAGGAAATGCTGATAAAACCAATTGGATAGCTGAATCAGCGTATTCCTTAAAATGATAAGTACCCTTTGTTTTCGCTTGGCCCAAAAGCCAATTTTCCCTTGTTTCACAATAATTTCCCTTTCGCCGTTGCCGTTACGGCCTACATACAACCGGCTGCGACCAAATTCAGACGGTTGTTCAAAGGCAGTCCATACGATTCCGTATTATTTGTCAGCGGAATGAGCATGTAATACCTTTTGCCCACCAGTGAAAGTCTGTTCCGCCTGTGAGAACAGTTCAGGATTAATAAGAGCGTCAAATGCGCCGCCCGCCAGTTTGCCATCGAACACTGCGACATAGACCTGTTTGGTTTGTATTTTTGTTTTTCCATTATGTATTATCAGGTTGTCAGGCTGGAACGCGGGCAAAATGCCATCCCCGGAAAGTGCGTGAAAAGGAACCAATCGAAGCCCAACCTGTTCTGCGCTGAAATTTTCTTTATTCTGGATAATACTTTGTATTTGCGTCGGAACAATTTTATGTATGGCCTGATACTCCGCAACAACGACAGGAAAATGAGAAAACGGCTCGGTAAGGCTGCTGCCCGTATCCACTTTCGCGGTGCAGGATGCCGAAACATCCTTCACGGTAATCGTCAGGCGGCAGAACGTATTCTTCACTGCCTGCTGGCCGGTAACGCGCTGGATAATTCGTATGATCACATAACATACGACCGTGGTAATGATAAGAAGCAGCGGAGAAATATTAAAATAGACAACGGAATTTTTCATCGCCATGCCCTGCGGCGCACAAAAATACCAAAGTGCGAGCATAAGTCCCGCAAACGCGAAGCTGGTGATGTAAAAGCAAGCCAATTCGCGCAAAAACATTTTCAAACTGGCTACTCGGTATGCGGCAAGAACAATCGTAACTGACATTAAAAGCTTTACAAGAAGAGAAAGCCAGGGATTCATCTGCGGCAGCAAAATAATCAGGGAATAGACCGCGCCCAACACAGATGCCAGCACTAACCGGATGCGCCTGTAGGAAACGCGCAGAAATTTGGAAACAGTAAGGAGAAGAAAGTAGTTAATGAAAATATTGGTTGCAATCAGAACATCCACATAGATCGTCTGTTTCATTTTCTACCTCCCCACTGGCTAAAAATCGGAAGTCCAAATTTATTATAGCCATCAGGAGATGGGTGTTTCTGTCAGATATTGTATCGCTATAACAATAAATAAGCGCCGGTCAAAAGTGACCGACGCCATAAATTCTGTTATTGGGGCTTTGCGTTCTGAAATTTCTGCTTCGTTTGCGCAATCATTTGCTGCTCTGCCTGCGGGGTGGGGTACCAACCGCGGTTTTTCATTTCGTCGAACACATCTGCCTGCATTTGATGTTCCTCATTCAAAAGGCGGAGAAATTCATCCCGGACATTTGCGGTGGAACATTCATTGGTAAATGAGTTATAGGTATCGGTAATAAACTTTTGAGAACTCAATACATCATCAAAAAGTTCTTTTTCCTGCATCGGTGCATTATTCATCATTGTGATTTTCCTTTCCAACTTGCGCTCATTTTAGCTTAAATAGCTGAGCAACCGGTCATAATGGTTTTGATGTTTGCTCGCCATCGTTTCACATTTTTGCTTCAGCTGCTGATCGCTGCACATTTGCGCATACGCTTTCAGCTTCGTAACAAGTAATTTTTCACCGTTAAGCTGATCTTCAATTGCTGTCAATTCCTTTGCGGTAATAGGCATTTGAACCACTCCTTTCAAATTTTTACATCGCTAGTATTTGATAGTTAGAACCAAATATGCATTTCCGTTTGTTTTTCAGGCCATTTCTATGTAGCCTCTCTCATTTGTATTTCCGCATCTAATCCAAAGCTAATAGATAATGCTTGATCCACCTGTGTCATTGCTGATTCATCCAGACAGCCCATGCGCTCTTTTAATCGGTGTTTATCAATTGTTCTTATTTGCTCCAACAAAACAATAGAATCTCTTGCCAAACCTGTATCCTGTGCATTGAGCATAATATGAGTCGGCAGATTAGCCTTTGCCCGCTGGCTTGTAATCGCTGCTGCAATTACGGTGGGGCTAAAGCGGTTGCCAACATCGTTTTGAACAATCAGTACCGGCCGCACCCCGCCTTGCTCAGAGCCAACAACAGGGCTAAGGTCAGCATAATATATGTCGCCTCTTTTGATATTCACATCTTTCACGCTCCGAATAATTTATGATTTTAGGGTCTGGCTATATTTTTGCCGATATAATAAAATTTAATCATAAAATAAAGTGAAATTTTAAATTTATGAATTCGGCAAGACCCTCAATACATAATACTAACCGCAGCTCTATTTGCTCTCTGTTTTTGGGAGAGATTTTAAAAAAGTTGTCCAAAGCGATTGTACATTCAGTTAATTCGAAATTAAAGCCAATTTTCTTGGATGATTTCTAAAGTTAACTGACTATATAAAAAAGAGTAAGCAATTCCCGACAAAAGATCAGGATTACTTACTCTTTTTTGCTATGCTAGAATCTATATATAACAAACCATTGATTCCAGACAGAATTTTTCACAAATAGTCTTTATGTTACGCTTTTATAGTTGCTCAGTGTTGCTTTGATTCCATAGCGCGGGATTTCGATTTGTTGAATATAGCCGCTTTTACTGTCAACGGTAAGGGTAAACGCAGCATTGTCATAGATTCCGGTAAAGGCAGAATTCCCCGAAACAGTCAAAGCATCCTGCATGGATGCGGCATCCAGTACACCAATCAGCTGCGCCGCAAAACTGGACTTCGGCAAACTGCATTCGCTGCTTTTTGTTACAAGCCCGGCATAGCTGATTATAAAATTGTCCCCCCACGTGTAGGTCATCCCGCTGATTTCTTCCGGCGACTGAACCGTTATGCTTGCGCTTTGCGGAGCCGCACGGGTCACGGTGCAGGAAACCGTGCCGCTTTGCGTTGTTACCTGCGCGCTGCAAGTAAACGCGAATACGATATCCGCTGCTTTTGCGGATGCGGAAGAACAGGCCGGAAGCACGGTAAAAATCAACATACAGAACAGAACCGCAAGCGCTTTGCGCATGAAACCACCCTATTGTTCAAATTCTAAAAACAGCCCGGGCAGTTCGTCAATGATATCAGTCGGCAGCATGGCGCGCTGGGACAACCGTTTGGCGCAGCGGTCACCCGCCAGACCGTGCAGATAAGCACCGCAGACTGCCGCAAAAAACGGCTCTGCCCCCTGCGCCGTAAACGCGGCGATCATGCCCGCCAAAACGTCTCCGCTGCCGCCTTTCGCCATACCCGCATTCCCTGTGGGATTTACATACACTTGCCCGGTTGGTGAAGCAACGACCGTACCTGCACCTTTCAGCACAACGATCGCCTGATAATCGGCTGCAAAGTTCTTCGCATATTCCAGTCGGTGTGCCTGAACATCCGCGACGGTCGTGTTCAGCAGACGCGCCATTTCACCGGGATGAGGCGTTAAAATAAGCGGTACCTTGGCTGTTTTTAATATATCTATATTCGCGGCAACCGCGTTTATGCCATCCGCATCAATAATCAAAGGAATTGCAGAACGTGAGATTGTTTTGTAAACCATGCTTTCGGCGTTTGGTTCCGTACCTAGCCCGCAGCCCATTAAACACGCGCTTGACTGATTGAAGACCTGCTTATAATGTATTTTACTTTCAGGCAGTAATTCTCCGGAAGAAGTGGTGTCCAAAATCACAAAAACCGACTCCGCAAGCTGAGACGCAACGATGGGATAAATCGGTCGGGGTACAGCCAAGTAAACAAGTCCGGTGCCGCACCGAATTGCCGCCCTGCCGGACATAACCGCCGCACCCGCCATACCGTCACTGCCGCAAAAGCACAAAAGCCTGCCATAATCGCCTTTGTTGCTCTCCGGATTGCGCGGCTTAAAAAGCTGCTTGACCAGTTCCAGCTCCGTTACCTCGAGGTTTGAATTTTGGCGGCTGATCAGGTAAGCCGGAATTCCCGCCGAGACAACGGACACATGCCCGCAATACGATTTCGCGGGCTGAAGAAGATGACCGGTTTTTAATGTGGAGAAGGTAACGGTATCATTCGCTCGGATACAGGCACCTTCCACCGCGCCGGTGTCGCACTGTGCACCGCTCGGAATATCCACAGCGATAATAACCGCTTTGGAATTCTCGACTGCCTGAAAAACGGGCAGCATGGCCTGCGGTACACTGCCGTGAAAACCAATGCCATAAATTGCGTCAACAATAAACTCCGAGGAAGCAAGCACCGGTTTCGCCTGTTCGGGGCTGTTGTCAAAACGGATAATTTTCACGCTGGTAAAACGAAGTTCACTTAGCATTTGTTTTGCAATTTCGGTGGTTGGCAAGCCCTCAACCAAAACAACAGTAACAACCGCTCCCAATTCCGACAAATGCCGCGCAATTACAAAGCCGTCGCCTCCGTTGTTGCCTTTGCCGCAAAGGACGGTGACACGTTTGTCCGCAAGCGAATAATTTTTCCGCATAGAGCGCACCACTGCGGTACCGGCATTTTCCATGAGCTGCAAATACTCGATGCCCTCATCAACTGCGCTTTGCTCCAAGGCTCTGGTCTGGCTACAATTCAGTACCTTCATCTGCTGATTCCCCCTGACCGATTACAATTACCTCTGCGTATTCTTTTGTATGGGTAACGCTCACCTCAAACTTCGCGTGGCGGAGCAGTGCAAGCGTAAGCGCGCGGCCGTTTAATTTTAAGGATGGCTTGCCATTTGCATCGCGAAGCAATTCCACTTCACGAAGCGCAAAGCCGCTCAAACCGGTCCCCACTGCTTTTGAAAACGCTTCTTTCGCACAGAAGCTGGCTGCAACGCTCTGTACAGGAAATCCGCGCATTTCAAGCTGTAAGTACTCAGTGGGTCCAAGTATACTGCTGCAAAAGCGCGGATTTTTCATCGATTTCCGAATTCTATTAATTTCTACTAAATCAATACCGACCAAAAGCATCTCTTAACACCTGTTTTGGAACAAAAGGCTTTATTGCAGTAAGAACCTTTTCGTTCGGAGTAAAGACAAAAAGGGTGTTTCCGGTTTTCGCTGTTGAAAAAGTCATATACCAGGAATCTGGATTTGTTATGCTGTCGCCGGTAAACAGGCGGGTTGCATAACTTTTGGCAGCATGCTTTTCCGGGTCATATTTGCCCATTTCTTCAACCGTATGCGTGTCAAAAGAAATCACGCGTTTCCGTTTACTGCGGTTAATAATTTTATCTACGGTTACGTCACCGTTCGTTACACTGTATTCAAACTCTACATTACGTGAAATAATCAGGAAATAAGCACCGACTAAAATACCGATACCGATAAGAAAGGAAAAAGAAGCTAATACCGGAATGACAAGAGTAGCAAATATAAGAATTATGCTGCCAATCACAATGCCGGCGAAAATCAAATAATCCGTACCATTAAATTTTTTCTTAACAATCTGCTCTACAAAAACGTCCATGTAACATCCTCCAATTATGTATTCAACTTTTATTATTATAGCATACGAAATTCGAGTATACAAGGAATCGTGGGGAAGGATTTGTAACATTTATGTAAATAGATTCTACTTTTATTGGAGATTAGTATTACCCGTTTTTTTACCGATTCACGAAAATGTTGTAAAAAATTTTATACTCATCCCGATCACGCTTTCGCCACAGTACGAACAAAACAAACGGAGGGAGCAATGCCCCCTCCTGTTCAAATTTTAAAAGCAGTTTACAGCTTCCATATTTCCGACGCGTATTGCTCAATTGTACGGTCGCTTGAGAATTTTCCGGAATTTGCCGTGTTTAGGAAACATTTTTTCGTAAAGGCCATCCGGTCAGAATAATCACGGTTTTCATTCAGTTTTGCTTCGCAGTACGGAATAAAATCGAGAAGCAGATAGTAGTGGTCAGGTTTATGCCAGGACGCGCCAATCAAAAGCGAATCATACAGTTCTTTAAACATTCCGGTGGAACCATCATCAAACGTGCCGTCAATTAAGGTATCGACAACCGCTTTGATTCTGGGGTTTTTCTCGTAAAGATCTTTGGGATTGTAGCTGTCCTTGATTTTTTCAAGGTCTTCCACACGTGCGCCAAAGATATAATTGTTTTCCTCGCCCGCCTGCTCCACAATTTCAACGTTTGCCCCGTCATAGGTTCCAAGGGTAACCGCGCCGTTGAGCATAAACTTCATATTGCTGGTGCCGGAAGCCTCTGTTCCTGCTGTGGAAATCTGTTCGGAAACATCCGCAGCCGGAATGATCTTTTCGGCGTAAGAAACGTTATAATTGGAAACAAACAGTACCTGAAGTTTGTCATTTACGGATGGATCGTTGTTCACCAATTTGGCAATCTCATGAATATATTTGATAATACCTTTTGCACGGTAATATCCCGGCGCCGCTTTTGCACCGAAAATAAAGGCAGTCGGATTAAACTCTTTGATTCTGCCGTCTTTGAGCCCAAAATAAATATCCAGTATGGAAAACGCGTTTAAAAGCTGACGCTTATATTCATGTAACCGTTTTACTTGAATATCAAAAATGAAATCGGTATTGAGTGTGAAGTTTTCCTTCTTTTGAACATAATCTGCCAATTGCTGCTTTTTGATATGCTTAATCTCGGCAAACTGTTTCAGAACGGCAGCATCATTTTTAAACTGCTCCAAATCCTTGAGTTTATCTAAATCGGTCACCCACGCGCTGCCGATTTTCTCACTGATAAAGCCGGAAAGCTCCATATTGGCAAGAGCCAGCCAGCGACGCTGTGTAATGCCGTTTGTCTTGTTGTTAAAGCGTTCCGGATAGATGCTGTACCATTCACGCAAAGCATCGTTCTTCAAAATATCGGTATGAATCTGCGCAACGCCGTTTGTGGAATGCGTTGCAAAAATAGCAAGGCGTGCCATGTGAATGCGGTTGTCGTCAATAATCAAATATTGTTTTTGGTCACTTGAAGCAATGCCGAAGGAAGCAAGTTCCTTTTGGAGCGCTTTGTTAATCAGCGCGACAAATTTGTAGACCTCCGGAATAACGGATTTAAAGAGCTTGACATCCCACTTTTCAAGTGCTTCCGCCATAATGGTATGATTGGTGTACGCAAACGTCTGCTTCGCAATTTTGAGTGCTCTTGCGAATGCTACCCCTTCTTCCGTGACCAAAATGCGGATAAACTCCGGAATAGCAACAACCGGATGTGTATCATTCAGCTGAATGGCATATTCACCGGAGAAATGAGAGAAATCACTGCCGTATTTTGCTTTGTAAGTACGGATAATATCCTGTAAAGATGCGCTGGAAAAGAAATATTGCTGTTTTAACCGCAGTTTTTTTCCTTTATCGGTATCATCATTCGGGTATAAAACACTGGTAATTGCCTCGGCATTATCTTTTTCTTTCACCGCAAGATCATATTTTTGATCGTTGAACAGCTTAAAATCAAAGTCCTGAACCGGCTCCGCCTGCCAAAGACGCAGCGTGTTGATGGTAGCCGCACCGTACCCGATAACCGCAGTGTCATAAGGAACGGCGTATACGGTTTGGTCCTTAAAATGGACGGTAACCATTTCTGCTTCTTTGCGGTATGACCACGGGTCACCGAAACGCTGCCAGTTGTCGGCTGTTTCCTTTTGGAAACCGTCTTCAAAATACTGCTTAAAAAGCCCGTA
The DNA here is from genome assembly GCA_023458755.1 of Bacillota bacterium. Classification (GTDB taxonomy): domain Bacteria; phylum Bacillota; class Clostridia; order Oscillospirales; family Acutalibacteraceae; genus JAEWYE01. The sequence continues at coordinate 4,102 of JAEWYE010000061.1, read as the reverse complement.
GCGGTAACGGATGCCATAGCCGTTCAGCACAATATTCTGTGTGGCTGCGGAATCGAGAAAGCAGGCAGCCAGTCTGCCTAATCCGCCATTGCCGAGCGCTGCGTCTTCAATGTCTTCAAATACATTTAAATCAATATTATTTTCGTTAAAAAGCTCGGATAACTGGCTAAGCAAGCCTAAATTGAGCAAATTGCTGTAAATCAGTCTTCCAATTAAAAATTCAGCAGAGAGATAACAGGCTTTCTTGCCGGAAGAATATCCAGACTGCCATTTTTCCTTAATGCTCTTCATGGCGGCTTTTGAGACCGCGTTATAGAGTTCAACCGTACTTGCCTGTTTGATTGACTTGCCGTAATCATCTTCTAAAATTGTAAGGATATCATTTTTAAATGTATTCATTTTTCTATCATCCTTTCCATAATAGGCCATTTACCAATCGTTGTTATAGCATGGAACATTAAAATTCACGCCTACATTCACCGACCATAAAGCTGCGTAAGGCGGCGAAGCTTTTTTGAAACTTTGGTTTGCAGTTCTTCCATTTGACTTTGGGTCATCCGCCACAGCCAGTTGGTTCCGATAGTGGCCGGCACATTCATACGCGCACTGTTTGGCAGCTCCAAAACATCCTGCACCTGAAAAATCACCGTATCGGCAGTACTTTGATACAGGGTACGGACAATTGCCCAAGGAATTTCTTTTTTATGCTTCACGTTCAGGTAATCCATGATAAATTTTAATTCTTTGTGCTTTCTGCTTTGATAAAAACCGACCAGTGTATCATTGTCATGCGTGCCGCCGTATACAACCATATTTGCGGTGTAAAGATACGGCAAATGCCAGTTTTTCGGATTTCCGTCAAATGCGAACTGGATGATTTTCATTCCCGGATACCCGTTCTTTTGCAGCAGCTTTGTTACCTTGGGAATTGCGACGCCCAAATCCTCCGCAATTACCTTGGAGTCTCCGATTGCCTGATTGATGGCATCCGTCAGTTTTTTGCCCGGACCTTCCTGCCAATTCCCGTTTTCCGCGGTATCGTCTCCTGCCGGGATTGCATAATATTGAACCACACCGATAAAGTGATCGATGCGGATCACGTCATATACCTTTGCGGAAAACTCCATCCGCCGCTTCCACCATGCAAACCCGTCCTGTTCCATTACCCGCCAGTTGTAAAGCGGATTTCCCCACAGTTGCCCTGTCGTGGAAAAGGCGTCCGGCGGAACACCGGCAACTTTTGTCGGGTGTCTGTTTTCGTCCAGTTGGAATAAATCCGCTGATGCCCAAATATCTGCACTGTCGAGTGCTACATAAATCGGGATATCACCGATTATCTGAATTCCGTTTTCGTTCGCGTAGTTTTTCAGCGCTTCCCATTGTTCAAAAAATTTGAATTGGCAGAATTTCCAGAAATTAATTTCTTCTTTTAATTCTTTCTCGTAGCGCTGAACTGCCTGCGGCTCGTAAAAACGGATATCTTCGGGCCAAAGTAACCATTCGTGATTATCAAAATGGAACTTTAACGCCATATAAAGACTGTAGTCCGGCAGCCAGAAAGCATTTTTTTCACAGAAAACTTTATATTCCTTTTTATTACTATGCTTACTGCGCTGAAATGCCTTGCGCAAGATTGGAAAGCGGGATTGAAATTGTTTAGCATAATCCACATTTTCCGGGTCGGTACCCCAATCAAAAGCGGATATTTCTTCTTTCGCAAGGAGTCCTTCGGCAATTAGAATATCAAAATCAATAAAATACGGATTACCCGCGAAGGCAGAAAACGATTGATAGGGACTGTCACCATAACTGGTAGGACCGACCGGAAGCACCTGCCAGTATTTTTGACCGGCCGCTTTCAGGAAATTGATGAATTCGAAAGCCGGTTTTCCCAATGTGCCAATGCCGTAACAGGAAGGCAAACTGGTGATGGGCAGCAGTATTCCTGCTCCACGAACAAATTGTTTGTTTTTTAATTTTACTGGCATACTATCACCTGTTATCGAAAATTTACGAAATATAGTTCAATGTTCATCATAGCAAAAGTGGTATAACTTGTCAATTAATAGAAATGACCAGTTAATATCATCCTTCTTTCTTGCTCAAATATTATTTTTTGTTTTGGAAACGTTTCCGATTTGCTTTTAAAAAATGTGTTGGCTGCAAATTCAAATGATATATTTTCGTATTTTTTCGCATTCAACACTTGAATATTATCATTTTAGCCTATAATTGTCAATAATAATTTAAGCGATTTTCAAAAAAGATTTTCAATTCATATATTGACCAGTTCGCGTCAGCCGAGAAAGGTGAGGATGCCTCACATCTCTTACCTCCTCTTGTATGTGAATCATTCACCAAACATTATTTATTCTCAGAAAAACTATTGAAAACTCAACAAAAAAAAGTGTATACTGATATACGTTGAAATATACGTATAAAGAGTGCAAGTGAGGGATAACTTTGCCTACCATTAAAGACATCGCCAACAAGCTCGGGATTGCAGTGAGCACAGTCTCAAAAGGACTGAACGGCGCAAACGACATCAGTGAAGAAATGCGCCAGCTGGTACTCGATACTGCTGTAGAAATGGGATACTCTTCAAAACGCGTGCAAAAAATGGGCAACCGCAAAGTCTGCATTCTGATTGAAAATATGGAATATGAGAGCATCGATCAATTCGGATATGAGATTATAGTAGGATTTAAACTTGCCGCCGCACGCAGACACTGTGATGTTACGGTTATACCGACAAATTTAAATATGCAGACACAAAATAAATTCGATTCTTATATGTTAAGATGCGGTTTCAGCGGAGCATTTTTGCTGGGCTTTGCTCTTCATGACGATTATATCACCCAACTCCACAAAACCACGGTTCCTACCGTATTGCTGGACAACCACATTCCGCAGAACAAAAACGTCGGTTACGTTGGTACTGACGGGTTTGAAGGTATTGAATTGGCTGTGCAACATCTGGTTGAAAACGGTCACACCAAAATTGCTCTGCTCAACGGTTCAAAAAACAGTATGGTAACCGAGGAGCGTTTATCCGCATTCCAACAAGCTATGGAAAAGAATTCGCTGGAAGCAGATTCAAATTTGATTGCGCACGGATGGTTTGTGCCGGACTGTGCCAAATATCATGTCGGCACATTTTTGAACAACGGCGCAACTGCCATTGTTTGCGCAAGCGACCTGATTGCATCCGGCGTAATCGCGGAGCTGAGAAGGTTAGGCAAGAGAGTGCCGGAAGATGTAAGCGTAATCGGATTTGATGACTTGCCGGTTGCCCAGCATTTAACACCGACTTTGACAACCGTGCGCCAAGACAGGGTTTGCCTTGGCAAAAGCGCCTTTATGATGCTGGACGAGCTGATTAATAATGTTAGTATCAGCAAGCTTCTACTGCGGCCGGAGCTGATTGTTCGGGAATCCACCGGAAAATGCCCGGCAAAATAGAACCTCGTGCAGATTTTTGTTCCTTTGGCACGCAACTCAAAGGAATCACTTGCAATCGTTCCCACAACGTGATATATTAAGATGTAAATAACGCGATGATAAAGAAAAGTAACTGATCTTTTGACGGCCAGAGAAAATGTGTTAGCAGCTGAAAGCACATTTACGAACAGGAATCAGTGAAGTTCCCTTTGGAGCGGCACAGTTGAACCGCATTTAGTGCGCAAGTAGATTGTGACGGCAGGCACCGTTAATAGCCGCAGAGAGTTTGCTTTACAAAAATTAGGGTGGTACCGCGGAGCATTGCGCCTTCGTCCCTTGTTAGGGATGAAGGCGTTTTTTATTGTCTTTTCACCCCTATTCTCCTCGTCCCGCACAACAGCGTGCATCCATTCAATGCAAAAAACATTTTGATTCATGTAAGATAAGAAAGATTAACTATTAAAAGTCAAGCCTGAAATTGAGGAAGGTGGAAAAAAGCAGATGGTTAAAAAAGGGTATAGCAAAGCAGGCGTTCGGTTGAACGCCGCATCGGCTATTATGAGAAAATTACGCTACCAGACGGTAAGGCTCTCCGGATTTCTCTAAGGCGTAAATGAGGCGCACCAGTTTCTTGGCAGCGTGAGAGATAGCAACGTTGTAA
>JAEWYE010000060.1 GCA_023458755.1 Bacillota bacterium | reverse complement strand
CTCCAAGGGCATCCTGAAGTACGCCAATGCCGGCGGCGTGCGTCTGGGCGGTCTGATCTGCAACGAGCGCAAGACCGACAAGGAATACGAGCTGGCCGACGCCCTGGCCAAGAAGCTCGGCACCAAGCTGATCCACTTCGTCCCCCGCGACAACGTGGTGCAGCACGCCGAACTGCGCCGCATGACCGTGCTGGAGTACGACCCCGAGTCCAAGCAGGCCGGCGAATACCGCGCCCTGGCCCAGAAGGTCCATGCCAATGCCGGCAACGGCGTGATCCCCACCCCCATCTCCATGGACGAGCTGGAAGACCTGCTGCTCGAGTTCGGCATCATGAGCAAGGAAGACGAGTCCATCGTCGGCAAGTCCAAGAGCGCCGCTTAAGGATCACCGGCGCGGAAACCGGCAGGGCTCCCTCCGGAGCGGCCGGGTTCCGCTGAGCGAATACGCAATTTAGGAGAATCACATGAGTGCGGTACTCGACGACAAAACGCGCAACCAGGCGCTGATCCAGGAGGTGCTCGAAGCCTACCCGGAGAAGGCCGCCAAGAAGCGCGCCAAGCACCTCAACGTGTACGAAGAGGGCAAGCCCGACTGCGGCGTGAAGTCCAACATCAAGTCCCTGCCCGGCGTCATGACCATCCGCGGTTGTGCCTATGCCGGCTCCAAGGGCGTGGTGTGGGGCCCCATCAAGGACATGGTGCACATCTCCCACGGTCCCGTGGGCTGCGGCCAGTACTCCTGGGGCACCCGTCGCAACTACGCCTCCGGCACCGTCGGCGTGGACAACTTCACCGTCCTGCAGGTCACCTCCGACTTCCAGGAGAAGGACATCGTCTTCGGCGGCGACAAGAAGCTGGACAAGGTGATCGACGAGATCACGGAAATCTTCCCCCTGGCCCGCGGCATCTCCATCCAGTCCGAATGTCCCATCGGCCTCATCGGTGACGACATCGAGGCCGTGGCCAAGAAGAAGACCAAGGAAATCTCCAAGACCATCGTGCCGGTGCGTTGCGAAGGCTTCCGCGGCGTCTCCCAGTCCCTGGGCCACCACATCGCCAATGACATGGTGCGCGACTGGGTCCTGGACAAGGCTGACAACAAGGGCTTCGAATCCACCCCCTACGACGTCACCATCATCGGCGACTACAACATCGGCGGCGACGCCTGGTCCTCCCGCATCCTGCTGGAAGAGATGGGCCTGCGCGTGATCGCCCAGTGGTCCGGCGACGGCACCCTGGCGGAAATGGAAAAGACCCCCAAGGCCAAGCTCAACCTGCTGCACTGCTACCGTTCCATGAACTACATCAGCCGGCACATGGAAGAGAAGTACGGCATTCCCTGGGTCGAGTACAACTTCTTCGGCCCCTCCAAGATCGCTGCCTCCCTGCGGGAAATCGCTTCCCACTTCGACGACACGATCAAGGAAAACGCCGAGAAGGTCATCGCCAAGTACCAGGCCATGGTGGACGGCATCATCGCCAAGTACAAGCCGCGCCTGACGGGCAAGAAGGTCATGCTGTACGTGGGCGGCCTGCGCCCCCGTCACGTGGTCGGCGCCTATGAGGACCTGGGCATGGAAGTGGTCGGTGCCGGTTACGAATTCGCCCACGGCGACGACTACCAGCGCACCACCCACTACGTCAAAGACGGCACCCTGATCTACGACGACGTGACCGGCTTCGAGTTCGAGAAGTTCGCCGAAAAGATCCGTCCCGACCTGGTGGGTTCCGGCGTCAAGGAAAAGTACATCTTCCAGAAGATGGGCATCCCCTTCCGCCAGATGCACTCCTGGGACTACTCCGGCCCGTATCACGGCTACGACGGCTTCGCCATCTTCGCCCGCGACATGGACATGGCCATCAACAGCCCGGTCTGGAGCATGACCAAGGCCCCCTGGAAAAAGTAAGCCCAGGCCGCCTGCAAGTACGAAGTCCGTCTCCCATGCCTGCTGCCGGTCGGCAGAGGGTTAGGGGAGCCGGAAACTTGAAGCGCTGTCGGTGCGGGGATGACCGCCCGGCGCGTAAAAAGGAGATTCAAAATGCCGCAATCCGCTGAGAAAGTGCTCGACCACAACGAGCTGTTCAAACAGCCCGAATACCAGGACCTGATGGCCCGCAAGAAGCAGTTCGAGGACTGCGCTTCCGCCGACAAGGTCAAGGAAGTCGAGGCCTTCACCAAGTCCTGGGAATACCGGGAAATCAACTTCAAGCGCGAAGCCCTGACCGTCAATCCGGCCAAGGCCTGCCAGCCCCTGGGCGCCGTCCTCTGCGCCTCCGGCTTCGAAGGCACCCTGCCCTATGTGCATGGTTCCCAAGGCTGCGTCGCCTACTTCCGTTCCCACCTGAACCGTCACTTCAAGGAGCCTTCCTCCTGCGTCTCCGACTCCATGACGGAAGACGCGGCCGTGTTCGGCGGCCTGAACAACATGATCGACGGCCTGGCCAACGCCCACGCGCTGTACAAGCCGAAGATGATCGCCGTCTCCACCACCTGCATGGCCGAGGTGATCGGCGACGACCTGGACGGCTTCATCAAGAACGCCAAGCAGAAGGGTTCCATTCCGGAAGACTTCCGCGTGCCCTTCGCCCATACCCCGTCCTTCGTCGGCAGCCACATCACCGGCTACGACAACATGCTCAAGGGCGTGCTGACCAACCTGTGGGCCGGCCAGGAACGCAAGGAAGGCGCCGCCATCAACGTGAACGGCGGCTTCGACGGCTACTGCGTCGGCAACAACCGGGAAATCAAGCGCCTGCTGGGCCTGATGGGTGTGGATTTCACCGTCCTCTCCGATCCCTCCGACGTCTTCGATACCCCGGCCGACGGCGAATTCCGCATGTACGACGGTGGCACCAAGATCGACGACGGCATCGCCGCCGTCAATGCCAAGGCCACCTTC
>JAEWYE010000059.1 GCA_023458755.1 Bacillota bacterium | reverse complement strand
ACTTTACTGTGCCCGCGCCGTTATTGACGCGGGTACTTTTTGACGCCGAAAATGTGCCGCCGGAGATCGCCACGGGGGTGCCGAAGGAGATCAGTGTCAAGGGGCTTGCGGAGATCTGCCGCTCAATACCGCCCCCGTGCCGCCGGTGAGGACTTGCGCTAACGAGGTATTATTGCTGCTCAGAGTAACTCCACCGTTTCCTTTGAGCGTCAGGCTCCCCCCGGCAGCAATATTAAACAGCCCGCATCTGCCGCTGGCTCCAATCGCGTTGAAATGGATGGTGTGGCCCGCAAAATCCAAGGTTACAGACTTGTACAAAGTGATATACCCAAGCTGCGCTGTGTCGGTAGTGATATCTCCGGTGAGTTGGACCGTATCACCGCTTTGCGTACTGCTGAAAAATCTCTTTTTTATAATATCTCCTCTCTTTATTGGGGCAGCACTTTTTTAGGCCATTCGCACATGCCCACATCCAGTGCACGCGGTCTATCCAAATAAAAATCTGCATAGACGCAATACCAGCACTCCCGCATGGGAGCCACCGCACACTCCCTCGGCGTAAATGCAGGGCAGGTCTGCCTGGGCCAGACATTTTCATTCGCGTTAGGTGCGGCAAGCGGATGATCGGTTTGCCGCCCGGTAGTTTTTGACATGAAAACGCCCCCTCCTTTTCGTGATTTCCTGCACGCAGGATAACACGAAAAAAGGGGGCGCACGCTTTGTGCTTAAACGGCATCATTTTATGCTTAATGTTATGGTTTATTAAAAAATTCTTTTAGCAAAGCAGCAGAGCATCACCATGTTCAAAAGATAGATTGCCGACGCGTCCGGGTGAAAAAAGGTCCTGCCCGCAGGGATGGGGCGCGCTGCACCTCACTCCGCTTTTGTCATGGTCTCTATTTGTGCAGTGACCTCTTTGAGCAGCTCAAGAACGGAAGAGAAGGGCACCGCCCCACCACCTGGCACCTGCAATGTACCCTGCCATTCGCTGTTGTCTATGCCGTTAATTGTCAGTGTAAACGTTTTTTCATTATTTTTCATATTTAAGCTCCAGAAAATTTTTATAATTTAGGATAAATTAAGCCAGGGTCAGCGCGGCAAATGTAACGATGAAAAACCGCTTCCTCATAGTAGGCAAACAAAACCTATTTTATGATACCGAACAAGTGTAACAGATAAAAAGAGATTATGTCATCCATCCAAAGTATGAAAACAGCTGTCCGTTTGCCGCTTTTTATAAATTTTTTACAGCTTTGACCCGCGCCGCATGCCCTGCCCTGCAAAAGCCGCTGTTTCTTTGTTCCTTTTTCTTAGAAACAGTCCGATTTACCCAATCGTTTTCTCCTTTTTCTCTAAACCCGCAATTTTTAGTTGACACACGGGTTTTGGGGTGCTAATATGAAACCCAATAAGAAACCCGGGTCGGAGAGTAGGAAAAGAGGTGCGCTGGTATGGCATACTGTTATGGAATGATGATGCGGAAGATGGACATGGCTATGATGCCGATGCCCACGATGCCTTGCGCCTCCGCACCTGAAGTCTTCCGATGAGTCACACCCCCCAGAGGGGTGGCTTTGCAGTTAGGAAGAGTGGGAAGCGGTGACGCTTCCCACTCTTTTTGTTTTTTGGAAATGAGGGATGTACATGATTCAGCTTGAACATGTCAGCAAGACCTTTGGAGCGGAACGCGACGGCGTCCACGCCGTGCGGGATGTGTCTCTGGGAATCAAGGCGGGAGAGATTTTCGGCATCATCGGCTATTCGGGGGCGGGCAAGTCCACCCTGGTACGCTGCATCAATCTTCTGGAACGCCCAACCTCCGGCACCGTGATGGTGGACGGCCGGGAGCTGACACGAATGCCGGAGCGGGAGCTCAGGCAGGAGCGGAAAAAGATCAGTATGATCTTTCAGCACTTTAACCTGATGCCTTCCCGCACCGTGGCGCAAAATGTGGCTTTTCCCCTCAAGGGGATTGACAAGGCGGAAGCCGGACGCAAGGTAAAGGATCTGTTGGAACTGGTGGATCTGCCCGACAAGGCCGATGCCTATCCCTCTCAGCTCTCCGGCGGTCAGAAGCAGCGGGTGGCCATTGCCCGGGCCCTGGCCAGCGATCCCAAGGTGCTCCTCTGTGACGAGGCCACCTCCGCTCTGGATCCCCAGACCACCCGCTCCATCCTCCGCCTCATTCAGGACATCAACCGCAAGACAGGGATCACGGTCGTCATCATCACTCATGAGATGGCGGTGGTCAAGGACGTCTGCCAGAGGGTAGCTGTCATGGACGGCGGACGGGTGGTAGAGATGGGAGACGTATTTTCCATCTTCTCCACGCCAAAAGAGGCGGTGACCCGCTCCTTTATTGCTACCACTTCCAACCTGAGCAAGGTAGAGGAGCTCATTGACGCCAATTCCCCCATGGTGGCGCTGGATCCGGGACAGCTTATTGTCCGGATGACCTACACCCGGAAGAATGTCTCCGAGGCCATTATTTCAGATATTTCCCGCCGATTCGGGATTGATATCAACATCATTTACAGC